>CAYMSU010000597.1:0-3521 GCA_964393165.1 uncultured Enterobacteriaceae bacterium
GTCCATGTCGCCCTGGTCGGGGTTGAACACGTCGTCGGGCACGGGCTCGGGCGCGCCCTGCAGGGCGGGGATCCCGAAGCAGTTGTCGCAGACGTCGCCCACGCCATCCCCGTCGGCGTCGGGCTGGCGGAGCCCGCCCTCGATGATCTCGACGGGGTTGTACACGTCGGGGCAGTTGTCGCAGGCCTGGCCCACTTGGTCGAGGTCGTCGTCGTACTGCGCGGGGTTCGAGACCGAGGGGCAGTTGTCGCAGAAGTCCCCGAAGCAGTCCCCGTCGGCGTCGGGGTTCTCCTCCCAGGGCACCCCGTCGTCGTCGAACGGGCAGTTGTCGCAAAGATCCCCGCGCCGATCGCAGCCGAAGTCGAGCTGGTTCGGGTTGAACTCGTCGCCGCAGTTGTCGCAGCTGAGCGTGACCGTGAGGAACGGCTGCGGCGAGCCCGGGCTCAGCGAGATCTCGCCGCGGCCCAGCAGGTCGAAGTCCCGGTCGTACGTGCTCACGGGGTAGGCACACTCGAAGTCGTAGTACGACCAGTACTCGTCCTGGCTGTCGAAGGGCTGACCGGTGATCGGGTCGACGGTGTCGGCGCAGGCCTCGATCGAGACGTCGACGGGCCCCTCGTCAGCCGCGTCGATCAGGTTGCAGTTGAGGTCCTGCTCGTAGAGGTCGTTCTCGCACAGCGCGACGATCTCGTAGTCGAGCACCCAGCGGAGCACTCCGTCGAACAGCCGGGCTCCATCGGTATCGGCGTCCCACGAGGACGAGTCGACGCGGCTCGACGGCGGGTAGACGTTGAGCGCCACGAGGCGGCCGTAGCTCGGCTGAGGCGCCTCGACGCGCACCACCGCGGGCTCCCCATTGGACCAGTCGGCCATGCGCTCCGCGCCGGCCACCGGCACGAGGCCCTGGACCTGGTAGCTGCCGCTGCCGCCGTCGAACGCCTGGAAGCCGTGGAACATCACGTCGCCGCGCTGGGGGCCGATGGCCCAGGCGAGCGCGGGATCGGCGACGTCGACCGCGAGGTTGCCGCCGGCCATCGTGAAGACGCCGCGATCCTCGAACACGGGGTAGGTGCGCAGCAGGCGACCGGCGAGGCCCTCGGTCTGGTCGAAGGCCTTGCCGGCGAGCACGACCCCTCCGCCGGCCTCGAGGTAGTCGGCGAGCACGTTGCCGAGCATCACGGAGTCCGCGAACGGCCGGTTGTTGTAGACGAACACCGCGTCGTACGGCTCGAGATCCTTCAGCGAGGGCGTGGTCGCCTCGACATCGACGATGTCGATCCGCCGGATCTCGTAGGCCGCGCGCGGGATCTCCGGGTTCAGGAAGTTGACGGCCCCGAGCCCGCGGCCGGCGCACATGATCCCGTCGCGCACGTCCTCGTGCTCGACGGCCCGGCCGGTCGCCCCGAGCAGCGCGACATCGTAGGGCTGCGCCCGGGCCGGGCCCGCGACCCCGAGGAGGAGCCCTCCCGCGAGAACGGCCCCGATGGTCCGCTTGCCCACACTCGTCATCCTGCCGCTCCGCGTGACGGTCAGGGTACTGTCCAGAGGGGTCACCCGCTAGCCACCCAGGGGTTGTTCACGCAAGCGGCCCGGACCCCGCAGGCCTGCGGGCGTCCGGGCCGGAGGAAGGGCCCGGCGAAGCCCCGGGCCCACAGGCGCGATCAGGCCGCGCGACGCCGCCGCAGGGCGAGGAGCCCCGCCCCGAAGACGAGCAGCCAGGGCGCCCCCGTGCTGCCGACGGTGGAGCAGGTCGTGAGGGTGTCGGAGCTCTGGACGAGCTCCCCGCCCCCGCGCAGCCCGAGCACGTCGCAGGTGTTCCCCTCGCCGTCCTCGTCGTCGTCGGCCTGGTCGAAGTTCGCGACGGTGGGGCAGTTGTCGCACTGATCGCCCACACCGTCGTTGTCGGAGTCGATGTTCGAGGTCGTGGCCAGGAACACGCACAGGTCGCAGCGGTTGCCGAACCCGTCGCCGTCGCGATCCTCCTGATCTTCGTTCGGGATGAACGGGCAGTTGTCGCAGGCGTCGCCGAGGCCGTCGCCATCGGCGTCACCCTGGGCCGCGTTCGCCACCTCGGGGCAGTTGTCGCACTCGTCGCCGAGGCCGTCGCCGTCGCTGTCGATCTGCGAGGTGTTGGCCCGGTTGCGGCAGTTGTCGCACGCATCCCCGATGTCGTCGAGATCCTGGTCGAACTGATCGCTGTTGGGCACGGTCTGGCAGTTGTCGCAGGCGTCACCCAGCCCGTCGAGATCCTGGTCGCTGCGATCCTGCGAGGGGATCCCCGGGCAGTTGTCGCACCGGTTGCCGACGCCGTCCCGGTCCTGGTCGTTCTGGCTAGGGTTGAAGAACTCGGGGCAGACGTCGCAGGCATCCCCCCAGCCGTCGCCGTCGCTGTCGTTCAGGTCGGTCTGCGGCCAGTCTCGGGTGTTGCCAGGCGCCAGGTAGAACGGCGACTTCGGGTCGTTGAGGTACTTGTAGGGCGAGTTGCCCTGCTCCCCGTCCTCGACGAAGCAGTTGTCGCAGACGTCGCCGAACCCGTCGCCGTCGTTGTCTCGCTGATCGTTGCCCCGGTTGTTCAGCTGCGGGTTGTAGTCGCCCGGGCAGTTGTCGCAGGCGTCGCCCCAGCCGTCGAGATCTCGGTCATACTGATCGGGGTTCGGCGCGTCGATGCAGTTGTCGCAGTGGTCCCCGAGGCAGTCCCCGTCACTGTCGCCCGGGTTCTGCCCGTGCGGCACGTACGGACAGGTGTCGCAGACGTCCCCGACCCCGTCGAAGTCCCAGTCGTGCTGGTTGGGGTTGAAGAAGTCGGGGCAGTTGTCGCACGACAGCCGGGCCGTCTCCCAGGTCTGGTTGTCCCGCGGGTTGGTGATCGTGAACCCTCCGGTCGACAGACGATCCTCGTCGGGATCGAAGCTGTCGGTCACGAAGTCGCACACGAACCGGTTGAAGTCGTAGTAGTAGTCGGTGATGTCGTAGGGCTCGTTGGTCGCCGGGTCGATGTTCGCGAGGCAGTCGGGGTCGATGTTCGGATCGAACTCGTCCTCGTCACGAATGTCGATGCCGTTGCAGTTGAGATCCTGCAGGATCGTCGTGTTGTGGTTGAAGAAGCAGAGGTTGGTGTTGGGCTGGCCGTCCTGCCGGCAGTCCCAGTCGTCCTGGCAGCGCAGCCAGGTGGCCGCCGCCGGATTGTCCCGCAGACGGACCGCAGGAGGAATAATTGCGCCGATCTGGCTCGCGACCGTACTCGGCGCGACGACCACGGGTACTCCCGTCGCGCTTGCGCAGATCCCGCCGGGCCGGTCGAACCGCATCTCGACCTCGATCTCCTCCCCGAACTCGTCCTCGACCTCGTTGGTCCAGGTCCACGTCCACAGGATGAGGTTGACGAAGAGCTCGGCCCCCTGCGAGGTGCGGTCGAACCCGAGCGGCCCTGCGGGCATCATGTTGACGACCGCGATGTCGCCGTCGCCCTCGTCCTCGTCGAGGCCCTGCGGCATGACGAACGAGGCTGGCTCGCCGTTGGC
>CAYMSU010000598.1:0-3520 GCA_964393165.1 uncultured Enterobacteriaceae bacterium
ATAACTTGTCCGAATTGTTTCATTAAATCGACCCGTCGAGCACCTCGATCGGGCTCAACCAGCTGTACCTCAACCGCGGCTTCGAGCTCGTGAACGTCGCGGCGTCCACCGGACTGCAGCGGTCCCGGGGCGCCACCCGGCACTCGTCGGTGCTCGACTTCGACCGCGACGGCGACATGGACATCTACGAGAACAACTTCGTGCGCCGCAGCGTGCTCTGGGAGAACCAGCTCGCCGATCGTGGCGGGCTCGGCTTCCTGAACGCCACCGCCAAGCGCGACCTCGTCGGCGATGGCAGCATCGGCGGCCCGCGCGCCGACCAGGCGATGTGCTCGATCGCGAGCGATCTCAACAACGACGGGTGGCAGGACCTCGTGCTGCTGCATCGGGGCCGCGACGAGCCGGGGAGCACAGACGGTCACCAGGTCCTGATCAACGTAGAGGGCACTGGCTTCGTCGACGTGGCCGAGCACACCGGGATCTCCGACACGTGGCACGAGCGCACGGAGCCGCCCACGATGGGCGGGCCCATGGGGATCGGCTGGGGCGTGATGGGCTGCCAGGTCGGCGACGTCGACCTCGACGGATTCCCCGACGTGTACGTGGGGACCGGGGTCGGGAGCGTGGGCGACGTGGACCGGCTGTTCGTCTCCCGCGGGCGCGTCACCGTCTCCATCGAGGGCGTGGGCGACGTCGTGGTTCCGCAGTTCGAGAACTGGACGTCGCTCGTGGACTTCCCTGCCGACCCGGTCGACGGCGCCCCGACGGTGCCGTACCCGTACCGCACCCACGGCACTGCGCTGGCCGACTTCGACGGCGACGGAGTGCCCGAGATCGGGGTCCACAACGGAGGGCCGGCAGCGTTCGGCTTCATCGAGCCGAACCGCTTGTTCAAGCTCGACCTTCCCGACCCTCGCTTCCTCCGGATCCGGCTGGTGGGCAACGGCCGCACCGTGAACCGCGACGGGGTGGGCGCCGAGGTCGTGGTGACCGCCTACCGCGAGTGGGATCGGCACGAGTGGGAGCTGCACCAGTTCCGCCAGTCGGCCACGGGGTTCGGGGCCCAGAACGAGTCGGATCTGGTGTTCGGGCTCGCCGACGCCGACGAGGTCTCCCAGATCGTCGTGAACTGGCCCGACGGAACATCGCAGCAGGTCACGCCCGCGGAGGGCACCGCCAACTGGATGGTGGTTCAGCAGCCCTGAAGCAGGCGATGCTGCGGTCTGTGCCCGCCTGCCGCCCTCGGCTCGTCAGGATCGTGTAAGGTCGCGATTCTGCCGGTGGGGGCCTGTATGCCGACTTGGTGCACCGTCGTCGTGCTCCGCGGCCTGGCCGGCTGCAGCGACGGCGTCTCGCCGATCCCTGCCGGACCTCCGCCCGACGGCCCGCTGCTGGACCAGCTCACGCTCTCGACGGGCGCGCTGTTCCC
This sequence comes from uncultured Enterobacteriaceae bacterium, assembly GCA_964393165.1. GTDB lineage: Bacteria > Myxococcota_A > UBA796 > UBA796 > DRPG01. Next base: position 1,430 of record CAYMSU010000598.1, read on the forward strand.
CGCCTTCGACCCCGCGCAGGCACACTACGCCGTCCGCCTGCGCACCCTCGAGGCCTCGGTGATCGCGTTCACGGGGGCCACGTCCTGCCCGGGCGCGCAGATCGACCTGCTCCGCGACACGATCGACGGCGGCGAGGTCGAGGTCCTCTTCAACGGCACCCCGGTGACGTGGAGGGAGCGCGACCGGGTGACCGTGCGCGTGCGCTGCGCGGAGCGAGAGGGGCGCTGGTCGATCGTCGCGGTGCCCGACGACCTGCCCACGGTCGCAGTGGCGATCCAGGGGGAGCCCGCGCCTGGGTACTTCATGCTCGGCAACTACAGCTGGACCCGCCAGCCGCCCTCGGTCGGCCGGTTCCACCTCGTGGTCGACAACGTGGGTGTCCCGGTATGGTACCGGCGCAGCGAGGGCCCCCCGTTCGACCTCCGAGCGACTCCCGACGGCCGGATCACCCACGTCGAACGGGATCGCGGGGGGAACAACACCGGACACCTCCGGGGGCCGGACTTCGACCTGCGGGAGGAGTGGCTGCCCGTGCCGCTCGACGACGGGCGGCCGGTCGTGATGGACGGGCACGAGTTCCAGGTGCTCCCCGACGGCCAGGTCCTGGTGCTCGGCCGCGCCGAGAACACGCTCGATCTGTCGCCCTGGGGCGGCCCCGACGAGGTCATGGTCTACGACAGCGTGGTCCAGATCTTCTCGCCCGAGGGCGCCAAGGTATTCGAGTGGACCACGGAGGGGGTGGTCGACCTCGACGACTTCGACCCCTCGTACATCGCGCTCGCCCGCCCGAGCGGGTGGGAGTACGCCCACGTCAACTCGGCTTTCGTCGATCCCGACGACGGGCACCTCGTGATCTCCGCCCTGGTGCCCAACCAGGTGCTCAAGGTCGCTCGGTTCGAGACGGAGCGCCATGCTGCGGGCGAGCTGATCTGGAGGCTCGGCGGTGCATCGTCGGACTTCGCGCTCGTCGACCCCGACGGCGAGGCGCAGCCGGCCTTCTTCGGCCAGCACTGCGCGGTGCCGCTCGGCAAGGGGCGTCTGCTCCTGTTCGACAACGCCTACCCGTGGTTCGGCTACCCCGTCGGCGACGCCCGGGGGGTCGAGTACCGTCTCGACGAGGCGGCGGGCGCGGCCACCCTGGTCGGCGAGTGGTCGGGCGCGTACCTCGGCGCCTCCCGGGCCGGCGGGTCGGTGCAGCGCCTGCCGAGCGGCGCCACCCTCGTGGGCTGGGGCAGCCGCGGCGATCAGCCCGACCAGCCGGTGCTCACCGAGTTCCAGGCGGACGGCCGGGTGGCCCTGCACCTGTACCTGACCGAGACGCAGTGGACGTATCGGGCCTACAAGCACACGCGGCTCGCCGACGGCCGCTGGCAGTAGTCAGTCGGCGAGCGCCTGAGGGGCGCCCACGAGCTCGGCCAGCTGCTCCGCGGCCGATGGCCCAGACCGTGCTCGATCCGGCCTGAGGCCCGGCCCCGCTCAGATGGCCATGCCGAGGCGGTGGCGCCGCGCCCACCGCTGGACCACGCGCAGCTGCAGCGGCGTGCAGTCCCGGTTTCCGGATTGCTTGGCCTGAACGACCTCCATGGCGCCCGTCGCGACCTCGATCGTGACCTTGCGCACGCCGCCCTCGCGGAGCGAGAACAGCGCGACCTTGCCCTTCGCCACGAGGCGGCGGTACGACCGGGCGCAGTGGCGCATCATCGTGCCCTCCTCGGCAAGCGCCGCTTCGGACCGCAGCTCCACGATCTCGTAGGGGCCGTCCGCGAATCGCGGGATGCCCGACGCCGGGTACGGATCGTCGTCCAGCTCGCGCGCCAGCAGCGCGTGCCACCGCTCCGCGTCGCGGAGCACGGTCCGCGCCGTCCGGCCCTTCAGCGAGAACGGTCGGCCCCGATGCAGGCTGTCGCGCTGCTGCGCCTCGATCCAGTCGAGGACGCGGGCAAGCTCCCCGTCGCGGAGCGCGTGCACGTCGTCGCGGGCCACCAGCCAGGCGATCACGCCGTGCCAGAACGGCTCCCCGATGTCCGGATCGAGCCCGCGGAGATGCCCGAGCCGTGTGCGCGCCAGGCGGCGCGCGAGCTCCGGCGCCC
>CAYMSU010000599.1:0-3511 GCA_964393165.1 uncultured Enterobacteriaceae bacterium
GTCGTCGTCGGCGACCTGCTGGTAGTGCCCGAGCATCACCTGCACGCTGTGGCCGGTCAGGATCGCGGCGGTACCGGGGTCGACGCGGGCCCGCATGAGGCGGCTCACCACCATGCGACGGAAGCCGTGGGGCGTGAAGCGGGAGCCCCCCGCGAGCTTGCACGCCACATCGAGGCGGCGCTCCATCGCCTGGATAGGGGCCGTCACCTCGCCGAAGTCCAGCAGCGGCCTGGTCCCGCGGTCCGAGCGGCCTCGGAGGGCGCTCGCTCCGGCCAAGTGGCAGAAGCGCGTGGTCCGCATGAGACCACGGTAGCGGTTCCTCGCGGCGCGCGGCTTGAGACCGCCCAAGCGGTGCTTCGCGGCGTGCAGCGAAAGACTGGCGTCGAGGAGCTTCGCTGCACGCAGCAGAAGTGCGGTGGCGTGGCTCAGAACAGCGCGTCGATGTCGCGTCGGCCGTGGAGGACCCGGACGACCTCGATCGCGCTGGGTCGGATCCGGTAGAAGACGAGGTACGTCCCAACGACCAGGCATCTGAGCTCTGGGAGCAGGTCGGGGCGGGCGCGGCCCATCTCGGGCCACTCCAGCAGGCGTCTCGCGGCTTCGACGATGTTGTCGATCAGCCGGTCGGCGCGGTCCTCGTCGTCGAGAGCGACGTTCTCCCAGGCCTCCCGAAGGTCCTCTCGAGCGGCCTCGGAGATGAGCAGGAGGCGCATCAGGTGTTCCGCGCCCGCCGCTCGCGCCCTTCAACCTTGATGGAGTCGACGAGATCATCCGTGAGCTCGGTGCTGCGCCCGGCGTCGAGGTCCTCGACCCCGCGACGGATGAGCTGGCGGAGCTCCTCGCGCCGGATCTCCTTCAGATCCTCTCGTTCACGAAGGAGTCGGAGGGCTTCGCGGACGACCTCGCTCGAGGAACGGTATAGCCCAGAGGAGACGCGGGCTTCGATCCAGCGCTCCAGCTCGTCGGTGAGCGACACGTTCATGGGGCCTCCTATGCCAAAGCTTGCCCATCTCTAGCATAGATGGTGGGCGCGGGCGACAGGCTGGGGGCAACCCGTGCTTTGCCCGGGCTCGCCGCAGGCGATCTAACCCCCGATTTCTGCTGCGAGCCCGAAGGGCAGCTAGCTTGCGAGCGGTCGCAGTTGCTAATCTGAGGGTTGGGCATCCCGAATTGGTGTCAACGTGCCGTCCCTGTGCCCGCGTGGCCCCTTCTATTGTATGGACGCTGCCCTTTGGACCAGCGTGGCGATATACTCGGTGCCTCGCCGGAGTGCCCGTGCACGCACAGATCCAGGATTTCGCCAGCGCGAACGGGCTGCCGCCCACGCTCGCGCCCAAGCTCGAGGCCTTCATCGTCGAGCTCGTGAAGAAACCCCCAACCACCTTACACCCAGCGAACAGGCTGGGTTCTCGCTTCTCGCTCCGCTCGATTCTCGGAGGGATATATCCCTAAAGGGGCCGACGACCGACCCGGCCCCTGGCCAGGTCGTTCGACCGCCGGACCGGATCGGGCAGGTCGTCGGACTGAGGCAAGGCGCGATGGCGGAGCGCCGAGACCGTCGGATCGACGTCGAACACGTGCCAGACACGGCCTTCTACCGTGGCGACCCATCAATCGATTGGTCGGGCCTCGTCGCGGACCCCGACCAGGTCGTACACCTCACCGAGAGGCACGGAGATGTCGAGGGAAGAGAGCTCAAGTTCTCCCTCCGTAAGCTCGATCACCAACCAGCCCTCGTTGACGCGTCTCCGGACTTCCACCCGACGCTCGTGCTCGCTGACGAGAACATATTCCTGCAATGACGCCATCGGCGATAGTGCTGGAACTTCGTTCCTCGATCGTAGTCTTCGGTGCTCGGCGACAAGACCTCGACAATGACCACGGGATTGGTCACCGCGTTGTCGTCGTCACTCGCGAACACGCAGCCGCCGCAAACCACGATGAGGTCAGCGTAGAAGGACGAGCCAGTTTCCAGGACGTGCACACGCTGATCGCCGTCGGCCACGCGGCACGGACCACCCCTGAGGCGCGAACCCAACGACACGGTGATATTCGGCTTGATCGCGGAATGCTCGGCAGTTCCGCCCGACATGGCACACGCGACGCCATTGACCCACTCGTGTCGCACACTAGTCGCCTGCTCGAGCTCCAGGTACTCCTGCAGGGTGATCTTGTCGGCAGGGTTCGGCAGTGCCATGGCTGTCTCCTGATGACGCAGGAATAACCTGCCGAGCGCGGGGTCTGCGGCCGGTGGCACCCGCCTGACCCGTTCTTCTGGAGGGGCGGGGGGCCGGCCGGAAGGGGGAGGCGTTCAGAGTAGCGGTCCCGGGGCCCCCGCGTCCGGACACGCTGACGACTGGACCGGGGCCACCGCCCCGCTCACGGCCGGAGTCCACCGGGGCCCTCTGACGGCCCGTGTCCCATGGACGTCGGCCGGCGGCTCCGCACCATCGCGCCCAGAACGCCCGTCACCACCCGAACGGGGCCCATCCAGGGAATGCGGGTCTGCTCCAGCAACGAGATGACCCGCTTGGCATCGTGGTCGCCTACCTGCTCGAGCACCAGCGACGGCACCAGCCGCCCCGACAGCACGCAGGCACCCACGCCGCTGCTGCCTCCGTACCCCATGTCCAGCACGATGTTGGGGTGCCGCTCGGCCTGCCGCACGATGGGCGCCTCGGCGCCGTTCTGCTGCACGGCCCCGCCCCAGGCCGCCGCGAGAGGAACGTCGGCGAGGAACGGAAAGCGCCTCACCATCGTGCGATGGATGTGACGGAACGAGCGCTCGTACCGGTCGTCGGCCAGCGTGTTGCCGGTCTTGCGGTCGACGCCGCCGAACAGCAGGCGGTGGTCGTGCAGGCGGCCGTACATGAAGGACAACGAGGAATCTGCGAAGGGCCCCCCCGTGGGACTGATCCGGCGTAGCTGCTCGTCCGACAGGCGCTCGGTCGCCATCAGGTAGGTGTGCAACAGGCGGGCTCCAGGAAGTTTCGCGCCACGGCGCGCAGGTGGGTCGGCGTCCACTCGGCGTCGATTCCCTCCTCCTCCAGCAGGGTGCCGAGCTTGCGGAGGCGGTCGGCCGTCATCTCGGTCGCCAGGCGCACGTTCGCCACTCGGTCCGCGTCGGACAGATCCTCCAGCATCCACCCCATCGGGGGCATGCTCATCAACACGCCCCCGTTGCGTCCGCTCGCGCCATAGCCGATGTGCTGGGCTTCGATGAGCGTGATGCGGAGGTCGGGCTGCTGCTCGAGGAGGCCGAGCGCCGCCGCCAACCCGGCGACGCCTCCCCCCACGACGATGACGTCCGCGGTGTGGTCTCCCCCCAGGGGCGGGGGCATCCGGAGGCGCCGGAGGACCTGGCGCACCACCGCCTTCTGCACGCCACGTCGCTGCTCCCGAGCCTTCCGGCGGCGTGGCCGACCCTCGACGGCGGGACCCTTCCCATCGCGCCGTGGCTCACCACGACCGACGTGGACGCGGTCCGACAGGCCGTTGTCGCGTCCCTCGG
>CAYMSU010000600.1:0-3509 GCA_964393165.1 uncultured Enterobacteriaceae bacterium
TTTTCCTGACCGGATCGCTTGGGCTTGCGGAGGATGGCGGCGATGTCCGTAGGTATGTCCAACCCGGCGGGGTCGCCGACCAGGGCGGGGTCCGCATCCGCTGGGAGCTGATCTCCGACCCGGGCCTCGAGTTCGGCGGATGGACGATCGACGACGTCTGCATCCTTGCCCCGGCCACCCCCGACAACCGCCTGGGGATCGACGACTTCGTCGCCGAGACCACCGGCGACATCCGGGTCTCGCTGTCGTGGACGCAGCCCGAGCACGAGCCCGTCGAGCAGGTGCGGGTGGTGCGGCGCCATGACCGGTTCCCGGAGGGCCCCGACGACGGCACCCTCGTGTACCAGGCCGACGAGCCCGTGCTCGGCGGCGAGGTGACGGTCGACGACCTCAACCACGAGCCCGGCGACGCCTACTACGCCGTCTACGCGTCGGACGGCGTGGACTGGCTGTCGTGGACGATCGAGGGTCTGAACGCGGCCCAGGTCGACGTCGTCGGGGGCTCGCCGTGGCCCCGGGTCACCCCGACGGGCGCCGACGGGGGCGAAGGGAGCGGGTCCAGCGCGTTCGCGGCCTGCGGCTGCGCGGGAGCCCCCGGGGCGCCCGCGTGGCTCGCGCTGCCCCTGCTCGGACTGCTGATCGCGAGGCGCCGCTCCGCCGGATAGTCCTCGAACGGGGCCGTGCCGGGGTGGCACCGCCCGGAGGACTCGCCACGTGTGGCTCTCTGCGCTCGTCATCGGGTGCGCGGTGACCCCCGCCAACCGCGAGAAGAAGGCGGTGGCGGTGGTCGAGCGCATGTCCGACCCCATCGAGGTGTTGCTGACGCCACCGGCGATCCGCAAGACCTTCCGCTGGGAAGCGGAGACCGTGGCCCGCGTGCTGCGCACGCTCGAGGCGCACCTGCACGCCTCCCCCGGCGTCGTCGTGCGGGTCGCCGACGCGCCCGCGCCGCCCTCCGTGCAGCGGGTGCCGAGCACCGAGAGCGGCCCGTGGGGCGTCTCCCTGTCGGTCGCCGGCTCCACCGGATCGGCCGACATCCGCACCCTGACCTGCGCACCCCGCGGGGGCTGCGAGGAACAGTCGGTCTACACCGACACCGAGGCGCCCGAGCGCGCGGCCAGCAAGCTCGCGGCCGCGGTGATGGAGGCCGTCGGCATCCCCGTGCCCGAGGCGCCGCTCCCCTGCCTGGTCGGGCCTCCGTCCGACGACAGCTACCACAGCCTGATCGCCGGCCGCGGCGCGGCGGTCCTCTACGACCTGATCGAGCCGACGGTCCCCGGGGACCGCTCCGACGATCCCCTCGAGCGAGCCGTGTACCTCGACCCCGACATGGCCCTCGCGCAGTGGGTGGCCGGTCGGGGCCGCCTCGAGCGGGGCGACGTGGAGCAGGCGGCGTACTCCCTCGGCCTCGCCCACGAGCTGTGCCCCGACCACCAGGGCTTTGCCGCGGACCTCGCGCGGGTGGAGCTCGACCGCGGCAAGAAGCGGGCGGCCGCCAGCCTCGTCGACGGGCTCGGGTTCCCCGACGATCCCCGGCTCGTCCCCCTCCGGCTCGACACCTGGATCACCATGGGCCGTCTCGACGACGCCGGGAAGCTCGCCCTGCGCGCGGATCGCACGTTCCCCAAGGACCCCCGGGTGGCCGAGGTCATGGCCGAGCTCGCGCTCGCCGAGCAGCGAATGGACGACTACGAGACGTGGCTCATCCGCTGGACCGACCGCGCGGAGGACGACCCCGAGCCCGTCCGCCGCCTCGTGCGGCTCTACGCCGAGGGCCAGCGCTGGGACGACGCGTGGCGCCGCCTCCCGGCGCTCGAGCTGCGTGGCGCCGTACAGGAAGCGCGCAGCTGGCGCATCACTGCCGGCCTCGCGCTCGCCCGCTACGACGAAGCCGCCGCCGCCGCCTCCGACCGGGTCGCGGAGCGCATTCGCGCGCGGGCCACCCTCGAGGGCGCCGCCGGCCACCAGCTCGATCTCGCGGGCGACCACAGCCCGGAGGCCCACCTCGCGCGGGGCACCTCGCTGTACCAGCGGGGGGCGCCCGCCGAGGCCCTCGCCGAGGCCGACGCGGCGCTGCGGCTTCGCCCGTGGTGGCCCGAGGCGCTCGCGCTGCGCGCCGACGCGCTCGATGCGCTCGGCGACCGCCGCCGCGCCGCCGTCGCTCGCCAGCAGTGGCGAGCCGCTGAACCGCTGGAGGTCCGGTGACCTGGCTCCGCTGGCTCGGGCTCGCGCTCGTGCTGATCCTGCTCCTCGCCGTGACGTCGGCCGTCAGCGCGTTCAACGCGCTCCTCGAGGGCATGCCCGAGGTCGACCTCGCGTCGCTCCGGGAGTACCGACCCAAGACCGCCTGCCAGATCAAGGATCTCGACGGTGAGGTGCTCGACACGTTCTACGTCGAGCGGCGGTACCCGGTCCACGTCGACGAGCTGCCCGAGCACGTCTGGCGCGCGTTCGTGGCCGCCGAGGATCGTCGGTTCTTCGACCACCCGGGCGTCGATGCACTCGGGATCCTGCGCGCGGTGATGGTCAACCTTCGCGCCGGTCGGGCCGTGGAGGGCGGCTCCACCCTCACCCAGCAGCTGGTCAAGAACATCCTGCTCACACCCGAGAAGTCGCTCGCCCGCAAGGCGCAGGAGGCGGTCCTCGCCTACCGCATGGAGCGCAAGCTCGCGAAGCCCGAGATCCTCAACCTCTACCTCGACCTCATCTACCTCGGGTCCGGCAACTACGGCGTCGAGGCGGCCGCCCGGGACTACTTCGACAAGAACGCGAAGGACCTCAACGTGGCGGAGGCGGCGACCATCGCCGCGCTGATTCCGGCCCCCTCCCGGTACTCCCCCCGCACCAACCCGAAGGAGGCGCTCCGGCGTCGTCGCCTCGTGCTCCGCGCGATGGTCGAGGAGGGCTGGCTCGCGGCGGACCACGAGTGGAACGACTACGAGCTCGAGCTGTCACCGGGCAACCGCGGCGCCGACCGGGGGCCCGTCACCGCGTACATCACGGTGGTGCGCCGGGAGGTCCAGCGCCTGTTCGGGCAGAAGGCGGTCGAGGCGGGCCTCACGGTCTACACGCCCTACAACGCCAAGGTCCAGCAGACCGCGGTGACCTCCACGCGCGAGGCCGCCGAGGCCCACCAGCAGCGCCAGGGCCTGCGCGTGATCCGCGCGCGGGAGGGCCGCCGGCCGCCGTTCTCCAAGGAGCACTGCTTTCCCGCGCAGGTCCCCGCCAGCGGCGACCTCGGTCAGCTCAGGGCCGGGGCGCTGTCGTTCTCGCTGCGTAAGGAGGACCACCAGCGGCTCGTGTTCGACGAGCGCGAGGGCAAGAAGCGCCCCCTCCGCTTTCAGATCCGCGGCGGCGAGATCCTCCAGGTGTGCCGGATCCTCCCCGAGGGAATGACGCCGGCGTCCATGGACCTGACCGTGCTGGGCAACGAGGTGCGCCTCGACGAGGAGCCCTGGGCACAGTCGGCGGCGGTGGTGGTGCACCACCCCACCGGGCACGTCGTGGCG
>CAYMSU010000601.1:0-3225 GCA_964393165.1 uncultured Enterobacteriaceae bacterium
GACCTCGGCGACCCGGGGGCCGGCCCAGGGTGCGGCCGGGCCCTCGGCCGCGGGCCGCTGGCCCGTGGCGCACGCGAGGACGCCCGCGGCCACGTGCACGAGGGCGTCCGCAGCGTGCGCCCGCCCCAGGCGCGGACCGAGGTCCACGTCCTGGGACGCGCCCAGCCGCAGGGTGGCCTCCCCCTGCTCCGACAGCGTGGCCCACACCCGGTCGCCTGCCTTCCGAGCGTCGTCGAGCCGCTTGAGGCGGAACACCACCGCGGCGTCGCCGCCCGTGACCGGGCCGAGGACCGCGGCCGCGGCGGCCTCGTGGACGGGCTCCGCGGACAGGTCCACGGCCCCCGCCAGCGCCTCGTCGACCTCGCCCGAGCGGAGCAGCCGCATCGCGACCTGCAGCGCGACCAGGCCGCTCTGCTCCTCGGCGGCGACCGTGAAGCCGGGCCCGCCCACGTCGAGCTGCGAGCTGATGCGGTTCGCGGGGATGTTCGGCATGCGCCCCACGACCCCCGCCGACGACAGCACCGGCACGATCGCGTCGCGGGCGGCCGCCACCCAGGCTGGATCCCGGTCCGCGAACCACTCGGCGAGACGCCAGCGCGCCCCGTAGCGACAGACCTCGGGGTCGGACTGGCTTCCCAGCAGGATCGCGGTTCGCTCGCGGGGCAGCGCCGCGCCGTCGACCGCTTCCATCGCCGCGGCCAGCGCGAGCAGCTGCTGGGCGAGCGTCTGCTCCAGGTCGCGCGGCGGGAACCGCAGCTCCGTGAGCGGGAGCTCCACCGCCTCTCGCCGGCCACGGGCCGGACTGCCCGGGGTGAGGTGGGACGCGCCCCCGACCATCGCCTCGAGCAGGTCGGCGGCACTGTCGAGGCCCGGTCCGCGGACCCCGATGCCGACGACTGCGATCTCCGCGCGAGGCACCGGGACGGCCGCCACGCTCGGGCTCGCCGCCGCGGGGTCGTGCTCCTCGAGGATGAGGTGCGCGTTGTTGCCCCCGAACCCGAACGCGTCGATCGCGGCCACCCGCGGGGCGTCCGACGGCCAGGGCTCGGGCTCGGTGAGCAGCCGCAGAGGCCTGCCCGCGAGCGCCGGCGAGGGCTCGTCGACGTGCAGGGTGGGAGGCCGGACTCCCGCCGCGAACGCGCCGAGGACCTTGAGCACGGCGGCCGCGCCCGCGGCGGTGATCAGGTGACCGAGGTTCGACTTGAGCGAGCCCACGGGCAGCGGCGGGGCCCCCGCGGGGGGCGCGAGCACCTCGCACAGCGTGCGGATCTCGGCCGCATCGCCGACGGGGGTTCCCGTGGCGTGGCCCTCGAGCAGCGACAGGCGCGTCTTGTCGATCCCCGCGTGGTCCCAGGCCGCGCGAAGCGCCCGCGCCTGGCCCCCGCTGTCGGGAGCGAGCAGCCCTCGCCCGCGCCCGTCGTTCGACAGCCCGATCCCGCGGATCACACCGTACACCCGGTCCCCGGCCGTCACGGCGTCGTCGAGGCGCTTGAGCGCGAGGACCACGCACCCCTCGGCGGGCACGAGGCCGTCGGCCTGGGCGTGGAACGGCCGCGACTGGCCGGTGCGGCTCATCGCGTCGAGCGCGCAGAACCCCACGTGGATGAACAGGTCGTCGCTGCGGCACACCGCGCCGGCCAGCGCGAGATCGACCTGGCGATCGTGGAGCTGATCGCAGGCGAGCTTGATTGCGTAGAGGCTCGAGGCACACGCCGCGTCGAGCGCGAACGAGGGCCCGCCGATGCCCAGCTGCTCCGCGAGCATCAGCACGGGCAGGCCGCTCATGAACCGGTTCCGCGGATCCGCTCGGTCCGCGCCCGCGGAGCGCGGGTGGCGGCGGCCGAGCCACACCTCCTCCGCGAAGCCGGCCATCCCTCGGGAGGGGAACGACAGGTTGCCCAGGATCGCGCTCACCCTCGCGGAGGCGCTCACCCGCGCGGAGGCGCCCTCGTGGCCGGCTTGCCGCAGCGCCTCCCGGCCGGTGTGGAGCACCCAGTGGAACAGGGGGTCGAGCGCGAGCAGGTCCTCGGCTGGCCGGGGGAACGGGTCCGTCGCCAGGTGGGCACGAAACGCCTCGTCGAAGCCCTCGACATACCCGCCGCGATCGGACCACGCGCGGTCGTCGCTCCGCTTGGGGTCGGGCGTGAGGACCCGCTCGGGGGAGATGCCCCAGCGATTCGGGGGCACCGTCGTGAGCAGGTCACGGCCGGCAGCCACCGCGTCCCACAGCGCCTCGGGGGTGGAGGCGCCGGGCAGCACACAGCTTCGGCCGACGATGGCGACGGGTTCGAACATGATGACCTACGCGTCGGGGCGAAGGATGGCCTGCACCCCGCGGATCTCGTGGACGACGGCGCCCGAGGCGTCGAGGAACACGATGTCGGAGACGGTCTTGTCGCTCCCTCGGGCCTCTCCTCGGAGCACCGCGCGGAGGGGCCCTCGGGTCGGCCCGTCGCGGAACGTGCGGACCTCGTCTACGCTCATGGGCAGCGAGGCACCGCCGAGCACTCGCTTGCCGAACAGCAGGGCGAGCTGCAGGCCTCCGTCGAGCGCGGCGGGGTCGGTGCGCCACGGCTCGTCGGCCCAGCCTACGTCGGCGGTGCTGTCGAGCGTGGCGGCGATGCCCTCGTCGGACGCACCGTCGAGCGACCGGATGACCTGGAACGTCTCGCCGTGGAACAGCACCGTGCCGTCGTACACGGTCTCTCCCTCGGGAGCCGGGGAGAGCGCGGGCGCCTCCGGCTGCGCGGGGGCCGGCGGGCGCACGGGCACCACCTCGGCCTTCGCCGAGTAGTGGAGCACGCCCTTGGGATCGCGCAGCTCCAGCGCCAGCGTGGCGCCGGTGCCGTTCGAGACCTCCCGCACGTGGATGTCCAACCAGTCGCCGCCGTTGTGGAAGCCGTGCAGCGGGATTCCCCGCAGCACCTTGATCTCCCGGAGGCCCTCGAGCGCGAGATCCGGACGGACGGCCGCGGCGGCGCGGGCGAACCACTCGAGCACCATCACGATGGGGACCACCGGCACGCCGTTGACGCTGTGGTCGGCGAGATAGGGGTGTGAGCGCCGGTCCGTGCGCAGGCGCAGCGTCACCGCGTCGTCGTCGGGGCCGCCGGCGAGGGGCTGCATGCGCGGCTCGCCGCCGAGCACCACCTCGACGTCGCCCGAGCGATCCGCGAGCTCGTCGACCAACATCTGCGCCCCCGCGTCGAGCCCGATCAGGGGGAC
>CAYMSU010000601.1:3235-3509 GCA_964393165.1 uncultured Enterobacteriaceae bacterium
GGGTTCACTCGCCGCCTGGGCAACGCACTGGCAAAGCGAGCCGGCATGCGCTATCCAAACGGCCTTTACGTCAAGCGCGACGGCCGATCAGGGGGACGCCGAGGGCCTCGAAGTGGGCCTTGAGCTGCGGCGTGACCATGCCGCCGGCCCACGGCCCCCACTGCAGCGCCTTGACGAGGCAGGTGTCGCCTCGCACCGCCTGCTCACGCGCCGCGACCTTGGCGAGGACGTCGCCGGCCAGCCAGATCGAGCGCTCTTCGCCTTCCATCTCCGG
>CAYMSU010000602.1:0-3499 GCA_964393165.1 uncultured Enterobacteriaceae bacterium
CTCGATTCATGTGAAGTACCTGGTTATGTGGAGTTGACGCGGCAACGATCAGGGATCACACGACTTCTTCGCCAGTGGCTCCACATAACCGCGAGCGCGACTCACAGCGATTCGAGCCAGTCGAGGACGGAGGCGTCGGAGCGCCACGTCGGCAGCGCGGGGTCTGTGTCCTCGATGGGGCGTGCCTTCGCGAGTGCGGCGCGCTTCGCTTCGAGGTCGACGGCGGTGCACCGGTTCGTCGTCTCGACGCTGGCATGACCGAGCCAGTGGCTGATCGAGACGAGATCGACGCCGGCTTGGAGGAGGTGGACGGCCGTGGTGTGACGCATCATGTGAGGGTGCATGCGCTTACGCGCCATGGTGGGGGCGGACGCCTCCGCCCGGGCTGCGTACTTCCGCAGAATGTAGCGGACCCCGAATCGAGTGAGGGGCTCGCCTCGGTGGTTTCGGAAGATCCGCTCGGAGGAGTCTTCATCAAGCCCGGTGTCCACGATCAGGCACCGAAGCGCGTCGATCGTTTGGCCCCAGATCGGACAGAGCCGCTCCTTGCGGCCCTTTCCTCGGAGCCGGACCTGGTGGGGGCGCTCGAACTGCAGATCGATGGGCCGTAGATCGAGGAGCTCTTGCACGCGGGCTCCCGTGTTGAAGAGGGTGAGCAGAAGCGCATGGTCCCGCCGGCCGTCGGCCGTGTGGCGGTCTGTGGCCGCGAGCAGCGCATGGAATTCCTCGGTGTCGAGGTATTCGACCGGGCGGACGCGAGCGCGCTTGAATGGCACGGCGAGCAGACGCTGGCACGCCTCGATGGAGTCGGGGTGCTGCGTGGCTACGAACCGGGCGAAGGCGTGGATTGCCGCCAGGCGGGCATTGCGCGTGACCGCGCTGTTGCCGCGGTCCTGCTCCAAGTGGTCCAGAAACGCGATCAGACTGGGCACATCGAGGTCGGGGAGATCGAGCTCGACCACGGGGCGCCCGTGCCGAAGGGCCAGGTAGCGCAGGAAGAGCACCAGCGCGTCGCGGTAGCTGCAGACGGTGTGCGGGCTCGCCCCACGGATGCGTGGCAGGTAGTCGGTGAAGAAGGCGCGCAGAGTGCGGGCCAGCGTGTTTGGGAACGTCGTCTTCATGGGGCCCCCACATCGACGGTGCTGGAGGTGAGGACGCTTTCGCAGTGGAGGGCGAAACGCTCACTGGCCGCCTCAGCAAAGGGCTCGAAGTAGGCCAAGTAGTACTGCGTCGAGGCGATGGAAACGTGCCCCATGTAGGCCGCGAGGGCGGGCAGCTTCGTCTGCACATCGAGCCCCGCCCGATACCACCGACGCAGGGCGGTCAGGGCAAAGCTGTGGCGCATGTCGTGGACGCGGGGTGGGCGGCCTTCTGGCGTGAGCACGCCAGCGCGTCGGAACAGGCGAGAGAGTGCCCGGCACAGTCCTTCACCGGTATAGGACCGCAGGCCGTGTCGTCGGCTGCAGAGCAACGGGGCGTCGGCGGCGTGCGGCAGCCGGCGACGTGCGCAGAGATAGGTTTCCATCTCGCGGGCGGCGTCAGGGGACAGGGGCACCAGCCGCGACTTGTGGAACTTCGTGGCCCGGATCTGGAGGGTCTGTTCGGCGGGGTCGTAGTCACCGAGTGTCAGGCGCACAAGCTCCCCGCGCCGCAGGCCCGCCGTGAAGAGCAGGACGACGGCCAAGCGCAATACCTCGCCGCGGAGAGGCGAGCGCGAATGCGGACCGAGGTCGTCGGTGGCACGCAGGAGCGCGACGATGTCCTGCTCGGTGAAGCAGTATGGTCGATAGGCTGGATGCGGCTGCGGGAACCCGCTCGGGTCGGGAACGAAACACCTGGGGTCGCTTCTCTGCCGGAAGAGGCAGAGATTGCGCACGACCCGCATCCGGCCGCGCCGGACGCCCGGCTTGAGATGGGTGAGCGTGGCGCACCAGCGAGCAAACGTCTCGGGGCTGAGATCTCGCTCCTCGTGTGCATTGGTAGCGAGGAAGCGGTCGAGGTGCATGAAGATGTCGCGCTCGTTCGCATAGCGCCGCCCGAGGGCTCGCTTCAGCGCGAGGTAGCGGGTGATGTACGGACCGAGGTGCGACGCGAAGGTCTCCAGCGCACTCATTGGCCTGCCTCCACGCCGCCCGCGGCCACGGGGAGATCCAGGGCCACCTCCCGAAGGTCCTCGACGTGAAGTCGAAGGTAGACACAGGTGCTCTCGGCGCTTCGATGTCCGAGCAGATCGCCGATCGTCTTGAGGGGGGTGCCCTGCCGCAGCAGGTGCACCGCGAGGGAGTGTCGCAGGCAGTGCGCCCCCTGGAAGGGGATCGGGAGACCGCTGTGCCGCACCCATGCCTGGAACACGCCGGCCATCGCCGAGCGGCCGAGGGGGCCGGGGGGAGCAAGCACGCGGAGAAAGATCTCACGGTGACTCAACGCCGGACGGCCGTGTCGCAGGTAGTCGAGCAGGGCTGCACCGACCTCTTCCGTCAGCGGGAGAGTGAGGAGCACGTCGGTCTTGGAGCGCGACACCCGCAGATGACCAGCGCGCCAATCGATGTCATCCAAGGTCAACGATGCGACCTCGCCCGCACGCAGGCCGTACGTGGCGACGAGCAGGAGCATGGCGTAGTCACGCCGTCCCTTGGGTGTCGAGCGGTCGACGGAGCTCAGCAGCGCCCGGACCGTTTTCCACGGGAGAGACTGGGGGAGCCGCTCGCCACGGTAGACGCGCGGCGTGTCGATCTGGATCGCGAGATTCCCGGGGAGCCAGCCGTGCGCGACGAGGAAGTGGAGGAAGGAGCGGAGGTAGCCGATGACGTGCTGGAGGCTACCGCGGCTGAGTCGCCCGCCGACCATCTGAAGGAACCTCTCGATGTCACGCTGGTCGACGCGACGGATGCGGTCGGTCTCATCATGGTGGTGGATCAGGTCAAGCAACTCGCGCGCCGTAGCGATGTGGTGCGCGCATGTGCTGATCGACAGGCCCCGCACGCTTTCGAGGTATCCCTGGTACGAGGCGAGCAGCGTCTCCGCTGGCGTAGCAGGCTGCGGAGCCAGCGCCCCCTGCTCCTCGAAGTACTGAACGAGCGAACGGATGAGGGCAGCGCGGTATAGGAGGGGGTGCGAGTGCGGCGCCACCGGAACGTAGGACAGCAACTCGGTCGCCGTGAGATCCTGCGGCTGACGCACGCCGTCCCGCTGGAGCAATTCGTCGAAGCCTCTTGCAGCATAGACGCGCCGCTCAACAGGTATCCGGGGATAGCCCTGCCTGAACAGCCAAGCCACGAAGGCGTCGAGGTGGGGCCCCAGGATCGGCAGGGCCGCATACCGGGCGTGGGCCCGCGGAAGAAGCTCGCTGAGCATCGAGACCTCCTTTTGGTGAGCGCCACGACGGGCGCGGTCTCGATGCTACTGACCCGGATTATGTGGAGTCGTGACCGTCGGACCCTAGGGATCATGCGGCATTGCAGGCTCAGCTCCACATAACCAGGTGCTTCACATGAGTCGA
>CAYMSU010000603.1:0-3496 GCA_964393165.1 uncultured Enterobacteriaceae bacterium
TCCCCCGACGACGCCGGGTGGCTGCTCGTGCGGGGCGGGGACTTCGACGAGGTGGGGCTGTTCCTGGACGGCGTGCGGATCCCTCTCGTGTACCACCTCGGGGGCTTCACGAGCGTGCTCCATCCGGAGATGATCGAGGCCGTGAACTTCTGGCCGGGCGCCTTCCCCGCCCGCTACGGCGCCGCGACCAGCGGGGCGGTCGACCTCGTGCCCCGCCGGATCGGCGACCGGCTCCGGGCGGTGGGTGGCGTGAACCTGGTGTTCGCCCATGCGTTCGCCGAGGCGCCGCTCGCCGGCGGCGAGGGCGGGATCGCGCTGGCCGCCCGGCGGTCCTACCTCGACGGCCTCCTGTCGCTCGCCGTCGGCGAGGAAGGGGCGGAGATCGCGCCGCGCTTCTGGGATGTGCAGGCGCGACTGGACCTCGGCAAGCACTCCCTGACCGTGCTGAGCTTCGCCGACCGCGCGAGCGCGCCGTCGGTGAGCAGCGTGCAGGCCGGGCCCAACACGGTGGCCCTGGTCGAGATCACGCAGCGGGCCACCCAGATCCAGGGGCGGCTGCACCTCGGCAAGGGCACGGATCTGCGGGCATGGCTCGCGTGGACGCGCCGAGCACTCACCGGCGCGATCGACGACCAGCAGATCGACGAGCTGTACCCCGGCTTCCGGCTCGAGCACCGCGGCCGGCTCGGCGAGGGCGGGGGCTACGTCGGCCTCGAGGGCCAGCGGCGAGCCTTCGGGGCGACTCGGGAGCTCCAGGCGCGTCAGGCTGTGGCGTGGACGCTCGACCCCTACGCCGGCCTGTCGATGGGCGATCCGGTCACGGTGTGGTCGGAGGCTCGCCTCGAGACCCTGTTCACGGGCGAGCACCAGCCGAGGGCGGCGCCGTCGGTGCGCGGCGGGCTGCGGTGGCGTCCCCACCCGCTGCTCGAGGTCTACACCGAGGCCGCGCACCTGCACCAGCCGCCGCCGCTGGAGCTCCTGCTCGGGCTGTCCGAGGGCGTCTACCTGGACCTCGAGCGGGCGTCGCAGGCGAGCGCGGGGCTCACACTGGGCCGGCGGGGCCTGAAGGTCGACGTCGCGGCCTTCCAGCGGCGCTCCGAGGGCCTCGGCGGCATCGAGCTCGACGGGAGCGTGGGGCTCGGGGCGGGCTCGGCGTGGGGGCTCGAGACGTCGTGGCTCGCCCGCGTGGGGCAGCTCGAGGCCGCCGTCGTCTACCAGTACGTGCGGTCGCTGCGCACCGAGGACGGGCGGACCGCGCCGGCCCGTCCCTGGAGCTTCGACCAGCCCCACCGGCTCGAGGTGCGCCTGTCGCAGGACCTGCCGCGCGACTGGACGCTCGGGGCGCGCTTCCGCTACGGCTCGGGGTTCCCCCGCCTGCTCGCCGAGGGCGTGTACCTGCCGGTCCAGGCCTACGACATCCTCCTTCAGCAGCAGGTCCCGCTCGGGCTCCCCGCAGCCCAGGAGCGGCTGCGGCCCTTCCACAGCCTCGATCTTCGGGTCGCCCGCACAGTGACGTTCCGCAAGTGGCGGCTCCAGGCCTTCCTCGACGTCCAGAACGTCTACAACCGGCGAGTGGTCGAGCCCGTGATCACGGGGTTCGGGGAGAGCCTGCCCTCGTACGGGTTCGGTCTGCCGATCCTGCCGATCTTCGGTGTGGAGGGTGAGTTCTGGCCTGGGCGCCCCGACTGACTCTGGGGAGGATCAGCGGCCCGCCACGTCCGCGGCCACGAGCGCCGCGTAGCGCGCCTGGAGCTCCTGCGTGACCGGGCCCCGCGCGCCCGCGCCGATCGTGCGCCCGTCGACCTGGGTCACCGGCATCAGCCCTCCGAACGTGCCCGTGCAGAACGCCTCGTCCGCGCTGTAGACCTTGCGCAGGGCGAAGTCCCGCTCGTGCGTCTCGATGCCTGCGGCCCGGGCCACCTGCAGGACCTTCGCTCGCGTGATGCCCTCGAGCAGGTACAGCGGCCGGCTCGTCCACAGCGCTCCGGAGCGGACCACGAAGAAGTGCGTGGAGTTGCACGTCGCCACGAACCCCTGCGGGTCGAGCATCAGCGCCTCGTCGGCCCCCGCCTTCTCGGCCTGGATCGCGGCGGTCACGCAGTTGAGCTTGCTGTGGCTGTTCCACCCCGGATCCTGCACGTCGGGCCGGCCGCGCCGCACGTGGACCGTGAACAGCGTGAGCCCGCGCGTCTGCAGCTCCGGGGCGGGCGGCTTGAACTCTGCCAGGATCACGATCGTGGCCCGCCCCACGTCCGCGCTTCGGCCCTGGAACGGCGTGTGCTTGAGGCCGCGGGTGATCATCAGGCGCAGGTGCACGTCGTCCTGCATGTCGTTCGCCCGGAGCGTGTGGTCGATCGCCCGGGTGAGCCCCGCGCGATCGAGGCCGGGATCCAGATCGAGGGCCGCGAGCCCCTCGAACAGCCGGTCGAGGTGCTCGGCGAGGAACACCGGCCGCCCGCGGTGCACCCGCATCGCCTCCCACACCCCGTCGCCGAGCAGGAACCCAGCGTCGAGCACGCTCACGGTCGCCTCGGGCCGAGGCTTGATCTCCCCGTTCACGTAGACCAGGACCTCGGCGTTGCGGGCGTCGGGGACCGTCGCGTGGGTGCCTCCGGCGGGGGTCGACTCTGCCATGGGGGAACCTCCAGCTTCGGGCGGCACCGTGTGATATCCGGCCGGGGCCTGCTGCGGGTGGCCGACGGAATGCGCCGAAGGCCTGAGATCACACCGCGAACCTGATCCGGCTCATACCGGCGGAGGGAAGCAGGCCAGGGAGACACCATGTCCGAGATGTTCAACGGCGGCCTGTGCCGCAAGGTCGCCGTCGGCGATCTGGCCGTGCCGTTCCGCGAGATTCCACTGTCCACCGGCGAGTGCGTGCGCCTGCCCGACACCTCCGGTCCCCAGGGGCGCGCCGCCGGCGAGGGCTTGCCCGCCCGCCGCGCCGCGTGGGTCACGCCCCGCGAGCACGAAGCCTGCTGCACCCAGCTCCACTACGCCCGCAAGGGGGTGATCACCGAGGAGATGCAGTTCGTGGCGATTCGCGAGGGCGTCGCGCCCGACTTCGTGCGCGACGAGATCGCGAGGGGCCGCGCGATCATTCCCGCCAACAAGCGCCACGTCGAGCTCGAGCCCACGATCATCGGTCGCAACTTCCGGGTGAAGGTCAACGCCAACATCGGGAACAGCCGCGTGCGCGCCTCCATCGAGGAGGAGGTCGAGAAGCTCCGGTGGGCCGCCCGCTGGGGGGCCGACACGGTGATGGATCTGTCCACCGGGCCCGACATTCCGCAGACGAGGGAGGCGATCCTCCGCCACAGCCCCGTGCCGATCGGCACAGTGCCCATCTACGAGTGCCTGGAGCGGGTGGATGGCCGCGTAGAGGATCTCGACATCGACCTGTACATGCGGGTCCTCGAGGAGCAGTGCGAGCAGGGCGTCGCCAATACTCTTTTGCCTCGCATTCGTGAAGTGTTTGCGAAGATTCATCAGTTAA
>CAYMSU010000604.1:0-3496 GCA_964393165.1 uncultured Enterobacteriaceae bacterium
CTCTTGAGCCTGGTCCCCGAGGACGCGAGCAAGGTCGGTCTCGTCGGCGCCGCGCTTCGTGCGGGGCGCGCTGTTCGTCGGCGGGCAGCGGGGGCGGCTGCGCCTCGCGGGCGGGCTGCACGTCGATGTGGGCAGCCTCACGGTGGCCCGCGCCACCGACCACGTCGACGCCGAGGGGCAGGTCACGCTCGCGGTCCGCGGCCGGGGGGTGGGCGGGCATCTCGCCGCCTTCGTCGACGTCTCCGAGCACGTCGCCGTCGGGCTCACCTACAAGTCGGCCACCGCCGTGCGGCTGCGGGGAGGCGCCGACTTCGACGTTCCCGTGGAGTTTGCGGCCACCCTGCCGGATCAGGCGGCGCGCAGCCGCCTCGTGCTCCCGGATCGCGCCGCGCTCGGGCTCGCGGTGGGCTCACCGGGGCTGCGCGGCCTGGTCGACGTGGTCTACACCCGGTGGTCGCACAACGAGGCGACCACCTTCGAGCTGGCGGCGTCCGACGACGTCGTCCAGCGCAACGAGTGGCGCGACACCCTGGCCCTGCACGGGGGCCTCGAGGGTCGGATGGGTCCACTCACCTGGCGGGTCGGAGGATTCGTCGACGGGCTGCCGCAGCCCGCCGCGCCGGCTCGCACGCTTGCCCCGTCCTCGCCCGAGGGTACCCGGGTGGGGTCCACCCTCGGTGTGGGGGCGGGGCCTGCCTCTCCGCGTCGCCCGGGCGAGCCCCGGGCGGCGCTCGGGGTCGACGCGTTCGCCGAGGTCCTGCGCATCCTGCCGCGCACGTCGACCTCGGCGGAGGCGCCGGCGGCGCGCTACGCGGGCACCGCCGTGCTCGCGGGCGCGACCGTCGCGCTGTACGTAGGAAGGGCTGGAGGGACCTCCCCTTGAAGATCTGGGTCGACGCCGACGCCGCCCCCCGCGCGGTCAAGCAGGTGCTGTTCCGCGCCGCCGAGCGCACGGGCGTCGAGGTGGTGCTCGTCGCCAACCAGACGATCGCGGTGCCCCGGCACCTCCCCCACGTCACCTGCGTGGTCGTGGGCAAGGGGTTCGACGTGGCCGACGAGCTGATCGAGGAGCAGGCGGAGCCGGGCGATCTCGTGATCACCCAGGACGTGCCGCTCGCTGCCGCGGCGGTGGAGCGCGGGGCCGACGTGATCGACATCCGCGGGGAGGTCATCGACGAGAGCAACGCCCGGGCCCGGCTCGCGGCGCGGGATCGGCGCGAGGAGATCCGGCTGTCGGGGGAGCTCATGGGCGGGCCGCCGCCGTACGGTGAGCGCGACAAGCGCCGCTTCGCCAACGCCCTGGATCGCTGGCTCACCCGGGCGCTCCGCGCGTGAACCTCGATGACCACGGTCGTGACGGTCAAGCGGGGCCTGTCGCTCCGACGAGTCCTATGTCAGAGAGGAGCGGCGGAGACGCTGACCGTGGCCCGACCAAGTCGGCGTGGCGACGAGCCGCTGCGCTGTCCGCCATCGTGTTGGCCGCGATCCTCGCTTGGCCTACCAGACCCTCGCCGCCGACGTCGGAGACCGCCGCGAGTGCCGACAGGGCGCGGTGGCCCGAGCCAGCGGCAGGATCGCCGGAGTGGCAGCAGCAGAAGCTTCACGAGTCGCTCGTGGGATGCCCCCTGTGGTGCCGTTCGATCAGGTCCGGGTGGCGTTCATGCGCGAGCGTGGGCGCCCTCGGGAAGTCGGTCGCTGGCCCGTGCTCGCGGAAGAGCTGGACATGTTGTTCGAAGGCAAGAAGCGCGCACAGAGACCGTCGTCGGTACCGCGTTCGTCACCGCCACGTTCGTGGCGATAGCGGGCGGTGCCTGGCTCGCAACCTGGTCTAGGCGTGCACACCGTCGGGCTCGACGCCACGCGCGGGGGCTGGCTCGTCGTGGCCCTGCACCCGGGCGCGGTCGAGGTCGCCCGCCTGCCCTCGGCGCGCGAGGCGCTGGCCCGCTGGCCCGAGGCCGCGGCGTACGGCATCGACATCCCGATCGGCCTGCTCGACGCCCCGCGCGAGGCCGACGCCGCGGCGCGCCGGGCGCTCCCCGGGCGCGGCGCCACGGTGTTCTCGGCCCCGTGCGCGGCGGCGCTCGCCCAGCCGACCTACGCCGAGGCCCACCGCGTGCAGCGGGAGGTGCTCGGGGTGGGCCTCACGAAGCAGGCCTACCTGCTCAAGGAGCGCATCGAGGACGCGGCGGCGGTGGCCTCGGACCCGCGCGTGCACGAGGTGCACCCCGAGCTCGTGTTCGCGCGGCTGGCAGGCGCCCCCCTCGCGCCCAAGAAGAGCTGGAACGGGCAGCACGCCCGGCGCCAGCTGCTCGCCGCCGCAGGCGTGATCCTCCCGGAGGCCCTCGGCGAGGCCGGGGGCGCGCCCCCCGACGACGTGCTCGACGCGGCGGTGGCCGCCCTCGGGGCCCGCCACGTGGTGACCGGCGAGGCCCGCACGTTCCCGGAGGCCCCCCACCAGCGGGACCCGAGCGGTCGGCTCGTCGTCATCCGGGGCTGAGCCGCAGCCTCACCCGCCGATCGAGGTCATCGCGCCCTCGAAGGCCCGGAAGTCGCCGTCGAGGTGCGCCTCGTGGCCCGCCACCTTGGCCCAGACCCGCTCGCGGAGGTGGGCCTCCAGCTCGGCGTCGCTCATCCCCCCGCGCAGCAGATCCCGCAGGCTCGGCAGCGCCTCGCGCGACAGGCACGTGCGCAGGTGGCCGTCGGCCTGCAGGCGCAGGCGGTCGCAGGCCTCGCAGAAGTGCTCGGTGATGGGCGAGATGAAGCCGATGCGCTGGCCGGTCTCCTCGATGCGCCAGTCGACCGAGGGGCCGCCGAGGCCGCGCCCGATGGGCGTGAGGGTGTAGCCCCGGTCGGCGAGCATGCGGCGCATCTCGGCGGCGGGCACGTGGCGCTTCTGGTCCGAGACCCCCCCGAAGGGCATGTACTCGATGAACCGCACCCGGACGTGCTCGGCGAGGGGGCGGAAGTGCTCGACCATGTCGACCACCTGGCCCTCGTTCACCCCGCAGACGATGACGCCGTTGACCTTGACCGGCGTGAGCCCGTGCTCGATGGCGGCGTCGATGGCCGCCAGGACGCGGACGAGGTCGCCGCCCCGGGTCACGGTGCGGAAGATGTCGGCGTCGACGGCGTCCAGCGACACGTTGATGCGCTTGAGGCCCGCCGCCGCCAGCCCGGCCGCCTTCCTGGCGAAGACGTGGCCGTTGGTGGTCATGGCCAGGTCGTCGAGGCCGAGGGCGCCCAGGGCGGCCACGAGCTCCTGGATGTCCCTGCGGATGGTGGGCTCACCGCCGGTGAGCCGCACGCGGCGCACGCCGAGCCGCTGGAAGACCGACACCAGGCGGGCGATCTCCTCGTAGGTGAGGATGTGCTCCCGGGCCATCCAGTCCAGACCCTCGGCCGGCATGCAGTAGACGCAGCGGTAGTTGCAGCGGTCCGTCACGCTCACCCGCAGGTAGGTGTGCTGCCGGGCGAAGCGGTCGAGGAGCGGCCCCTC
>CAYMSU010000605.1:0-3477 GCA_964393165.1 uncultured Enterobacteriaceae bacterium
CTCGACCGCCCAGCCGAGCGTGAGGACCTCGTCGACATACCCGAGGGGCTCGCCGTCCACGAGGAAGTCGGGGGGGATGCTGATCCGGCCCCCGAGCACCATCGACCCGTCCCCTCCGAGCCACTCGTCGACCATGCCGACGTGCGCGGGACCCACGGCGACCCAGGGCTCGGCCTCGCCCGTGAACCGGCGGACGGGGTCGCCGCCGAACCCCAGATCCCCCTTCGACAGCCCGAAGTACTGACAGTTGAAGCCGGTCTCCGCGCTCGGGTCGCGCGTGAACGCCACGAACGTGCCCTGCGTATCGGAGGTCGTGCGCGAGCGTGCGTCGCCGAGCTCGAGGTCCACCCGGCAGAACCGGTCCTCTGGCAGGCCCTCGCCCACGTACGATCCCTCCGTGAGGAAGATCTGGATGGCCGGCGGGACCAGGGAGCCGTCCGGCGCGTGGACCTCGCGCAGCACGCCGGCCTTCGCGTCGTAGCCGAAGGTGGCGGAGAACTTGACGGCGTCGGGCCGGTCCTCGGCCCACCGCGTGGTGTGTCGAGGACCACGGAAGCAGGGTGTCGAGGGCCAGACCCTCCGGGAGGCCCTGCGGGAACCGCGCATACCGGTTCAGCGCGTCGAGCTCGCGCACCGGTCGCCGCCGGCCGACGCCGGAGCGCCAGGCCGCCGTCCACGCCGCAGGGGCCAGGAGGCCGAGCGACATCATCGAGCTCATGGTCGCGCCGCCGACGATGTCGCGGGTGTCGCCCCGGTACACGCGCACGTGCCGGATCCCCGCCCACGCGAGCTCGGCGACCGTGCCGTCATCCTCGAGCAGGACGACGGTGATCGGGGTCGTGGCGATCAGCTCTCCGACCACCAGGAGCCCCGAACCCGGGGTCGCGTCGTACACCGCCACCCAGGCCCCGAACGGGCTCTCGGCCACCTTCTCGGGGGTCGCGCGGTAGCGATCGGGCACCCAGCCGGCCCTCAAGCCACACCCCGTAGCCGCCGTGGCGAGCCAGATCGCGCACCATGTCCGCATAACCTGAAGAAAGGCCACCGACTGAGCTCACCACGCCGACCGGACTCGTGCTCCGCTGGGTCGAAGGGCGCACCTTCGTGATGGGGTCCCCGGTCGACGAGCGCGGCCGAAAGGACGACGAGACGCCGCACGAGGTGACCGTCGACGGCCTGTACGTGACCCGCTCGGAGATCACCCAGGCGCAATGGAGGGCGGTGATGGGCGACAACCCGAGCCACTTCACCGAGTGCGGAGCCGAGTGCCCGGTGGAGCAGGTGTCGTGGCTGGACGCGGTCGCCTTCGCCAACCGGCTCAGCGAGCGGGAGGGCCGCACCCCCGCATACGCGCTGGGGGACGAGGTCACCTGGGACCGGGCGGCCGACGGCTACCGGCTGCTGACGGAGGCGGAGTGGGAGCGGGTGGCGCGCGCCGACCTCACCCACCGGTACGCCGGCTCCCGGCGCCGCGCCGCCGCCGTGGGCTGGGTGGACGGCAGGGGCCCGCGCCCGGTTTGCACCAAGCCGAAGAACGCGTACGGCCTGTGCGATCTCACCCGCAACGTCTGGGAGTGGGTGTGGGACTGGCACGGGCCCTACGCCGCGAGCCCGTCGGACAACCCGGCCGGCCCGCCGTCGGGGACGCGGCGCGGGCTTCGCGGCGGAAGCTGCTACACGGCCCCGGTGGAGGCCCGGGTGACAACCCGGGGCTTGGGAGCCCCCGACTCCCGCTTCCACGACACCGGCCTGCGCCTCGCCCGCGGGCGGTGAGTCGGCGCAGCGCCGCATCGTCGGCCCCCCGCTCGACGAGATCCAGGCGGACCAGGGCCCCGGTGCCGCGCAGCGGCATCGCGGAGACGCGCGGCTCCCAGCCCCCGAGGCGGAGCCTCCGCGCCTGCCGACCGCCCTCGCCGTCGTAGGTCCGGCTCGCGACCACGGTGCCCGCCACGAGGCCGACCGAGCTACCGACCAGGGTGCTCGTCGCGACCGGTCCGAAGTCGAACTCGTCGGTGTTCACGAACACCGCGCCCACCAGGCCCCCGAGCGCGCCACCGACGAGGCCCGAGCCGTTGATGATCGCGACGTCGTTCCACCCCGGCTTCCACCCCGCCGCCTGCGCGAGGCCGCTCGCGAGGAACGTGCCGTTGCCGGCCCCCAACGCCAGCAGCCAGGCGCCGTCTGCGTCGAGAGCCGCCGCCTCGCCGACGAGCCCGCCGTACACGGAGCCCCAGCCGCCAGACGTCAGCATCATGACCGAGCCCGACGGTGGCGCGTCGACGATCGGGGCCAGCGCGAGCCCGGTGAGCGCTCCGGCCCCGCCGATCGTGAGCCCGTAGCCGAACGACCGATCCGTGCTCGCGTCGGACAGCGCGCCGTAGGCGCCCCACCCGATGGCCTGGTAGGCCGTCCAGCTGCCGAGGACCCCGAGGAAGAGGGCATCGTCGCCCTGGAGCGAGTAGCTCGGGGCGAGCGCGGCGCCGAGCACCTGGCCGCCGACGCCCGACAGCAGCATCGGTCCGACCACCGTGCCCATGGGCGCGTCGTCGTCGCGGAGGACGAGGGGCAGCCCCGCGCCGAGGGCGCTCGCCGCTCCCCAGCCAGCGATCTGGAGGCCTGCGGACCGCGCGCTGGGCTCGCCCAGGGCGGCGATCAGGAGGGCCGAGCCGTAGCCTACGCCCACCCCCAGGCGCAGGCCGCCTGTGATCTCGGCCACTCCGGGGTTGTCGCTGAACAGCAGCGGGGACCAGGCGCCGACCCACGCTCCGTGGCCAATGCCGAGCGACAGCGACGCCACCCCCGGCTCGACCTCGAGGTGGTTCGCGACGGCCCCGATCGACCCCAGCGCGACCGAGCCCGCGAGCTCCGCGAAGGCGCGACGGCGCTCGTCGGGGACCCACGAGTCGGTCACGCCGTCGCCGTCCGCGTCGCGGCGGCCCACCCCGAGCCTCGCGACGTCGGCGGCGCCGGTCCCGGCGACGAACCCGATCGAGGTGGCCAGGGTGAAGCGCAGCTGACTGGGGACGGACGGGGCTCGGCGACCCTGCAGCGTGCCCAGGCCGGCCCCCAGCAGCGACCCGGTGAGGGCGGCCAGCTGGATCCGCCCCTGGCGGTTGGGGGCGTCGGGGCTGATGAACGAGCGCCCGAGCTGCAGCCCGAGGTAGGTGCTGTGCACGGTGGACGTGTACAGCAGCGCCTGTGCCTCGGGGCTGTAGTCGTTGGCCGGCGCCAGCAGGTAGGTGGCACCCGCTCCGATGGCGGCGCCCCCGATGCCCGCGCCGACCGCGGACGGGGCCGTGGTGCGGCGACCGGCCACGTCGGCGGCGAACCACCCGAGCGTGCCCGCCGCGTAGCCCCCGTAGGCGGCCCCGAAGGCGACCAGGCCGAGCTCCCCGGAGGCACTGCGCCTGACGTTCCTCGTGTCGGGCTCGGGGGGCGGCGGCGGGGGCGGCGGCGGGGGCGGGTCGACAATCTGCG
>CAYMSU010000606.1:0-3471 GCA_964393165.1 uncultured Enterobacteriaceae bacterium
GAGCACCCGCCGCGTAAGCTCCTCCTCGGCCTCCACGAGCTCCGCGGGCGACGGCGCGAGCAGCACCCCGGGGCCGGCCTCGGCCGCCGCGACGAAGAAGTACAGTGCAGACCACCATCCCATGGGGCTCTGTTAGCCGCCTTCGCAAGCCGCGTCCTGAAACAGCTTGCTGCGGGGAGCGGCCGTCCGTCACGCCGTGGTTATCGACCCGTCGTGGACCAGGAAGTGACCCCGGGGCGGTGGGTCGCCACCGCCAGCGCACTGTTCGCCGCGCTCCTCATGTTCGGCGTCGTGGCGATCTACGCGTACGGTCGAGCCCAGCCCGAGCGCGTCGAGGTCGCCGTGAGGGCCGAGCTCGGCTCGCCCCCGGGGGAGGTGTGGGCCCTGCTGTCCGACCCTGCCCGGCGTCCCGAGTGGCGGCCCCACATCGACCGGATCGGCCGCATCGCGGACGACGCCGAGGGGCACGAGGTCTGGCGCGAGCTCGACCCGAGCGGGGACCGGTTCGACTTTGCCGTCATCGAGCGGCAGCCCCCCCGGCGCGTGGTCCTCGAGGTCGCGAGCGTCGATCAGATCGGCATGGAAGGCCGCTGGACCTGGGTGGTCGAGGGCGATCCGGAGGGCCCGGGCAGCGTGGTGCTCCTCACCGAGCAGACCGCGATCGCGAATCCGCTGTGGCGAGGCTTGAATCGCCTGTCCCGAGATCCGTTTCTCACTGTGGAAACGGAGATGGGACTGCTCGCCGCGCATCTCGGCGTGCCTGCGGACCTCGACCGCCTAAGATGAGGCCATGCGACTGCGACTCCCCCACGTCGGCCTGATCCTGCTGCTCGCGAGCCTCGCGTGCGGCCCGTGGCGGTACCCCGAGATCGACCTGGTCGAGGTCGACCGCCACGTCGCGGTCGATGCGGGCTTCACCATGCCGGCCGACGCGCGGGGCGTGTTCGTGCGCGACCGGTCGAGCGGCGAGGTCCGCACCACCTGGTTCCGCTACCAGCTCCCGCGGCAGCCCCTCCTCGACCTGCACGACGACCTCGAGGACGACGACACGGTGGTGCGCGCCGAGGCGGCGGACCCGCCCGAGGACTGGCCTGACGTCGCCACGGTGGAGTTCCCTCCGCCGGAGTGGTGGGCCCCGACCGGCACCGTGTTCCGGCGGGAGCTGAACGCCGACCCGGGCGTCGGCCTGCCCACCCAGGGCCAGCAGTGGGCGATCGACCTCGAGCAGGAGATCGTCTGGGTGTGGGTGTGGAGCTGGGAGGGGTGGCAGTTTCGGCCCGACCAGCCGGTCGTCGGGGACTGAGCGGCGCGGCCCACAACCGGTCGACGATGCCGAAATCATCTACTACTCTTCGCTTCATGCGCCTGCTCGCCCGCATCGTCTTCGTGTCGGCCTTCGTGTCGATGGTGGTCGCCGCCTGTGGCGGGGGCGACGGCTACGTGCTGCTCGAGCCTGAGGGCCAGGCGCTCCGCACCTCCATGGCGATCCGGGGGCTCCGGCCCGAGCCCGCGGCCCTGCGGGAGGTCCGAGCCGATCCGGCGCAGCTCGAGGCCTGGGTCGACCGCTGGCTCGACAGCCCCGCCTTCGGCGAGACCATCCGCGACATGCACGCCGAGCAGCTGCTCATCCGGACCGACGTCGACGACCAGCTGCCCGCCTACGGCCCCCTGGCCGACTTCACGACCATCGAGATCCACGAGGGCACCGTCGAGGCGCCGCTCAAGCTCATCGAGAAGGTGGTCCTGGAGGGCCGTCCCTACACCGAGATCGTCACCGCCGACTGGCTGCTCGTGAGCCAGCCCTATGCGCTGGTGCACGGGCTCGGCTGGGAGCCCGGCGGCCCCGCCTGGCAGGAGGCCCGGTGGCGCGACGCGCGGCCGAAGGCGGGGATCCTGTCGGACTCCGAGCTGTGGCGCCGCCACCGCTCCGCGGGGTCCAACTTCCACCGCGGGCGCGCCAACCTCGTGGCGAGCGTGCTGCTGTGCGAGGACTTCGCCACTCGCGACGTGCCCGTCGAGGGGGGCATCGATCTCTCCGACGAGCTCCTCGTTGCCGCCGAGGTGCGGGAGCGGGGCACCTGCGTGGGCTGCCACCAGGCCCTCGACCCGCTCGCCGGCTACTTCTGGGGCTTCCGCCACCAGCTCAAGGCGCGCGCCGTGCGCACCGCCTACGAGCTCGGCTGCCAGTGGCCCACCGACGACCCCGCGGACCTGCCGGGAGGGCACGGCAGCCAGGACGACTTCTGCTACCCGCTGCGGTTCTACCAGGCGGAGCTCGAGAACGACTGGCGCGACTGGGACCTGCGGGCCCCTGCCTACTTCGGCGAGCCCGCCGCCGACCTCGGCGAGGTCGGGCAGCGCATCGCGACCGACCACCGGTTCGCCACCTGCACCGCCCGCCGGTTCTGGTCGTACTTCGCGCAGACCCCGGTGGAGGACGTGCCCCCGGAGCTCGTCACGGAGCTCACGGACACGCTGCTCGCCGAGGGCTGGGATGCCCGCGCGCTCGTCCGCTCGATCGTCTTGCACCCTCGGTTCCTGGCCACCGAGGGCCCCCCCGGGGTCACGCTCGCCGGCGTCCAGCACGCCCGGCCGGAGCAGCTCGCCCGGTCGCTCGCCGCGCTCACCGGGTACCGCTGGCTCGGCCGCCCCGAGCCCACGTGCACGCTCGATTGCTGGGGCACCGTCGACATGATGCGCACCGACCGGTTCGGCTTCCGCTCGCTCGCGGGCGGCATCGACGGGCTCACCGTGCTCCACCCCACCCACTCCGCGACCCCCGGGCGCCGCCTCACCCTCGAGCGCTTCGCCGCCGAGGCCGCGGCCGCCCTCGTGCGCGCCGACAGCGCGGTGCCCCCGGGGCAGCGGCGCCTCCTCGGCGAGGTCACCTTCGCCCGCGACGAGCCCGAGGCCGCGCTCCGCGCCCAGATCGTGGAGCTGTACCTGCGCGTGTCGGCCGAGGTCGTCGAGCCCGACAGCGCGGCCGTCACGCTGGCGCTCGGCGTCTACGAGGCGGGCCTCGCCGAGACCGGAGACCCTCGCCGCGCGTGGACGCTCCTGCTCTCGGCGCTCCTGCAGGACGACCGCATGGAGCTGTACTGATGCGCCGTCGCACCCTGCTGCAGGCCGCCGTCGCCCTGCCGTGGCTGTCGCCGCTCGCCGCCGCCGCCGCCCGCGGCCCCTCCCGGCTCGTCGTGGTCTTCGCCAACGGCGGCTGGGACGCCACGCTCACCATCGATCCGAAGCTCGGCAACCCGAACATCGAGGGCCCCGAGGTCGACCAGGATCCCGACGATCCCGACGACGTCGACGAGGTGCAGACCTTTGGCGAGCTCCCGGTGGTCGTCAACCCGGTGAAGCGGCCCTCGGTCACGCGGTTCTTCGAGCGCTGGAGCGGGCGGGTCAGCATCCTCAACGGCATCGACGTCGGCTCGATCGCCCACGATCCCTGCCGGTGGCGGGTGCTGTCCG
>CAYMSU010000607.1:0-3452 GCA_964393165.1 uncultured Enterobacteriaceae bacterium
GGTCAGATTCTGGCCTCTGGATTCCTCTGTCCACACACCCTAGGAGCCCTGGCGCGTAGGCCGCGTAGCGGCCTTGCGCCCGGGCTCCTCCCGTGCCCCAGCCCGATCCCGAGACCCCGCTCCCCGCTCCCCCGATCCCGTGCCCAGTCCCCGCGCGCGAGCGTCCGCAAGTCGACCTCGCGCGGGGTCGAGGTGGACGATCGAGGCCGTCCAGGGGCCAGAGGGTCTGGCCCCCGCCCCGTGCCGGCCCCCCGGCCCCCCTCGGACCGTCGCGCAGCGCGGGCCGAGCGCCGAGCGCAGCGCCACTCCTGTCTCCAAGAAGCCTCTCAAGCCACCACGATCCCCGCCAGAGCCGTGCGGATCCGCTGCATCAGCGGCTCTGGTCCCGCCCCCGCCGGCCACACCAGGCGAAGCGTGCGCGCCGCCGGCTCGATCAAGGGGAGCGCGCGGACCCGCGCCCGCGCCAGCTCCATCTCCTGCGCGATCCGAGGCAGCAGCGTGACCCCCAGCCCCTCCCCCACCATCTGCACCAGCGTGGGCAGGCTCGTCGCCCAGAACGGCGACGTGTCGGCCCCGTGCTGCACGCACAGCGACAGCGCGTGGTCCCGCAGGCAGTGGCCCTCGCCCAGCAGCAGGACCTCGTCGGCGCGCAGCTCCGCGAGCGAGGCCGGCGCCCTGCGATCCTCCCGATCCGGCACCAGCAGCAAGAACCCGTCCTTGCCGATCACCGCGCTCTCGAGCCGCGGCTGGCGCGGCGGATCCGCGATGATCCCGGCGTCGATGTCGCCGCGCTCCAGCATCGCCTCGACCTCCGCCGTCTGCGCCTCGATCCAGTGCGCGACCAGCTCCGGCACCTGCTGGCGGAGCACCCGCACCGCACGGGCCAGCAGGTACGGCGCGACCGTGGGGATCACGCCAATGCGCAGCCGCACCTGATCGGGGTTCGCCGCGTCGAGCGCGCGACGCTGGAGCAGCGCCGCATCCTCGACCAGCTTGCGGATCCGCGGGAGCAGCGCCTCGCCCTCGCGGGTCAGCCGCGCGCCGTCGGGCCCCCGCTGAAACAGCGACACGCCCCACAGGTGCTCGAGCTTCGCGACCTGGGCGGACAGCGAGGGCTGCGCCACGTGACACCGCTCGGCGGCCTTCCCGAACGCGCCCTCCTCGGCGACGGCGAGCGCGTACTGGAGCTGACGGAGGGAGTACGGGAGCGTGGTCGTCGGGTCCATGCCGATGGCTATCGTATCGGATACCGGGGCTGCGGCGCGCGCCCGCGCCCAACCTCTTCCGCCGTGCCCCAGCCGCGGCGCTCGAGAGGCAAAGGGGAGCGTATCCTCGGGCGTACCTGAACATCTCTGCCGCTTCGACGGGTCGCGGCCGACCACTGCTGGGGAGTGATGGGCCAGTGCGATCCGAAGGAGACCGCAAGATGACCAGGAATGCAGACTTCAAGCGCCTCGTCCGGGCCCGCATGCAGAAGACGGGCGAGTCCTACGCCGCCGCGCGCGCCCAGCTGCTCGACGCTCCGGCCCCTACGGTCGACGAGTATGCCGATCTCGCCGGCATGTCCGACGAGGCCGTCCACCGCCGCACGGGCCTCACGTGGGCGGAGTGGGTGCACGCGCTCGACCAGCGGGACCTGCTCCGCAAGAGCCACCGCGAGATCGCCGCCGAGGTGCGCGAGGGCTGGCCCGACATCGGGGGCTGGTGGGCGCAGACGGTCACCGTGGCCTACGAGCGGATTCGTGGCCTCCGCGAGGTGGGCCAGTCCCGCGCGGGCCTGTTCACCGCCAACCGGAGCAAGACCTTCGGGGTTCCCCTCGCCCGGCTCTACGCCGCGTTCGACGACGAGGAGGAGCGGCGCGTCTGGCTCGACGAGGCGCCCACCACGCGCACGCGCACGGAGCGCTCCCTGCGCTGGACCTGGCCCGACGACACCCACGTGCAGGTCTGGTTCACCGACAAGGGCCCGAGCCGGTCGCAGGTCGCGTCCAGCACGATCGGCTCGACTCCGAGGCGCGCCGGCAGGACGAGAAGGAGCGGTGGGGCGAGCGCCTCGCCGCGCTGGCGGCCCACCTCGGGCCGGAGTAGGTCGAGGCGGCCGGCGCCCGCTTGCCGTGCGCAGTGGGTGAGGCATTCCAGCTGAGTCGAACAACCCGGCGCGCGACCTCCCCCTGGGGCGCGCGGCCGTGCAGCGGCTCGGCGAAGGCCGGCCGCTCGTCCACGACGGGTTCCTGGGCACCGCCCGGGCCGTCGCCTGCGCTCGCGCGGTCCGGGCGGTGGCCCGGGCCGGCCACCTCACCCCCGCCCGGGTCGGGCCCGACCGCGGCCACTTCCCCGACGTGCGCGGAGACCACACCGCGTGGTTCTCCGAGCTCGCGCTGCCCGCGCCGCTCGTCGCCCTCGCCGCGGCGTTCGAGGCGCTGCGCCAGGGGCTCCAGCAGCACGCGCGCCTCGCCCTGCCCGGCTTCGAGCTCCAGCTCGCCAGCTATCCGGGCGACGGCGCACGCTACGCGCTGCACCGCGATGCGTTCCGGGGCGATCCGCGGCGCCGGATCACCGCGATCTGCTACCTGAACCCGGACTGGGAGGCGGCCCACGGAGGGCGCCTGCGCTGCGTCGGGACCGCCGGCGAGGAGTGGATCGAGCCCCGCCTGGATCGTCTGGTGATCTTCCTCAGCGACGCGCTGCAGCACGAGGTGGAGCCCTGCTTCGCGCCCCGCTTCGCAGTGACCGCGTGGTACCGGGGGCCCGAGCCGTAGCCGTGCACTAAAGGTGCGCCGGAGGGAGCCATGAGTCAGAACGAAGACCTGCATCGCGCCGTCGATGCTGCCCAGGGGGCCGAGCACCGGCCCATCACCGCCGATCAGGCGGCGGCCGCGATGCGTCAGTTCCTCGACGCGAGCGACCCCCCGGAGGCGCTCGGGAACGCCGTGGTCACGCAGGGCAACCGCGCCGGCCAGGTGATCCGGGACTCGGTGGGACAGGCGGCCAAACACCGCGAGGCGCTGGCCGATCTCCAGGCGCAGACCATGTTGATCGCCCAGATGCCGGTGCGCCCAGGCAACGACTCCGACCACGACGTGGTGATGCACTCGCCCGAGAGCGTGGCGATCACCGCCCTGCGCGCGGCCAACGACCTGTACAACGAGGCGTTCTTCCTGGACGACGAGCACGCGAAGCAGGCGGGGATGGCCCGCGCGCGGGAGCTGTCCGAGGCGGCCGCGGAGCTGCTTACGACCGCCCGCCGGCGCGGCGACGAGCTCGGGCTGCACCCGAGCGAGGCGTTCCTGTCCGCCGAGCGGGACGTGCAGGCCAACCGCACGCGGTTCTCGCCTGCGTCCGACGCGTCGTCGGCCCCCACCCAGGAGGCCGAGCCGGCCCCCCGCCCCACCCCCGCGCCGCCGCCGGCCGAGCCCGAGAAGAAGGGCGGGTTCCCGGTCTGGGCGATCGTG
>CAYMSU010000608.1:0-3445 GCA_964393165.1 uncultured Enterobacteriaceae bacterium
CTCGTCGTGGCGCCACCACAGGGCCGTGTTGCGCTCGTGGCCGAGCTCGGCGGCGAGCTTCGTGCTGTCCACGACGTCGCTGAGCACGAGGGTGACGGTACGCGCTGGGGGGTCGTCGGCCACGGCACGCTCCCGCGGGGAAGACCGGGGTGCGCGGCGGACCTTATCACTCCTCGCGGGACGCCCGGCCGACGACGAGCCGCAACCCTGCGTCGAACGCCCGGAGCTCGCGGAGGCCCCCGTACTTGGCGTCCCACGCGCCCGAGACGATGTCGCGGCCGACGTCCTCGACCACCCGGTCCACGACCACGCGGGGCTGTCGCGCAAAGCCAGAGGTGGCCGCGCGCGCTGCAGGGTCGAGGACCCGCTCGGGGTGCGCCCAGAACGACAGCAGCATGTGGTCGGGGGTGTCGCGCGGGACCGGGACGACGTGTACGCGCGCGGGCCGGTCCATCCACTCGGCGATCTGCCGGGGATCCGGGAAGATCTTGTGGTCGAGGTCGCGAACCTCGGTGAGGTAGTCCGCCATCAGCCACATCGCGCCCGACACCCACGCGTCGATCGTGAGCACGACCACGGTGTCGCGCGCAACGCGGCACATCTCGCGGATCCCCGCTCGCTGCCGAGGGTGCCAGTGGTGCGCCGACAGGACCGTCATCGCCGCGTCGACCGAGGCATCGTGCAGCGGGAGCGCCTCGGCGAAGCCCTCGACCGCGGGGTGGTGGCGGGGCCGCTGGGCCGCCATGACCTCGCTCGGCTCCACGGCGATGACCGTGCGATCCTCGGGCTCGTAGGAGCCGGCCCCCGCGCCGACGTTGACGACGCTCTGGGCGCCGCCGAGCGCCTCGACGAGGCGGGCCTTGATCTGCGGGTCTTCTCGACGCCGAGCCGCGTAGCCCTCGCCGATCCGGTCGTAGAGCGTCACCTCGTGCGCCTTCGGCGGATCGCGAGGGCGAGGAGCACGAGCGCGAGGCCCGGTCCCGGAGGGGCTCCGGAGCCGCATCCACAGCGCTCTCGCGACGGCGGCGCGCCCGCACCTTCGCCGCCTCCCGGGCTCCCGGAGTCCTCTGCGGGTCGGTCGCCCACGCCGGTGTCTCCAGGGGCTCCGGAGTCGGCCGAGTCTTCGGGGGGGAACGGCGAGGGCTCCCACTCGCCGAGCAGCGCGGTGAGGATCTCGCCCATGGCCAGCGCCCGGGCCTCCGGGTCGCCCACCGTCTCGAAGGGAAAGCCCCACAGCACGACCCCGTCTCCCATCGTGGCGGCGACGTCGCCCCCTTCGTAGCGCGCGATCACCGCCCGCTCCGAGCCGAGGACGTCGGGCCACTCCACCGGATAGGGCGCGCCGTCCTCGACGCCGAAGTCGAGGCGGAGGCCGGCCAGGATCCCCTCCCCCGACGCCCGGGTGGTGCCCGCGTCGTCGCGAATCATGAAGGCGCCCAGCACCTCCTCGGCGAACGCGCGGTCGCTGTCGGAGCCGAGCCAGTCGAGATCCCAGAGGATCTCCGCACCGGTGGCGAACAGCCAGCCCCCGCCCTCCACGTAGGCGCGGATCTCGGCCTGGTGGACGTCGGAGAACGTCTCGTCGACCGACGACTCCTCGCCCGCCCCCCACACGACCACGCCGTACCGGTCGAGGGCGAGGCGATCGAGCCGCTCGTCGGTGACCGAGTCGAACGGGAAGCCGGCGGCGTCGATCGCGCGGCCGTGGGCGGCGATGAGGTCGCCTGCGTTCATCCGTGCCGGATCCATCCGCACGACGGTGCCGACCGGTCCGAGCACCACGGTGTCGAGCAGGCCCCGGTCGAAGCGATCGAAGCCGTCGACCACGAGCACGGGCGCCTGCCCTTCGGCTGCTCGCCGGCCCGCGACCACGCGGGACGGGAACGACACGCCCCCGTCGTTGACGGCCGCGACGCGCACGTACACGGTCTCGCCCACGTCGGCGGGGACGACCGCGAAGGTGCGGTCGACGTCGGTGCCCTCGCCCCACGCGCGGCCGTCGGCGCTCTGGTAGACGCGGTAGTGCGTGGGCAGGTCGCCGCTCGAGCCCCCTGCGGGGCCCGGCTCCCAGCTCACCACGAGCTCGCCGTCGCGGTTGTGCAGCAGGGCGAGGTGGGTGGGGGCCTCGGGCAGGTAGACGGGCACCTCGCCGTCTCGCTCGGCGAAGTACCGGACGATCCCGCGGTACATGGCACGGGCGGCGTCGGCGCGGAACCGCGGGTGCTTGAGGTAGTCGGCGTCGAGCGCGTTGTCGTGGAATGCGAGCTCGACCAGGGTGGCGGGCATCTCGTCGTTGTGGAGCGCGTCGAGCTCACTGAAGCAGGCCTGGCGTACGCCCCGGTCCGCCCACCGAGCCTCCCAGCGGTCGCGCAGGGCGCTGATCAGCTCGTCGTGGACGACGGTGGTCAGGTCGAGGGAGCCTTCTGCGGCGCAGTCGCCGCCCCAGAACGTGGTGGTCCCTCTTCCGGTGCGGTCCGCGCTGCCGTTGCTGTGCCACGACAGGTACACGGCGTCTTCCCCGGGGGGATGGGCCCAGGCGGCCCAGCGGGATCGCGACGAGGGCTCGGAGCCACCGTTGTCGACGAGCTTGTCGTTCCAGGGGTCGTAGACCTCGGGGGGAGCGCCGCTGTACTGGACGTGGAGGATGGCGCCCTCTTCCCAGCGGGGTCGGCCGGTGGTCTCTCCGTGGCGGCGGACGTCTCCCATGCCGCCACCGATGCGCACGGCGTCGGCGGACAGGGTGCCGGAGGAGTCGCCGAGGAGCTCGACGGTGAGCGAGCGGCCGGGCTCGAGCCAGAGGGTGTCGACGTACTGCCAGGTGGAGCCGTGCACGCGCTGGTCGAAGGTGCGGTGCAGGGTGCCCCCGGGGTGGGTGAGCCGGTAGTGCGCGGCGGGGGAGCGGTCGGGGGCGGCCGCCCACGACACGTACACGGCGTAGTGACCGGCCTCGGGCACCTCGGGCTCCCAGATTGCGAAGCCGCCTCCGCCGCCGGGGAAGGTGCGGGTGGTGCCGGCGGAGAAGGGGTTCTCGCCGTAGTCGTAGGGGGCCGCATCGGCGAACCCGGGAAGTCCGTCGGCGAATCCGGTGCCGAGCTCGGTGTAGTCGGCGTCTCCATCGTCGACGACGACGGAGTGGGTCTGGTGGTCGCGCTCGCGCACGGTGTAGACGGCGGCGCCGGCGTTCTCGAGGTACCGGGCGAGCACGAAGTCCATGCCTTCGGGGTTGTGCATGTCTTCGACGGTGTCGAAC
This sequence comes from uncultured Enterobacteriaceae bacterium, assembly GCA_964393165.1. Lineage (GTDB taxonomy): Bacteria > Myxococcota_A > UBA796 > UBA796 > DRPG01. The sequence goes on from CAYMSU010000608.1 coordinate 3,251, forward strand.
CAGATCCCGCGCTGGGTGCTGAAGCGGCCGAGCACGTCGAACCAGTTCCAGCCGTGGCACTGGCTCAGGTAGACGGCGCGGCCGGACAGCGCCCCGGTGGACGGCCCGGGGTGGTCGACGGGCACGAGCTGCGCGAGGGGGGCGGCCCCTTGGGGCACGGCGGGGGGCATGGGGCGCAGGGTGTGGGCGGGCTGC
>CAYMSU010000609.1:0-3445 GCA_964393165.1 uncultured Enterobacteriaceae bacterium
CGACCGCCGGGCCCGACTCCTCGAACAGCAGCAGGAACCCGTCGGTCTTGTCGATTTCCTTCCCGCCGTGCTGGGTAAGGAGCCTGCGTGCGACGTCATCATGGGCGGCCCACAGCTCGGCGGTCCGGTCGTCCCCCAGCTGCTCGGCGAGCTTGGTGCTGTTCACCACGTCCGTCAGCAGCAGGGTGACGGTCTTCCGCTGAACTCGTGGTGCTTCCGACTCACCCATCGGCGACCCTCGCAGTCCCGATGGTAGCTCAGGCTGCACGAGCGATTCCACGCCGGAGGCCTCGGTGGCACCCGCGACCGGGTTCATAGACACGCAGTCAAGGACCGATCGCTTGCGCGGCGACCCCTTTCGCTCCAAGGTGGCGCGGGCCTTGGCGAGCCGGGCCCCGAGGTCGCTGTCGGCTCCGGTACCGAGCTCCGGCGCACTTCCGCGCAGCGGGGGGACGGTCGAGCTATGCACTGGGTGTGAGCATTTCTCTGAAATACGACCTACGAGCGCATGTGGGATGCCGCCCAGATCAACGACGAGCGATGAGCCCCGCACGCCAGTGAATGCGTCGAAGCCCAGGCGAGGGGCTGGGCTCGAAGAGTGGTACTCCCAAGGGGACTTCGGAAGCGATCCCAAAGCAGGTTGATCCTGGCTTCTCGGGACGGCTTTGCGGGTCGGGTGCTGCTATGGGCCGCCAAACCCGCACAAGGACCCACACAACCTACAGCGCGTCGACGGAAACGCGGGCCTCGGCCAGTGCCTTTCCCAGCTCGCTGTCGGGCCCCAGCCCGAGCTCGGCGCCGAGGGACTCGGCTTCGGCGAGCAGGGCACGGAGCAGGCCCCCAGCGGCGCAGATTGATCGGGTGGTTCCTCGGCCGCGTGCTCGAGGCGGTGTCCACGCCGTCTTACGGAGCGTCGTCAACGTCGCCAGGAACGCCTCGACCAGGGCGACTCCGGAGTCGTCGACCACCTCGGTGCCCACTGGCGGCGGACAGGCGGAGCAGCGGTCAGCCCTTCCCGGATGCGTGTCGTCGCCGGCCTCCCGAGCACGGCCCGAAGCTGCATGCGTGACCCGCAGCGCGGGCACGCCATCGGGTCTCTCCCGAAGACCCGGTGCAGCAGCCGCGCCCACCGGATCACCTCCGAGCGGTTCTCTGGCCGAACCAGCCGGGGTGCTGCCCGTCGACGCCTTCCCCGGGGCGCGAATGGGGGAGCAGGCGGTCGCGGTCGGTAGTCCAGAACCGGTGGCCGAAACTGACCACCACGTACGCTGCGCCCTTCACAATCCTGATGCCACCGCAGGAAACAACCTGCGACTCCGAGCCCGGTCTACGACTCGGGCACGCTGAGACGTTGCGCTGGGCATGGGAGGCCCGAGTGTGCGTTGACCCTGCTCGGGTCGGCCTCAGGGTCGCTCGCCCTCGGAATCCGTCGGCGCCCACAGCGCATCGAGCGGCAGCGGAACGTCCGCGAAGGGCGCCAGCGCGGCCTCCCCCTCGCCCGACACCACCGCCGCGAGCACCCACCCCCCGCCCGTCGCCGCGAACACCTCGATCGTGCGCGCCAGCGGGTCCACGATCCACGCGTGGGATACGCCGGCACGCCCATAGAACGGCAGCTTCAGGGCGCGGTCGTGGCGGGCCGTGCTGGGGGAGACCACCTCGCAGACCCAGTCCGGCGGCACACGGTACTGCGCGGTGGCAGGGGGGCGCTCCATCGTGGTCCGACGCCAGCCCGCCAGGTCCGGGATCACCGGATCGTAGTCCGGATCCACGCCGAGCGAGAGCTCCGGCTCGTGGTAGACCCACCACCCTCCGGGCCCGCCGCGACCGAGGTGAAACGGCGGCATGAGCAGCGCCCCCAGCACGCTCGCGGTGTGGGTGTGGGGTGCGGCCGGCCGGGGGCTCACGACCAGCTCTCCGCCGAGAATCTCTCCGTTGACCCCCTCCGGGAGGGCCTCGATGTCGGCGTAGGTCGGCCGACGCGACGTTCGAGCAGGAGAAGTCGACATGCGGGACCTCGATCGGGTAGCGGGAACATAGTCTCTCACAAGGTTCACCGCCGACCCTACGCGGTCCTGACACACCCGCGCCGGAAGTCCGCCCCCGATTTCCGCCCCACCGGTCACCGCGCCTCGACCGGCCCGCCCATCAGCCGCTCCAGGAACGCCGCCGGGTCGTCGCCCCGCGCCAGCACCTCCACCAGCGCCAGAGATCGTTCGGAGCTTCGGCCTCGAACCGGTCGAGATCTTCGGGGTCGAGGAACCCGTGACGGTGCCAGGTGCCGTCGGTCGGCCGGGTACCTCGGTAGACGAACACACGTCGCTTACGGCGTCGTAGTGCCCGGTGACCAGCACGAGGCTGTCGAAACGGGTTCTCGCGATCAGCGTCTCGGGCACGACCGCGCATGTGGCCAGGCCATCGCTCCGGCGCAACAGGGTGGGTCGCGCCGCCAGGAGGCAGACCCTCTCTGCGTTCGGGTTCTGCTCCAGGGCGGGTCGGACCGACGACACCGCGTGGCGAACCACGTCGGACACCTCGACCGACTCGAGGCGGATCCGGAGCGCACCCGCGTCGAGCTTGGAGAGCGTCAGCACGTCCTGCATCAGATTGCCGTTCCGTTCGGCGGCAATCGCGGGGTTGTGCTGGCCCACGCGCGACGGGGCACCTTTAGCAGGCGCCGAGCGGGACGGAGACCGCCGACGGATCAGGCTCGAGCTACCGCGTCGCCGCGGCCGCCCTGCCGACCTGCCCCTCAATGCCCCAGGAGTGCGAACTCGACGGCGTCGAAGGCGAAGTGCACGACGACCGAGGCCAGGAGGCTGCCGCGCCACCCACGCACGGCCCCGAAGAGCGCCCCGGCCACCCCGGTGTACAGCATGGGCCAGAAGCCTTGGGCCCACGGAGGACCTCGAGACCACTGGCTTCTACTTCGAGGGCTGGTCGGAGGACGTGGCGGCTGCGGGTCGATCCGCGCAAGACCGGCTTCTCGCCCTTCGGCTTCGACGAGGACGTGGTCGTCGGCCACTGGCCGCTGCACGGAGGCGATGCTGGGGGCGCGCCTGGAGGAGGCCGATGCGGACTTCGTGGCGCTTCCGACTCACCCATCGGCGACCCTCACGATCCCGATGGTCTTCGAGCCGCCACCCGAGCGCGTGTCGTCACGTCGTTCACGGGTCTTAAGGTCTCGCGACGCCAGGTATGGGCGACAACGCCAGGCCAAGGAGAGGAAGGCCCAGACCGAAGCCTGGACAGGTGGTACTCCCAAGGGGACTCGATGGGGGCTCCCGAAGCAGGTTGAAAGCGGGCTTCTCGAACGGTTGTGCGGGTCGGGGGCCGCTATTCAAGTGGCGTCGACGGCGGCGCGGGCCTCGGCCAGCGCCTTGCCGAGCTGGCTGTCGGCAGACACCGCGAGCTCCGCACCGAGGGCCTGGGCTTCGGCGAGCAG
>CAYMSU010000610.1:0-3432 GCA_964393165.1 uncultured Enterobacteriaceae bacterium
CGTCGGTCCCGGCGTTCTCGCGCGTGTCGTGGATGCTGGCCGCCGTCGGGGCGCTCAACCCCGATTGGGAGGTGATCCGCGGCGGGATCGGCGGCCCGGCCGATCTGCTGGATGACGCCGGGCTCGATCGCCACGTCGCCCCCCGCCGCGCGCGGGCCGCGCGGGGTCAGGTCCATGCCGCAGATCGGGCACGACCCCGGCGCGTCGCGGATCACCTGCGGGTGCATGCTGCAGGTGTACTGGACTGCGGCCGGCGCCTCGGCGGTCGCGCCAGGTGTGGGCTCTACGGGGTCGGCTGGAGGGCGCGTCGAGCAGCCGAAGAGCAGCAGGAGGAGCATCACGGGGGACCTCCGGGGGGCGCCACGCCGAGGGCGGCGACCGCGTCGGCATGCGCGAGGTGGGTCTCGACCGCGGCGAGCAGGCGTGCGCGCTCAAGGTCGAGGAGCGCCACCTCGGCGTCGAACAGCGACGCGAAGTCCGCGCGGTCGACGGCGAAGTCGCTCCGGGTGGTCTGTAGCGTGGCGCGCGCCGCGGGGAGCAGGCGCTCGTCGTAGGTCGCGGCCTTGGTGGCGGCCCGCTGCCAGCGCGCCACCACCGCCGTCATCCGGGCCTCGAGCTCGTCGAGCGCGGCCTGGTGGCGGGCCTCGGAGGCGCTCGCCCCCTCGAGCGCGGCGGCCCGCTCGCCTCGCGCCCGGCGGGCGCTCCCCGCGGGAAGGGGCACCGCGAGGCCGAGCGACACGAAGTCGGTGCCCGGATCGAGCGGCGGCTCCACCACCCGCACCCGGTAGCCCGCCCACACGGTGGGGTCGGGCAGCCCCTCGAGGCGCGCCCCGCGGGCGGCCTCGAGCGCGGCGGCCTGCTCCGCTCGAAGCGCCGCGAGCCGCGGATGGTGGGCGGCGGCGAGAGCGCGCCAATCCGCCGGCGGGGGCGGCGGCCGCGGGCTCACGTCCTCGGGCGTGGCGAACCGCGCCTCCGGGGTGCCCCCGAGGGTGGCGCGCAGCGCCGCGCCGAGGCCCGTGGCGTGCTCGGCGAAGTCGCCGAGATCGTCGGTCAGCCGCTCGCGGAGCAGCTCGAGCTGGAGCACGGCGTGCTGGCCCTCGCGCCCGGTCTCGTACCGGGTGCGCACCGCGGCGAGGAGCTCGCCGGCGCGGTCGCGCTGGGCTTCGGTCAGGCCCGCGAGGAGGCGGGTACGGGCGAGCGCCCACCAGGCCGCCCGAACCGCCCGCGCGACCTCGAGCTCGGCCTCGGCACGCAGGTGAGCCTCGGCCTCGGCCCGCTGCTCGCCCGCACGCCGTTGCGAGGCACTCCACCCCGGCGGGCGCAGCGTCTGCTCGAGGCGCAGGAGAACCCCCGACATCGGGTGCTCGGTCAGCGTGAAGCTGGTGATCGGCGCGTTGGCGTACTCGACCGAGAGGCGAGGATCCGGCCACGCCCCCGCGACCTCGGCGCGGGCCCGCAGCGCGTCCGCCCGGTGGGCCAGCGCGGCGAGCGACGGATTGGCCGCCGTGGCCTGCTCGATCAGCGGGGTCAGGGCTGGAGGATCGGCGGCCGCCGGCCGGGCGGCGAGCAGGCACAGCAGCGGCAGCGGCACGATGGACCTCCGATCCGGTCAGGTAGCACGTCGGAGGCCTGCCCACGGACAGCCCCCCCCCCCAAAGTGCTAGTCACCCTGGATGGCCCAGGACGCCCAGACCTACACGTGCCCGATGCACCCCGAGGTCGAGCAGGCCGGACCGGGGGACTGTCCGAAGTGCGGGATGGCCCTCGAGCCCAAGGTCTTCGACCCCTCCGCCACCGGCGACGACCCCGAGCTGAGGGACATGACCCGGCGCTTCTGGGTCGCCGCCGCCTTCGCGCTGCCCGTCCTGATCGTCGCGATGGGCGACATGTTGCCCGGTCGGCCGGTCTCGGCGGTGCTCGGCGGTGCGCGGCCGTGGGTGGAGATGGCGCTCGCCACCCCGGTGGTGCTCTGGTCCGCGGCCCCGTTCTTCGTGCGCGCCGTGCAGTCGGTGCGAAACGCCAGCCCCAACATGTGGACGCTCATCGGCCTCGGGGTGTCCGTGGCCTACGGCTACAGCGTGGTCGCCACCGTCGCGCCCGGCTGGTTCCCGGAGGCCTTCCGACAGCACGGGGAGGTCGCCGTCTACTTCGAGGCCTCGGCCGTCATCGTGGCGCTGATCCTGCTCGGTCAGGTCCTCGAGCTGCGGGCGCGGGCCCAGACCAACCGAGCCATCGCCTCGCTGCTGGAGCTGTCCGCCAAGCGTGCCCGGCGCCTCGGCGAGGACGGTCGGGAGGAGGACGTCCCGCTCGAGGACGTGGCCGTCGGCGATCGGCTGCGCGTGCGCCCCGGTGAGAAGGTGCCGGTCGACGGCGTCGTGCTCGAGGGGGCGAGCTCGGTCGACGAGTCGATGGTCACTGGCGAGCCCGTGCCCGTTCGCAAGGAGCCCGGTGACGCGGTCATCGGCGCCACGCTCAACGGCACCGGGGGCCTCGTCGTTCGCGCCGAGAAGGTGGGCAGCGACACCCTGCTGTCCCGGATCGTGCAGATGGTCGCGGAGGCCCAGCGCAGCCGGGCGCCCATCCAGAACCTGGCCGATCGCGTGTCCGAGGTGTTCGTGCCGGCGGTCATCGTCACCGCGCTGATCACCTTCGGCGTGTGGGGCTGGCTGGGCCCGGAGCCCTCGATGGCCTACGCGATCGTCAACGCGGTGGCGGTCTTGATCATCGCCTGCCCGTGCGCCCTCGGCCTCGCCACGCCGATGTCCATCCTCGTCGCGACCAGCAAGGCGGCCGGCCTCGGCGTGCTGTTCAAGGACGCCGAGGCGCTCGAGGTGCTGGGGCGCGTCGACACCCTGGTGGTCGACAAGACGGGCACGCTCACGGAGGGCCGGCCGCGCCTCACCGAGGTCGAACCCGTCGAGGGCTTCGACGAGGCCACGGTCCTGCGGCTCGCCGGGTCGCTGGAGCGCGGCAGCGAGCACCCCCTCGCGGAGGCGGTGGTCGCCGGCGCGGAGGACCGAGTCGGGGAGCTGGCCACCGCCGAGGACTTCGCGTCGGTGACCGGCCAGGGGGTGCGCGGCAAGGTCGACGGCCGCGCGGTCGCCCTCGGGAACCGGGCGCTGCTCGAGGCCGAGGGCGTCGACGTGGCTGCGCTCGACGAGCGGGCCCAGGCGCTGCGGCAGGAGGGTCGGACCGTCCTCTACGTGGCCGTCGACGGGGCGCTCGCGGGCCTGCTGGCGGTCTCCGATCCGGTCAAGGAGACTACCCCCGAGGCGCTCCGGGCGCTCCACGACGAAGGCCTGCGCGTCGTCATGCTCACCGGCGACGCCGAGGCCACGGCGCGGGCGGTCGCCCGGGAGCTCGGCATCGACGAGGTGGTGGCCGGGGTGCAGCCCGACGAGAAGGCGGCGGAGATCGCGCGGCTGACCGACG
>CAYMSU010000611.1:0-3428 GCA_964393165.1 uncultured Enterobacteriaceae bacterium
CGGGTCGGTGTACTTGAGCGGATTGTTCTGGACATACGAGTACCGATTCCAGCTCTGGCTCGACTGGACGTCGCCCCCGACCGGGTCGATGCTGAGGAACCTCCCCAGGTTCGGATCGTAGTACCTCGCTCGCATGTAGTAGAGGTTGGTGCTGTGGTCGAGCTCCCGTTCCGAAAACCGGTAGCGCGGGGCTGCGCCGGCTGAGGAGTACGGTGTCCCGAAGGGGAAGTACTCGCCTCGCCATACCTCAGCGCCCCCGGCGTTGCTGAGGACGACGCTCGTCCCCAGGTGGTCGCTGTGGATGAAGGTGGTTCGATCGGAGCCGCCGTCGGGCTCGACCCGGGCGACCTGGCGGCCGTTGAGGTAGACGTACTCGGCGAGCAGGGTGTTGTTGCCGTCGTACTCCGCGAGGACGTTGCCGGACGGATCCCGGAGGTAGACGACCTCCTCGCCGCCCTCGACCTTGCGGATCCTCAGGCCGTCACCGTCGTAGGTCGCGGTCGTCAGCGTCCCGAACTGCCAGCTCACCTCGGTGAGGTCGTCCGCCGCGTTGAAGGTGTAGTCGTACTGATCCGGCGTGGGCAGTCGGCGTGATCCTGCCTCCGCCCCGCCCCAGGGAGAGCCCACGAGGACGCCGATCGCGCGCGACTCGGGTCCGACTCGACGACCCATTGCGCCGACCTGGAGGGGCTGCGTCCGCGTGCCTCTTCGGTCCCCAGCCGGCGGGATGTGCGTCCATACCCCCGGCGTTGCACCGCTCGACGGATAGGTTTCCGACCACAGCGCTGTCGTGCCGCTTTCGAAGCCATCGGCGAAGACGCTGAGCTCCGCCTTCTCCTGGTCAATGTCGCCCAGCGCCGGTGCAGAGTTCGACCCGAGGTCGGCCACGTCCCAGCCGGCGCGACGGGTCCAGACGGGCGACGTCGGCGTGCCGGTGTTCTCGTACGCGTCACAGCTCCCGACGGGCGACCCGACGAGGGCGTCGAGGTCGCCGTCGGCGTCCAGATCCGCCAGTGCCGGCGTCGCGTCGGAGCGAAACTCGTCCGGGATGTCCCAGCCCCCGGTACGGACCCACACCGGCACGACGGTGCCGTCCTCCGTATCCGCAACCGGCTCGTTGACGTACGCGACACAGTCGCCGTTCGAGCGACCGACGAGCAGGTCGAGACTGCCGTCGCCGTCAAGGTCTGCGAGAACTGGCGAGGCATAGCTGCCGACATCGTTGAGTGTACTCGTCCAGGACGAAGGCGCCACCGCCCAGACCGGACCGAGGGCGTCGCCGACGTTCTCGAATGCCTCGAGCTGACCGGCAGAGTTGCCCGCCAGTAGGTCGAGATCGCCGTCGAGGTCGAGGTCGCCCAGGGCCGGCGCCGCGACGCTCCCGACGTCCCAGGTCGGCTTCCACGTGTCCCCACCCGATCCGGTGTGCTCCTGCCACTCGAAGTCGTGGGGCGGCCCGTCAAGCTCGAACACCCGAAACACCCCCGCCGACACCCCCACCACCAGGTCCTTGTCGCCGTCGTTGTCGAGATCACCCAGGGACGGGTTTCCCGAGGGCAACGACACCGCCACGTCCCACTCGGATCGCTCGGTCCACTGCGGGGTCGTGGGGCTGGGCTCGCCGGTGTTCTCCAACGCCTTCACCGGTCCACTGATCAGCCCGATCATCAGATCTGCGTCGCACTCCGGGCACGTCACCCGGCTCGCACGGATCTGGCTGCCGGCGCTGGAGTTCGGGACCTCGTCCTGGGTCACGGCCAGGTAGAAGCGCCACACCGGCAACGCTGCGTCGTCGTCCACGCACAGCTCTTCTCCGCCGGGCGACGCCGGACTGATGGAGCACACCAGCTCTCCGTCGCCGACTCCGGTCGGGAAGCCGGTCGTCTTCCGGTACACCAGCACCGTGTCCAGATCGGGATCGGACGGGTTCGTCCAGCTCAGCACGATCGAGGTCCCGAACGCCTCCGCGTCGAGGCCCGACACCTCACCCGGTGGACGCCGATCCTCGTAGTCCGCGTCCGTCGGTCGGCCTTGGGCGTCGTAGGCGAAGGAGGCCACCTCCGCCCCCGACAGGCTCTCAAGCCGGTTGGACGAGTCGTACCAGTACGTCGTGGTTGCTCCGGCCAGAGTCTTCGTCTCCCGATTCCCGAGGGCGTCGTAGGAGAAGCCCAACACTCCCCACAGCCCCGGGGCGTTCGCCTCCTCCAGCCTGTCCAAAGCGTCGTAGACGAACGTCCGCGTCGCGCCGCCGTCCCGATGGTCGACCCAGTCGGTCACGTTTCCCGCGCCGTCGTACAGGACCTCCACGTCCATCAACGGGAACGGCGGGTCGCCGACCCGCAGAAGGTGGAGGCGATGGCGCTCGTCGAGCCCGGTGTCGCGCTCGAGACCGTTCGCGTAGGAGTGCACGTTTGCCGCCCCCGTGGGGTGATACGTGACGTCGTCGACGTACGCGGCAGCCGACGGGGACGGCTCGTCGACGGTGGTGACCCAACCACGGTTGTCGAAGCCATAGTCGACCTCGCGTCCTGACGGGTAGGTGACCCTCTCGAGCCGGTCCATGTCGTCGTAGTCGAAGATCATCTCGAACGTGCGTGTTGGACCGCCCACCTCGACAAGGCTCCGTTTCACCTCGAGCCGGCCCGCCTCGTCGTACTCGTACTCGAAGACGCCCTCGGTGCTGTCCACCAAGGTACGGTTGCCCGCTTCGTCATACTCGAAATCGACGTCAGGCGTCCCGAACGGGTAGTCGATCTCGACCAGCCGCATCGCCCGGTCGTAGTCGTACAGGGTGTCCTCGGCGCCGTTTGCGCGCTCCCTCTTGGTCACGTTGCCCTGGGAGTCGTACTCGTACTCGACGCGGCCCGTTTCAGGGTGCTCCTCCCACTCGAGGAGGCCGTTCGAGCCGTCGCTCTTTCCGGTGTAGTACTCAAAGCTCCGGTCCCCCTTCGAACCAGGGGCGTCGACCTCGTCCAACAGGCCCCACACCGGGTCATACGAATACGAGGTCGTGTGCCCGTCGGCATCGACGAGGGCGGCCAGACGACGGTCCTCGGGTCGGCCGAACGCCTCGAAGTCGAACGTCGTCTGCCGCGACTCCTCGTCCGTCCGCACCACCTCGCTGCCGTCGTACGAAAACTCGACCGTCAAGCCGTCGGGTCTGATCACGGAGGTCGGGCGGCCCAGGGGGTCGAACACGGTGACGTCGCCCGCGTCCTCGGCGGACCCGGAGTCCTCGCCGTCGGGATACCAGAGCTCCCGGCGTCGCACGACGCCGAAGGGGTCGAAGACCTGCACCACCCGGTGTCCGGTCTCGAGGTCATGCCGCTCCACGAGCCGGCCAAGGCCGTCGTAGGTGTACCGCACGTCGTAGCTACCGCGCGTCAGCGTGACCGTGGACCAGTCGACCGCGTAGTCGACAGACGTCG
>CAYMSU010000612.1:0-3428 GCA_964393165.1 uncultured Enterobacteriaceae bacterium
AGACCGAGGAGCGGCACCCGCCGGAGCAGCGCAGCCAGTAGGCGCTCGGTCGCCACCGGGTCGGCGATCACGCCCCCCCGGACGGGACGGATCACGCGCGTGCCCTCGGGCGCGCGCCCCCACATCTTCGCCGCGTCGTCTCCGACCGCGACCAGCTCCATGGGGGCCGTGCCCGACAGCGCCACCACGGTGGGGACGTCTACCACGACGCCCCGTCCACGCAGCGCAATGCGCGTCCGCGCGCTCCCCAGGTCGACGGCCAGGTCCGCCGCGCTCCTCGAGGCGGACGCCACCGCGCTCAGTCCATCTTGTGGAAGCCGGTCGTGTTGTCGATCTCTTCGAGCGGCTTGTCCATCATCTTGGCGTACTGGTTCGCCTCGGTACGCAGCGGGCGCGAACCCGACTGGATGATCTTCCGGTCGCCGGTGCTCGTGAGCGCCGCGACCTCGAAGTCCCCGTTCGCCTTCAGCACGTACTCGAGCTTCATGATCTCGCTGAACCGCAGGCGATCCGTCTGCGGTCCCGTGCGGTACTGGCGCGTCCACACGACCGACTGGGTCTCCTCGTCGACCAGGATGCGCTCCTCCAGCGGATTGCTCGTGATGAACCACAGCGTGGCGGCACCGACCAGGACCATCGCTGCGATCGTGCCGAGAATCAGCAGCATGCCCGACGACGACGAGCGCTGGGTCAGGTCGTCTTCGGTGAAGTCGTGGAAGCATTCCTTGCAGCGCGTCGCCGCTGCGGGAACGACTGCGCCGCAGGATGGACAGTCCTTCGTGCTCATCGCTACCTCGCGGAGGGGGGGAGCATAACGCTCGACCCAGATGCGATCGACTCTGGGCCCCTCGTCGAGGCCGGATTGGGCGCTAAGTTGACACCACGACCTCCGGAGTGCCTCGTGAGCACGTTGAGCCGCCTCGCCCTGTCGCTGATCTCGCTCCCGCTGACCCTGGTAGGGCGAGGCGTCCACCGCCTCGCCACGGGGGCCACGGCCATCGTCGACGTCACCGTGACCCCCACCCTGGAGCTCCGCGACCGCCAGCGCTTCCTCCATCGGCTCGAGCGCCTCGCAGACGACCCCCTCGTGGCCGGCGTGCTCCTCCGCCTCCAGGGGCCGTGGGCAGGCTGGGCGGCGCTACAGGATCTCCGCGCCCGCGTGCTCGCCATCCGTCAGCGCGGCACTCCCGTCTACGCCTTCGTGGAGGCCCCCGGCAACGGGCTCACGTGGGTGGCCAGCGCCTGCGACCGCGTGTTCATGGTGCCCACCGGCGAGCTTCGCCTCGTCGGCGTCGGCGTCGAGCTCACCTTCTTCGGCGACGCCCTCAAGCGACTCGGGGTCCGCCCGGATCTCGAGGCCGCCGGTGCGTACAAGTCCTTCGGGGAGCCCTACACCCGGTCCTTCCCCTCTGCCGAGAACCACGAGGCGGTGAGCGCCCTCGTCGCCGACCTGCACGAGCAGCTCGTCGAGGGCATCGCCCAGGGGCGCAGCCGCACCCCTGCCGAGATCGAAGCCCTCGTCGCCGAGGCGCCGCTGTCCGCCGAGGAGGCCCTGCGGGAAGGGCTCGTCGACCAGCTGGCCTATCCCGACGAGCTCGAGGACTGGGTCAAGGAGAACCACGGCGAGGATGCCAAGCTCCTGTCGTTCTCCGGCTGGGCATTCCGAGACCGCGCGCTCGAGGCGCTCGAGACCGCGGGCGTGGGCTCGGCATCCGTCGCCGTCGTGCACCTGCAGGGGCCCATCGTCGTCGAGGAGGGCAGTCGGGGGCCCGTGATCGCTGCGCGCAAGGTCGCCCCCCTCGTGAAGCGCCTGCGCGAAGACGACCAGGTCAGCGCCGTCGTCCTCCACATCGACTCTCCGGGCGGGAGCGCCCTCGCCTCCGACCTGATCTGGCGCGAGGTGGCCGAGCTGCGCAAGCAGAAGCCCGTCGTCGCCTCCTTCGAGGACACGGCGGCATCCGGCGGCTACTACCTCGCCGCGCCGGCCACCGAGATCCTGGTTCGTCCGGGCACGATCACCGGCTCCATCGGCGTGTTCGGCGGCAAGCTCGTGCTCGCCGAGGGGCTTCGCCGCGTGGGGGTGCACCACCGCGAGGTCCTCGGCGCGCCCAACGCCAACCTGTTCACCCCCACCCGGCACTTCACCGAGGCCCAGCGCACGCGCTTCCGCGAGTCCCTCCAGCGCTTCTACGACGGCTTCGTCTCTCGGGTGGCCGACGGGCGGGGCAAGCCGGTCGACGAGGTCGAGCCCCACTGCCGCGGCCGGGTGTGGACGGGTACGGCCGCGCTCGCCCGGGGGCTGGCCGACCGCGTCGGCGACCTCGACGAGGCCGTCCACCGGGCCACCGCCCTCGCGGGGCTGTCCGCGGGCGACGTGCGGCGGCGCGAGGTCGTCGGCCACCAGGTGCCATGGCCGGCCCGCGCGGTGCAGTCCGCGCTGCGCCGGGCCGCCGCGGTTCAGGGGTGGCTCCCCTCGGTGGGCCTCGCGTGGCTGCAGCGGCTGGTCCCCAGCGCCGTCTCCCCCGTGGTCGACGTGCTGCTCGCGCACCCCGAGGAGCCCCTCGCGCTGATCACCTTCGATCCGGATCCGCTGCGCCCCCGGTGACCGCCGGAGGGGCGGCCGGCGCAGGGTCGCCGTAGAGCCAGCGGTACCGCATGACGTAGCCGAGCACGCCCTTCACGTAGTTGCGGGTCTCGGTGTAGCTGACGTCCTCGGCCCAGGTGTCGAACGCGACCGCCTGCCCCCCCTCGGGCAGCCATCCCCGAACCGCCTCCTCTCCCGCGTTGTAGCTGGCGATGACCGCCGGCGTGGACGTCGGCGTGAGCGCCCCTTGCAGCGACCGGTGGCGAAGCCCCAGCTCTGTCGTGCCGAGCGCCGCGTTGTACGGCGCGAGGTAGAGGTCGTCGGCGTTGTAGCCCCGGTGGGGAAACTGCTCGGCGTGCAGCGTGGCCCCGACCTCGGGCATGAGCTGCATCAGACCCCGCGCGCCCACCGCGGACGTCACCTGGGGGTCGAGCGCCGACTCCGCCCACATCACGCCGTAGGCCACATTCGGATCCAGCCCGTGGGGAGCGGCGTAGGCGCGCACGATCGCGTGCTCCGGTCGCGGCGTGCACGCCTGCTGGGCGTGCACGTCCCCCGCCCGCCACGGAGAGGCCGCATACGTGCAGGCCAGCCGCTGGGCCCCCCGGTAGTCGCCCGCGGCCAGCCGGGACCAGGCCAGCGCGAGCCCGGCCGCCCGCGAGTCCGGCGCCGGCAGCGTGCCCAGCTGGTCGCGCGCGAAGTCGCGCAGGCCCACGCGCAGGAGCGCCTGGCTGCGCGCCACCGCCGGCCGCTGCCGCCAGGCCTCCGGGTACGCCGGTGCAAAGACCGCCTCCTTGGCCGGAAAGCGCCGGCCCAGGCGCGTGGCGGCGAACCAGGCGTAGCC
>CAYMSU010000613.1:0-3428 GCA_964393165.1 uncultured Enterobacteriaceae bacterium
GGGTGGCCGGCGGTGAGGCCGCGTGGGCTTCCCCCGAGCCCTACTGGGGCTGCTGGCAGCAGCGCGACCTCGGCCTGCTCCCCCCGTCGATGGAGGGCCTGCGCGCCATCGAGCTCGGCTGCGGCACCGGCTACGTCTCGGCATGGATGGCGCGCCGGGGCGCCACCGTCGTCGCCGTGGACACGTCGGAGGCGCAGCTCGCCACCGCACGGCGACTGGCCGCCGACCACGCGCTGCCGATCTCGTTCCTCCACGCGAGCGCGGAGGCGGTGCCCGCGCCCGCGGCGAGCTTCGACTTCGCGATCTCGGAGTACGGCGCCGCGATCTGGTGCCGCCCCGAGGCGTGGCTCGCCGAAGCCCACCGACTCCTCCGCTCAGGCGGCCGGCTCGTGTTCCTCGGCAACCACCCGCTGGTCGCGGCCTGCTCCCCGCTCGACGGTCGACCCGCGGAGGCGCAGCTGCACCGGGACTACTTCGGCCTCGACGTGCTGGACTGGCGAGACGTGGACGAGGATCCCGGGGGGATCGAGTTCACCCGCCCGATCTCGGGCTGGATGCGGCTGTTCCGCGAGCTCGGCTTCGACATCGAGGACTTCCTCGAGCTGCAGGCCCCCGAGGGCGCGGAGGACCGGTTCTCGGTCCCGGCGGCGTGGGCGCAGCGCTTCCCGGCCGAGCAGGTCTGGTTCCTTCGCAAGCGCTGATCGTCAGGCCTCGGTCGGCGGGCGGACGGCGGCGAGCAGCCAGGCCTCGGCCTGTGGCGACAGCCCCGGGGCCTCCAGGTGCAGCTCCCCGAGCTTCAGCACCCGCACCGAGAACCGCGGGATCGGCAGCGTGCCGTCGGCGCCTCCGCCGCCGGGGACCGCGAACAGCGGCTCGGTGACCCACTTGGCCTGCGCGAGGTGCTCGCCCGCCACCGGTCGGCCGTCCACCCGCACCTCGCCGCCGCCGATCTCGAGGACCCAGGGCGACAGCCGCCCCACCAGGCGCCCGGGGATCGGGGTGAGCCCGAGGCCCCCGGCGAGCCCCGCCCCGGCGAGGAACCACGGGAGCGTCCGCAGCGTCTGCAGGTCGTCGAGCCAGCCCGCGACCCCGAGCAGGACGGGGACCCCGAGCAGCCCGAGGGCGCCCACGAGCAACCCGAGGCCGGGCCAGTAGGCGAAGCGCGGGACGCGCAGCCGCCACCCCTCGGGGGCGAGCGGCTGCGGCGAGAGCTCGGCGGGGGGGGCGTCGCGCATCAGCGGCCGGGCTGCAGCAGCTCCACCAGGAACTGCACCTCGAGCACCTGCAGGACGTCGCGGTTGGCCTTCTTGGAGAAGCCGTGACCCTCGTTCTCGGCGCGCAGGTACTGCACCGGCGCCCCCTGGGCCCGCGCCGCGGCCACGATCTGCTCGGCCTCGCCCACCGGCACGCGCGGATCGTTCGCCCCGTGGACCACGAACAGCGGCCGGGTGAGCTCGGAGGCCCGCGCGAGCGGGGAGATCTTCTCGAGGTGGGCGCGCATCTCGGGGTCGCGCTCGTCGCCGTACTCCACCCGCCGCAGGTCGCGGCGGTAGGCCTTCGTGTTCTCGAGGAACGTCACGAAGTCGCTGATCCCCACGACGTCGATGCCGCCGGCGAGCCGGTCGCCGAAGTGGATCAGCGAGGCGAGGACCATGTAGCCGCCGTAGCTGCCGCCCATGACCGCCACGCGATCCTGGTCGAGGTCGGGCTGATCGGCCACCCAGTCGAGCAGCGTGCCGATGTCGCGCACGCTGTCCTCGCGCTTCATGCCGTTGTCGAGCTTGAGGAACGACTTGCCGTAGCCCGCGCTGCCCCGGACGTTGGGGATCACCACGGCGATGCCCTGATCGAGCAGCGTCTGGTAGGTGCCGGACAGGTAGGGGCGGGCCTGGGCCTCGGGCCCCCCGTGGATGGAGACGACGGCGGGGTGGGGCCCCTCGCCCTCGGGCCGGTAGACGAAGCCGTCGAGCGACGTGCCGTCGAACGACGACCAGGTGATCGACTCGGGGGCGGTGAAGCCGCTCGGAGCGAGGCCGCCGGTCTCGCTCATCGTCCACTGCGCGAGCTCGCCCTTGCGGACGTCGAGCTCGTAGATGTCGGACGGGCGGGTGGGGCCGTACAGGTTGACGAGCAGGCGGCGGTGGTCGGTGCGATGAAAGCCGAAGGCACCGACCTGCGCGTCGGCGGGCAGGCCGGGCGCGGGCCGGAGCGTGCCCTTGCGCCGGTCGAGGAGGTACAGCCTCGACCAGCCGCGCTCGTTGACCGACACCGCGACGGTGCGCCCGTCGGGCGCGACGGACACGCCCGTGACGTCCCACTCGAGCTCGGCGGTGAGCGGGGTCCAGGCGTCGGTGTCGAGGTCGACCTCGTAGAGCGAGACGAACTCGCCCTCGTGGTCGCTGGTGACGAGCACGGTGCGCTCTCCGGGCACGAAGGCACCGCCGCCGACGCGCACCTCGCCCTCGGGGGTGAGCTGGCGCTTCTCGCCGGACGCGAGGTCGAGCGCCCACAGCGCGCTGCGGGTGGACGAGACGTAGTTGAGGACGGTCATGTCCTGCCCGTCCTGCGACCACCCGGCGACGACCCAGTAGCCCTCGGCCTCGAGCACCCGCTCGGCGGCGGTGGGGTCGGCCGCGGGGGCGACGTAGATGTCGAAGTCGCGGCCGTTGCGGGCGTTGCCGGCGTACGCGAGCTGCGTGCCGTCCCAGGACCAGGTGGCCGCGGAGTGGCGATGGACGCCGTCGGTGATCTGAAGCAGCTCGCCGGTCTGTCGGTCGAGGAGGAGGATCTGGTAGGCCTCGTTGCCCCCGGTGTCGCGCTGGAGCGCGACGCGGCGGGGGTCGAGGGGGTGCGGCGACACCCCGCTGGCGGGCTCCTCGTCGAAGGTGACCTGGGTGCGGGCGCCCCCGGGTCGGGCCACGTGGTGGACCTGGCCGACGTCGCCGAAGCGGGTGGTGATGTACAGGCCGGCATCGAGCCCGGCCCACCCGGCGAGGCGGGCGCCGCGGATGGCCTGGTAGCGCTGGAGCTGCTCGGCGAGCGCGGGGTCGGGCGCGGGCACGTCCTCGAACCGGAGCGGCCCCTCGACGCGGACCTCGACGGCGGGGGCGTCCTCGCTCTCCTCGGCGTCGGCGGCGAGGCCGGGCGCGCACAGCAGCGACAGCAACAGCATGAGTCCTCCAGCCGGCCAAGCTACCCCGCGGGGCCGACGAGGTCCCGCACGCGCCCAGGCAGAGAGGTCCCCCGGGTGACGCGGTATGCTCGCGCCGGAGGAGGACGCGTGATCTGGTTGGCCATCACTCGCGAGTGGTGCGCCCCCTGAACCGCAGCGGAGGGCCTGGCCCCCGGCTGCGCTGGCCCCCCCGCCCCCCTCGGGCCGTCGCGAAGCGCGGACCGAGCGCCCGGAGCAGGGCCACTCCTGTCCCAAC
>CAYMSU010000614.1:0-3408 GCA_964393165.1 uncultured Enterobacteriaceae bacterium
CAGTCCCGGCGGTACGACCCCCAGTCCCGGCGGTACGACCCCCAGTCCCGGCGGTGGTGGGGCAAGTCACCCGAGGTCGACCGCGAGATCCGGGACCGCTTCGGCACCCTGCACGCCGAGGTAGCCGCTGGGGAGCGGGCGGAGTGGCGGGAGTCTCCGAGAGGCCTGCTGGCCTGCGTGATCGTGCTGGATCAGTTCTCCCGCGTGCTCCATCGCGACAGCGCCCGCGCGTTCGCCTACGATCGCGATGCCCAGGAGCTCACCGCCAAGGCCCTGGCGCGCGCGTGGGATCGCGACCTGCGCCGGATCGAGCGCCAGTTCCTGTACATGCCGCTCATGCACGCGGAGGATCGGGCCGCGCAGCGCAAGTCGCTGATGCTGTTCGAGGCGCTCGCCGCAGAAGCCGAGGAAGCCGGCGTGCGGCGTGCCGACTACTACCGGCGCACAGTGCGGCACGCGCAGGACCACAAGGCGATCATCGACCGGTTTGGGCGCTACCCGCACCGCAACTTCGCGATGGAGCGGACGTCCACGCCCGAGGAGCTCGCCTACCTCGAGGGCGACGGCCCATCGTTCTGAGCGCTGTTCGGTTCGTCACCCGCCGCTGACGAAGCGCACGAGGATCCGGGCCTGGCTCGGCACACGCGCGCCATCGACCCGCGCGGGCGTCCAGCGCCACTGCGCGACCGCCGCCATGGCCGGCTCGACAAGCTCGGCGGCGCACGTGGGATCCGCCGCCAGCTCCACGGGCTTCCCTCGCTTGTCGACCTGCACGTCCACCGCGCACTGCCTGCTCTGGGCACCGGCGGGCAGCTCGGGGGCGACGCGCTTGCGCACCTGGGCTTTCTCGTAGGTCGACAGCCCATCCGGGAGATCCCGGCGCCGGCTCACCAGGTCGTCGACCGGGACCCGCACGAGGGGCCTGCCGTCGGGCTCGAAGGACCAGAGCAGCCGCGCGCGGGCATGGCTCTGCGTCGGGTCGAGCCGCGTGGTGGACAGGGCCCACCGCTGCTGCGCGCGAAGGACCGCGGGCTGCACGTCGGGGTCACACGGCTCCTCCGGCCAGGCCCACACGCGCCCCTCGTCGCTGGCCTGGACGAGGACCAGGCACTGCCGGGTGCCCGACCCCGGGATCGGCTCGGGCCAGTGCACGCCTCGGACCTCCACCGGCGCGTAGGACTGATGCTCGAGCACCGCGAGGGGCTTGCCCTGCACCCTCGGCACCGGCGCGAGGATCGTGACGTCCTCGGGCGGCGGCTCCTTGCGGACCGGCGCGGGTGGGAGGAGCACCCGCGCGGTGCCCGACAACCCGTCGGTCGAGCGTGCAAACCGCACGCCCGCGGTGAGCGCGGACGACTGCAGCGCCGCGGACGCCAGATCGACCCGGAAGCGCCAGCCCAGCAGCGCGCGCTCGGCGGCGTCGTGGAACACCTCGTCGCACCGGGAGGCCGCGACGCGCGTGGGCTTGCCCAGCGGGCCGATGTCGACGTCCACGTCGCACTGCTTGACCCGGGTGTCGACCGACAGCGCCGCCTCCGGGAACTCGGGGACCACCCGCGTGGTCACGGCGTAGTCGAGCACCCCGATCCACTCGGGCAGCACCGTGAGCTCGGTGTCCCAGGCGCGGCGGAGCCACACCCCGACCTCGCCCGTCGCATCGTCGTCGTGGGTGGGGAACGTGTACCAGACCTCGAGCAGCCGACGGTCGCGCCCGGGCGCGGGCGAGAGCTCCAGCTCCCAGGCCTCGGTCGCGGCCGCGGCCCGCTCGCGCAGCGGCCGAGGGCACCCGCGGCCGACCTCCGGCGCCCAGTGGCCCCCCTGCGAGACGACCGCGACGCGACAGATCCGCTCGGCGTTCTCGACCTGAACGGGGGTCGGGATCCCGATCGCGCGTACGGTCACCTCGCCGTCGCCCGGCGCGATCACCACCGCCCCGGGGCGGACCGGACGAACCTCGGAGACGAGCGCGGACGGGGCCGCTCCCGCAGCTGCACACAGTGCCAGCGTGAGCAACACTTCACTCCGTGGTGGCAGGAGCGCGGATTAGCTATCACCCTTGCGCACGCATCACCGACGGGGGGCGGCGGATGGCCCACGCAGGCAGAGAGTTTGGGAGAGTGGCGGTCCTCGGCGCAGGAGTGATGGGCACCGGCATCGCATGCCACCTCGCCAACGCGGGCGTCCCCTCGCTGCTGTTCGACATCGTCCCCGAGGGGGCTGGCGAGGATCCGGCGGCTCGTCGCGGGCTCGCCCGGCAGGCCCTCGCCGCAGCCGCGAAGGCGCGCCCCGCGCCGCTCTTCCGCCCGCGCGACGTGGCCCTGATCGAGCCCTGCAACTACGACGACGACGCAGCAAGGCTCTCCGAGTGCGACTGGATCGTCGAGGTGGTGGTCGAGCGGCTCGACATCAAGAAGCGGGTCTACGCCTGGGTCGCCGAGCATCGCGCTGCCAACAGCGTGGTGTCGAGCAACACGAGCGGCATTCCGCTCGCGGACATGGCCGCCGACATGGCGCCCGAGCTCCGCCGCAACTTCCTGATCACCCATTTCTTCAACCCGGTCCGCTACATGCGGCTCCTCGAGCTCGTCACCGGCCCCGAGACCGACCCGGGAGTCGCCGAGCGCGTCGCTGAGTTCGGGGATCGCGTGCTCGGCAAGGGGATCGTGTGGGCGAAGGACACGCCGAACTTCGTCGCCAACCGGATCGGCACCTACGGCATGGCGAGCGTGTTCCGCCACATGCGGGAGGCCGGGCTCACCGTCGAGCAGGTCGACACGATCTTCGGGGAGGCGATGGCGCGCCCGAAGGCCGCGGTCTTCCGCACGGCGGACATCGTGGGCCTCGACACCCTGCGCCACGTCTTCGACAACCTGTACCAGTACCTCGAGCACGACGACGAGCGGGAGATCTTCGCGCTGCCCGAGGTCGTCTCGCGGCTCCTCGACGACGGGCGCGCCGGCGAGAAGTCGGGGGCAGGCTTCTACAAGAAGGTCAAGGAGGGCGGCAGCTCCACGATCCTCGCCCTCGACCCCGACACGCTCATGTACCGGCCCCAGGACAAGCCCCGGTACCCGTCCACCGGCGCGGCGCGGAAGGCCGCCAGGGCGGGGGAT
Organism: uncultured Enterobacteriaceae bacterium; assembly: GCA_964393165.1. Lineage (GTDB taxonomy): Bacteria > Myxococcota_A > UBA796 > UBA796 > DRPG01. The sequence goes on from CAYMSU010000614.1 coordinate 3,114, forward strand.
CCCGCGGGGGCGGTGAGGGCCGCGGTGCAGGGCGACGACGACGCGGCGAAGGCGGCGTGGCGAGTCACCGCCGACACGCTGCTCTACTCCGCGAAGCGGCTGCCCGAGATTGCCGACGACATCGTCAACGTCGATCGGGCGATGCGCCTCGGGTTCAACTGGGACCTCGGGCCCTTCGAGGTCTGGGACGCGATCGGGGTGTCCGAGGCGGTCGATCGGATGAGGGCCGAGGGGCGTGCGATCCCCGACTGGGTCACGGAGATGCTCGCCGCGGGTCGCGGGTCGTTCTACGAGC
>CAYMSU010000615.1:0-3397 GCA_964393165.1 uncultured Enterobacteriaceae bacterium
AGTGGGCGGAAAATTTTGGGTTTAGAATTATTTTTTGCGGTAGGTGCCAGGCACCCCACAGCCAGACGCATGGTTTCCCCACGTGTACGGGCCAATCCCGGCGCGCGCGGTGCGCACCGTGGAGGCAATGCCGCGAACGCAGGGAGAGCTGTGCCTTCCCGAGCGACTCGTCGATGCAGAGGCGGCGGAGGCGGCGCGCCTCGCCGCGATCCGTGCACGGTACGCGTGGTACGCCCACCCCGAGGGGCCCTGGTTCGTGGAGACCCACCGCGACCCGCACCGCACGAGCGGCCACTGGCTCTTCGAGCGGGGCGTGATCTCCGCGTTCCACCGCGTGGTCGACAGCGAGGAGCTCTGGCTGGCCCACGAGGGCACCCTCTTGGTGCACGTCCTCGACGACAGCGGCCATCGCGTTCACCGACTCGGCTCCTCGGTGGCCGACGGCGAGACCCCCGTGGTCTCGGTTCCCAAAGGGTCGTGGCAGGCCGCCGAGGTGGCGCCAGGCGCGCCCTTCGCCTTCGGCACCAATGTGTGTGCTCCGCCCTTCACCTTCGAGAGATCTTTCGATATGCCTCCGCGGCGCGTCCTCGCCCAAGCGTTCCCCTCCCACCTACCTCTGGTGGAGCGCCTGACGTACGCTGGAGACGACACTCCGAGCAGCTGATTCGGGCGGTCGCGGCACGACTCCTGCAAGGCCCACCGCTGCAGCCTGGAGGACTCGATCTTGGAGCACACGTTCGACATTCCGCTGGGTCCGACCATGCGCGAGCGCGTGGTCAACATGCTGGGACTCCACCTGCGCCGAGCCGTGCCCGACGCAGACCTGTGCGAGGGCATGCTCGAGGCGCTGCTCTCCACACTAAGCGAGACTGCGGGGGCCTACCCCACGCAGCGAACCGTGCCGGTCACCATCCGAACGTCGGAGGTCGGCGTCGAGGTCGAGATGGAGCACGGTCTCATCCGCGACACCTGGATGTGTACGGTCTGACACGCAGGGTGTTCAGAATCGCACGACCGCTCACCTCGTCCACATGAGCGTGGCGTACGGGGCGAGAGCCGCGGGCCACCGCCGACCGGCCACCGGCACGGCCACTCCGAGCTCGAGCCAGGCCGCCGGCACCGGTCTCGCGAAGATCGAGCTGCGGAGCTGGAGCAGCTGGCGGCCCGGCGGACGGAGTCCGAACGCGTCGCGGTCTCGGAGGGCGAGCAGCCCCTCCACCCGAAGGAGGCCTCCTACCTCGTCGATCGGGGTGAACCCCGCGGCGACAACCGGCCGCCACTCGTCCCCGAAGTCGATGCCCGTCTGCGGGTTGGGCAGCCGGATCGACAGCGACTGCCAGACTTCGATCCACCCCCACGGGTGGAGGCTCACGCCAAGCCGCATACCGGGGGTCAGGTCCCACTGGCCGTCGCCCAGCGGCACGTCGCGATCCTGGAAGTCACCCACGCCCGTGGGGGCCTTGACGTGAAAGGTCAAGGCGGCGGCCGGCGAGCCCCACTGACTCCCCCACCTAAGTCGACCTCGCACGTCCCCCAGGTCGAAGGCGTCGGTGCGCCCGATCGTGTCCTCGAACGAGGCGACGACGGCGGGAACCTGCAGGTCGAGCGCGAATCCTGCACCAAGGCCCGCTTGCGTGAAGGCCGTGAGCGAGCGCTGGGCGTAGGTGCCGCCGGTCGTGCAGTCGTACGGCGCGCGGTCTCCGGGGCGGACGGGCTCTGGACAGCGCGGCCCGACCAACCCGAGTGCATCGCCACCGGCGAACTGGCGCTCGGTCACGAGCAGGGAACCCTGGAGCCCCAGCTGCACGGTGCCGGGATCCTCTACCCAGGGGGACGCCTCCGCCACGCCTCCGAGAGGCCCTAGCAGGGCCATGATCACGCCGCTCGCCACCCGCGCCTCCGAGCACCTCGTGCAGACTGGTCGCAGGCCGCGGTCCAACGTTTCGTGAAACGGTCCACCCGTTCCCGCGACCGACTTCCGGAGGTGAGTCGGATGGTCCAGCGAAACGGACTCGTCGCGAGCGCGCTGCTCGCAGCCGCCTGTGCCCGGCCGGGGATCGTCGGAGACGCCCCCGCCAACCCCGGCGTCGGCATCGTCGAGGCCACCACCTTCGAAGGCGCTCCCTTCGTGCCCGGGGACCGCGACCTGTCATTCGAGGAGACCGCGACGGCGAGTCGCTTCAACCTGGCGGGCCAAGCCTACGAAGGGGATCTCGCCGGCGAGCAGGTGCAGCTCGCAGTCCTCCCGGCGATCACGGGGTTCTGGTTCTCGTGGTCCACGCACCACCCCGGCGCGCGGGTCTGGAACCGCGGCGTGAACAACGAGGGAGAGTCGCTGCGATCGTCGAGAGAGTGCGGCGTGCCCTGCGAGGAGATCACGCTCGGCTGCCCCGGGGGCCGTGACTGCATCCCGAGCATCGACGACCCGGTGTGGGTGGAAGCCACGAACGACGCGCGTCTCGGCTACCTCACCGACGACGACCGGGTGCTCGGCATCGCACGAGGCGCTGCGGCCCGCGCCTACCCTCTCGACACCCTTTGGACCCACGAGATCGTGAACGACACGTGGGGCGACTGGGAGTTCAGCGTGACCTACTGCCCGCTCACCGGCACGGGCGTGCTCGTCGACGGGCAGCAAGACGGCATCGACATGCGCTTCGGGGTCTCCGGCAACCTCTTCAACAGCAACCTCGTGATGTACGACCGCGAGACCGACACGCTGTACGGGCAGCTGCGACTGGTCGGCTTCGTGGGCCCGCGCATTGGCGAGCCCCTTGCCGCGGGCGGGCTGATCGACACGACCTGGGGCCAGTGGCGTCGGATGTACCCGCAGACGCTCGTGCTCGATGAGCGCCACTCTTCCGGGTACCCCTACGGCGACTACCGGGAAGACGACGCCAACACGTTCATGACGAACAACCCGGCTCCCGACCCGCTGTACGCCAACAAGTCCTACGCCATCGGCCTCATCTCGGGGGAGGACACTACAATCTGGGCCTTCGAGGAGCTCGAGGCCGAGGTCGGCGAGCGGGGCATCATCGAGGACGTCGTCGGCGATCTGCCCGTGCTGGTCGCGTACGACGCGAGCGGGCCGACCGCGGTCGTGTTCAGCCGGCTGAAGGGTGGCGAGACCCTGTCTTTCGCGTCGTCGGAGTAGCACCTTCCGCCGCGGTCCAGGCCGGGGTGGTAGGGTCGGTGCGGGAGGACTCCCATGCGCCCGCAGACCACGGCCACGGTGACTCTCGCCGACGGTACCCCGATCCACCTTTCGGGGTGGCCCGCCCCGGAAGAGAGCTCGGTGGTCCTCGTCATCCAGCACGGGCTGGGTGAGCACTCCGGGCGCTACGCCTCGTTCGTGGGACACCTCGCCGAGGTCCCGATCCACGTCTGGTCATTC
>CAYMSU010000616.1:0-3383 GCA_964393165.1 uncultured Enterobacteriaceae bacterium
GCGGCGAGTCGCCACGGGGTGCGGCGCTCCCCTGCCCCGATCCCGCAAGGTGCCCAGGACCCTGCGCGCTGGCGCGGCCGCGCGCACGGTGCGGGTCACTCCTGCCACAGCCCGAGCAGACGGCCTCGACGTCAACGGCGTCGTCACGTACCGCGCGCAGCAGGCTGTCTCAGGACGCGGCCACCGGCGGGGTCGTGCAGACCGGCAGCCGCACGGTGACCGTCGTACCCACGCTCTGCTGGCTCACGATGCGGAGATCGCCGCCCATCAGCGTGGCGAGCCGGCGCGTGATCGGCAAGCCGAGGCCCGTGCCCCCGGCCCCGGGCGCCTGGTGGACCTGCTCGAATGCCTCGAAGGCGCGCTCGACCTGGGTGCGGGTCATCCCGATGCCGGTGTCTCGCACCGAGTCGAGGCGCTTGATCGCCTCGTCCTCCAGCAGCAGCTCGGAGTAGCCGATCACCGCGTTGAGCGGCGTCCTCAGCTCGTGGCTCATGTTCGCGAGGAACGTGGACTTGGCACGACTCGCGGCCAGGGCGCGATCCCGCGCCTCGGCCAGCTGCTGGTTCAGGGACTCGAGCTTGCGCGACCAGGCCCGCTCCTCGGCGAGGCGAAGGAGCGTCCAGGTCGCCGCCACGTGCGAGGCGTAGGTCCCCGCTGCGGCCATGGCGGTCGCGCGGGTCTTCGGGGACGGGCTCTCGGCGACCGCGACGATTCCGCCCACCGTCTGGGCGCCGCTGCGCAGCGGGCAGACGAGCACGTCTTCGGGGCCGTCCTGGAGCAACCAGCCCTCGAAGCCGTCGGCGGTTGATGAGGCCGACGACGACCCAGGCGTCGCTCACCCCGCGTGGCCGTCGAGAGGCACGTCCACCGCGTCCGCCCAGGTGTTCACGAAGCTCGTGAAGGCGGCGAGCAGCAGCACCTCCATGATCTCCCCCTCGCGGAGGCCCTTGTCCTTCAGCACCGCCAGGTCGTCGGCCGACACGCTCTGGGGGCTGTCGGAAGCCCGCACGGCGAGCGCGACGGCCTCCCGGTGGGGGCTGGAGAGCTCGAGGAGCTCGGGATCCGAGGCGCAGCTCCGGATCGTGGCCTCGTCGATGCCGAGGGCGTGCAGCGCGCCCGTGTGCGTGATCTCGCAGTAGCGACAGCGGTTCTGCGAGCTGATCGCGACCACGATCATCTGCTTGATACACGCGGGGAGCTCTCCTTCGACCAGCAGGCCGCGGACGAGGCCCCACGCCGCGCGGAGCAGATCGGGCCGCGCGGCGAGCGAGCGAAACCAGTTGAGCGGCTGATCGTGCATCGCAAAGCCCGCATCGACGATCTCGACGTAGAGGTCCTGGAGCTCGCTGTCCGGCGCTGGATCGGTCACAAGGTCGAAGTGGGGCAAGCTACCTCCCCGCACGTCATCGGACCGCGGAGGTGCCCCCTCCAGCTCGGTCCGGGTGAAAGGAGCAGCCATGGCAAACGACGACTTCTTCCGGATCGAGACCCAGGACCACGTGGCCTGGCTCACGCTCGACGCCCCCGACAAGCTCAACGCGATGGGCGAGGCCTTCTGGGGCGGAATGGCCGACACCGTCGAGCAGATCACCGCAGACCCCGACGTTCGGGTGCTGGTCGTGCGAGGGGCGGGCCGCGCCTTCTCGAGCGGGCTGGACCTGATGGCAATGTGGCCCACCCTGCCGATCCAGCCGGGCGACGAGACCAGCGGCGCCAAGAAGGCGGAGCTCCATCGCCTGATCCGCCGCTGGCAGGGCGCGATCAGCAGCGTGGAGCGATGCCGGGTGCCCGTGATCGCCGCGATCCACGGCCCCTGCATCGGGGCGGGCATGGATCTGGCCACCGCGTGCGACATCCGACGATGCTCCGCCGAGGCCATCTTCGGCGTGCGGGAGACCCAGCTCGGCATCGTGGCGGACGTGGGCACACTGCAGCGCCTGCCGAGCATCGTGGGCCCCGGCGTGACCCGGGAGCTCGTGTACACCGGGCGCGACTTCGGAGCCGCCGAGGCCCTGCGCATCGGCCTCGTCGACAAGGTGCTGCCGGACGCGGAAGCGCTGCAGACCGACGTGGCGGAGCTGGCCTCGGTGATCGCCAGCCGCCCGCCGCTCGCGGTGCAGGGCGCGAAGGCGGTGCTCGTGGAGCAGGAGCGCTACCGCATCGATCAGTCGCTCGAGTACGTGGCCACGTGGAATGCCGCGCACCTCGTGAACCACGATCTCGTGCGCTCGGTGCAGGCCACCGCGACGGGCCAGCGCCCCGAGTACGAGGGCGACTGATCACCTGCCCCCCGGCAGCGGGGCGCCGAGCACGGCGTCAGCGCGCCGCGCTGAACGGCCACCGGCCGAAGTGCTGCAGCCGGTGGAAGTCGGGCCGCTCCCCGGGCACCGGCGCCCAGGCGAAGAACCGGCGCTGCTCTCCCACCCCCGCGATCCGGTAGGCGTTGCAGCGCTGGGCACCCTCGGGGAGGTGGCGCCGATCCACGAGCGCGCGGCCGTGCCAGCGGTCGCCCTCGATCTGGGCCATGTAGTCGATCGCGATGCCCTTCTCGACGGCCTGGCGGATGCCCTCGAGCCGGAGGACCCAGTGGTGACCGTGAGGGGACAGCTCGACCTCGAGGTACCGCTCGCCCGGCGCGAGCACCATGAGCTCGACGACCTCGTAGCTCCACAGCCCGTCGGTCGGGCCGGGGGGGCCGGGCGGTGGCGGATCCCCGACGTAGGGAGCGTCGACCTCGATGACCAGCGCGGGTCCCTCGAAGCCGACTCGCAGCCGAGCCTGCTCCTCGGAAGGAACGGGGGCGCCGTCCCACGTCTGGGCGATGGGGAGGAGGTGCATGCCGCTCACCGGGCTGCCTTGCGGCCGTCGATGAGCTCCGGCGCGTAGGCCCGAAGGTGGGACCCGAGGTCGGCGATCGCCGCCTCGTCCAGCGCCCTCTCGGTGTTGCCGAAGGCCTGCCCGGGGGTGCTCGCGGAGAACCCCACCCTCCAGATGGGCGTGTCCGTCCGGGGCGCGTACAGCGCGAGCGACGCCTCGATGTCCGTCGCCTCCCCGGAAGGCTCGAAGTCGCGGCCCGTGGCATCGGCCACCGTGAGCACGAGGAGCCCGGTGTCCGCCTCGGTGCCGAAGGCCTCCTGCGGGTGCGGCGGCGGCCCGCCCTTGAGATCGACCATCAGCGTGCGCTTGATCCGGAAGTCCCGCCGCAGATCGTAGAGCAGCGTCTCGTCGAGCTCCCGGCGGTACTTCACCAGGCGGTCGACCCGCGCGTCTTCAGGCACGAGCGACTCCCCGAGCATGACGACCGGCTGCAGGACCGACACCCGCGTGGCGTCGATCCACGCCAGGGCCTCGGGCCGGTGCTCGCTCGCCGGGAACCGGGTAGC
>CAYMSU010000617.1:0-3370 GCA_964393165.1 uncultured Enterobacteriaceae bacterium
GGGGGCGGCTCGATGGAGGTCGATACCGAATTCGGTGTGATCGGCATCCGCGGCGACAAGCCGATGACCGACGGGGGCATGCTCACGCAGCCGGAGTACGCGTTCTGGTGGCCGAAGCACGGCTGGGGCATCGAGAACCACGGCGTGGATCCAGACATCGAGGTCGACAACCTGCCCCAGGAGCTCGCCCGCGGCGAAGACGCGCAGCTCGACCGAGGCCTCGCGGAGCTCGAGCGGCTGTGGGAGGACCATCCCCCGGTCAAGCCGGACTTCGGCCCGGCGCCCGACCGGTCCCGGGGCGCATACTCCGACGAGTAGGCGGCGACCCGGCTACGATGGCGCAGACGACGGGGAGTGCGAGTGGTGGTCCTCCTGATCTGGGGTGCAGTGGCTCACGCGGGGAGCCTCGATCAGCTCGAGGTGGGGGGTGCGTGGGGCACGCCCGGCGCCACCAACCCGACCGCGGTCTGGTGGAACCCCGCGGGGCTCGCGGACGCGCGCGGCACGCGGGCGCTCGTCGAGGGGGCGCCCACGTTCGGGCGGGTCACCGCGGAGCGGACGGACCCGGGCTACGGTCCCGTGGACCCCGCGCTGCTGCCTCCGAACGACGCCGGCGAGGCGCCGCCGGCCGCGGTCGACTACACCGGCACGGATCGGGCGGCGTTCAGCGGCGTGGTGCCGTTCGTGGGGGTCGCGACCGACCTCGGGCTCGAGCGGCTGGGACTGGGGCTCGCGCTGTCGGTCCCCACGGCAAAGGGGGGCGTACTCGACGACCCCGACGGGCCCAACCGGTTCCACCTGCGCGACGCCAGCATCCAGACGGCGCTGGCGTCGCTGGGGGCCGCCTACAAGGTGCACGACCGGGTGTCCGTGGGCCTGAGCGGGTCGCTGGCGATCAGCTCGTACTACGCGGACACCGACGTCACGACCTACCCCGACCTCGCCGCCGGCCAGGCGCTGCTCAACGATGGCCAGATCCCCGCGGGATACCAGGACGGCTACGCGGAGCAGCCCGACTACGACGTGCGGTCGATCTTCGACCTCCGCGACACCGCGGTGACCTTCGGGGCGGGGGTCCGGATCCGGCCCACCGGCAGAGACCGCCTGGTGCTCTCCCTCGCCTACAACCACCAGGTGCGGCTGGCGCACACCGGGGACGCGCGGCTCGAGTTCGACTGTCCGGCGGCGTGGGATCCGCAGTCGAGGGCGATCGCCTTCGAGACGGGGACCTGCGACCGGGCGGCCGAGGGCACGGCGAGCATCGCCTACCGTCTGCCTGCGCGGCTGCACGCGGGGCTCGTGATCCGGCCTACGGAGACGGTCCGACTCGAGGCGATGGGCGGCTGGGTGTTCTGGTCGGCGTTCGGCCCGTACGACATCCAACCACTGTTCAATCCCGACCAGTTCGACAACCGCGACGCGGATCCGGGGCAGACGCAGACCGAGCGGCGTGAGGCGGCGGTGAGAGCGAGCGCCCCACGGCTGTGGGCGCGGGACACCACCAACTCGGTGTGGGTGGGCGTCGACGGCAAGGTCGAAGCCCGACCCTGGCTCACGGTGGGCGGCCGCGTGACCTTCGACCAGGGGGCGATCGCCGCCCAGTCGGTCTCGGCGAACAACTACGACGCCGACTCCGTGCTCCTCATGGGCCTGGTCGACCTGCAGGTCCTCGACGGGCTGCGCCTGTCGGTGTCGTACACGCGGCACGTGCTCGCCAGGCGGACGGTCACCGACAGCCCGTTCGCGGTGGGCGCCGATGCCTCTCGGTTCGACCCAGCCTACTTCTACCCCTCGGCGAATGGCGTGTACACGGGGAGCATCGATCGCCTGGGGATCACGCTGCGGGGCCAGCTGCCCTAGCTGACGGCCAGGACGAGGGACAGCAGGGCTGCGCCGAACAGGTACCAGGCGAAGGCCGACAGCCGCCCCGCGCGGACCAGCTGAACGAGCAGCACCAGCGCGAAGTAGCCGGAGATGAGCGCGGCGATTCCGCCGACGGTCATCTGGGGCACGTCCAACGCGGCAAGATCCGCGTCTCGGAGCTGCAGGAGCAGCCCTCCCGTGATCGCGGGCACGCTCATCAGGAACGAGAACCGGGCGGCCTGTTCCCGCTCGAGGCCGAGCATGAGCGCGACCGCGATGGTGGCCCCCGAGCGGCTGATCCCGGGGGTGATCGCCAGGCCCTGGGCGACTCCGAGGATGGCGGCGATCTGCCAGGTGAGCGCGGTATTGCGGTCGCTGTTGTCGAACCGCTGGGTGAGCAGCAGCAGCACCCCGGTGAGCGTGAACGACACCACGAGCGTGGCGGGGGTCGAGAACAGCGTCTCGAAGAGGTCTTCGAACGTGAGCCCGATGATCGCCGTAGGGATCGAGGCGATGACCAGCAAGAGCAGCCACCTCACGCCGGTTCGCTCGAAGAATGGCTCCGTGCCCGTGAACGGGTCTCGCACGAGCTTGCCGATCCAGTCCCGGTAGAACCACAGCACGGGGATGAGCGTGCCCACGTGCAGGACCAGATCGAAGAGCACCTCGTTGCTGCCCACATCGACAAACTGCTGGAACAGCACCAGGTGGCCCGAGCTGGACACCGGGAGGAACTCGGTGAGCCCCTGGGTGATGCCGAGGAACAAGGCTCCGCCCAGTCGCGTCGCGAGATCCGAGTCCGCCATCGAGCCTCCCCGGACCCCTTATCCCGGCCCTCCGAGCCCGCTGCCCAAGGCGACTCCTCCTTTACGGAGGTGGCGAATCGTGGCCTACGGCTGCGCGTGCACCAGCGGTGTGGCGCGCGGGACCTTCACCGTTTACTCCGCAGCGCGGGAGGGGACGTGACGCCATCTGGCAAGCTCCTCGCGCTGATCCTGGTCGCTTCCTCGGCCAGCGTGGGCATCACCTGGGTTCTGAGTCCGCCTCGCGCGGGGAGCGTCGTCGCCGAGCTCGCCGCGGCCTCGGGGACCTGCCTCGAGGGGGCGGGCCCGCTCACCGACCGGCAGGTCTCGCGGGCGGTGCGCGACATCGTGCCGGGGGTGCTGCCTTGCGTGTCCGGCGCTGCGCGAACCCCGCGCGACGTGCTTCGTCTGCGGTTGCACGTCGCCTGCACCGGGGCGGTCGAGGGCGTGGAGACGGTCGAGCGAGGCGACTGGTCCCCGGAGGTCCTGGATTGCGTCGACCGCGGCCTCCGAGGGGCGTCGTTCCCCCCCCACGGGCTCTCGGAGGGGGATCTGGTGGACCTCCCCATCCGGTTCCCCGCGCTTGACGAGCCCTCGTCGGCCCGCTAAGTCAGGTGGGTCAAGGCACCCGGTGGGGGTCAGGTCCCTTGGGCGGATAGCTCAATGGGAGAGCTTCGGCTTTACACGCCGACGGTTGCAGGTTC
>CAYMSU010000618.1:0-3370 GCA_964393165.1 uncultured Enterobacteriaceae bacterium
ACCGGAGGGACCGGCTTCGTCGGCGGGGCACTGCTGCGGCGGCTCACCGAGGAGCGGGGGCTCGCGGTGGTGTTGATCAGCCACGCGGCGGCCGGGGTGGCGCTGGCGGACGACGTCGTGCGCCTGGAGCGGCCGTGACCGGCGGGCTGCGGGCCGAGGGGCTCCACCGGCGGTACCCCCGCCGCGACGGGGGCGTGACCGTCGCCCTGCGCGGGGTCTCGCTCGCTGTCGGCCCTGGGGAGGTCGTCGCCGTGGTGGGGCCCTCCGGATCGGGCAAGACCACGCTGTGCCGGTGCCTCGTGGGGCTCGAGGTGCCCGACGAGGGCGCGGTCTGGTTCGAGGGGCAGGATCTGGCGCGCCTGCCCGAGGCCTCGCGGCGTCCGCTGCGCCGGTGGCTGCAGTACGTGCCGCAGGATCCCACGTCGGCGCTCGACCCTCAGCAGACCGCGCGCGAGCACCTCACGGAGTCGCTCGCGGTGCTCGTGGGGGTGCCCTGGGCGGAGGCTCGGCGGCGGGCCCAGCGGCTGCTCGACCGGCTGGGGATCGGCGAGCGGGCGGACGCGCTGCCGCGGGCGCTGTCGGTCGGCGAGCAGCGGCGGCTCACCCTCGGGCGGGTGCTCGCGCTCGCGCCGCGCGTGGTCGTGGCCGACGAGCCGACCAGCGGCCTGGACCCCGACCGGCGCCGCGCGGTGCTCGAGGCCCTGGTCGGGAACCTCGCGGACGGGGCGTCGTGCGTGTGGGTCACCCACGAGGCCGAGCTCGCGGACGAATTCAGCACGCGCATCGTGGTACTCCACGACGGTGCTGTGGTCGACGACGGCCGCCGCAGGGGAGGGGCGTGACGCAGGCGGGGCGCGGGATCAGCGGGATGCTCGGGGCGGCGCTCGTGGTGGTGGGCCTCGTCGGGGCGAGGCCCGCGCTCGGGTGCGACCCCGCCGAGCAGGCCCGCTTCACCGAGGAGCTGCGGCAGCTCGTGTCGCGCGCCACCTGGGAGGCGGCCGAGCGCAGCTACGTGCGCCTGCTCGCGACGGGCTGCCCCCTGTCGGTCCAGGATCACGTGCGCGGGGCCGACGTGGCGCGCCAGCTCGGCTTGGCGCTCGAGCGGGTGGAGCGGCTGGGGCGGGCTCGCGCGCTCGACGCCCGGCCCGAGTTTCGCCGGGCGATCGCGGAGCTCGAGGCCACCCACGGGCGCGTCCACGTCGTGGGCAACCCCAAGCGGCCGCCGGCGCTCGTCCGCCCCGAGCCGCTGTTCGACGTCGACGCGCGGGCCGCCGTGGAGCGGGCCCGGACCGAGCTCGCGGATCGGGGGCGGTTCCGGGGCATGCTCCCCGCCGGCGACTACGTCGTGGGGCAGACCCCGTTCGAGGTGCGCGCGGGCCAGGTCGAGGCCGAGATCCGGGTGGGCCGGGTGAAGCGGGGCGCGCTCGCCGAGCTCGAGGGGGTCGATCCCTCGAAGCTGCGGTACGTCGACGCGTTCGTCGCGCTCGGGCCCGCGCTGGTGCTGTCCCCGCAGACCGGGCGCGTCGTCACGCTGTCCGATGGCGGGCACCAGCTGGCCCCGGCCGACGTGCGCTCCTCGGGGGCTGCGGTCGAGGGGGGCGTGGAGCTCGGGATCAACCACCGCGAGCCCGCCTTCGGGGTGGCGCTCCACGCCGGCTACACGGTGGGGGTGGGCGTCGACGAGCAGCACGCGCTCGGCGCCGGCGCGTCGCTCGTGGTGCGCCCGGGCCCCTGGCGGCTCGTGGCGGGCCCCCGCTACCAGGTCACGCTGGGGCGCGGGATCGGCGTCGCGGACTGGTTCGACCGCGGCCAGCAGGGCGAGGTCGAGCGGGCCGACATCCCCTACAGCGGCGCGGCGTGGGGGCCCGGGGCCCAGGCCGGGCTCGGCTACGCGTTCGGCCGCGTGGGGCGGTTCGCGCTGCTCGTGGAGGCCGCCGGCGCGTGGCACACCGATGGGGCCCGCCACTACGGGAGCAGCGGGCTTCGCCTCGGGCTCGTCCCGCGGGTGCCGCGGCGAGGGGCGAGATGATCGGAGCGCTGCTGGCGGCCGTGGTCTGCGCGCAGGCGGGCGGCGTGGGGTTCGAGGGCGAGGGCCACGCCTACCACCCGGTGTTCTCGCCCGACGGCGCGCGGGTGGCCTTCGAGGTCAACCGCTACGCGGGCAACGTCGACCTGTTCGTCGCGGAGCTCGCCGGCGCGTCGGCGGGCCCCTCGGTGAGGGTTCCCCACGGGGTCTCCTCCACGTTCGGCGCCGTCGCGGTGGTCGCCACGAGCCCGGTGTTCCTCGGCCGCGGGCTGATCTACGAGGGCACCCAAGCGAGCGGGCGGGTGCGGCTGTTCACCTGGGCGCCGCCGGGGCCGCCCCGCGAGGTCGTGCGCTTCGAGGAGGTTCCCGGCGATCTCGCGTTCCCCGTGGTGGCGTCGGCGACCGGCGTGCTCGCCTGGGTGGGGGGCGCGGGCGGGGCCGATCTGTGGGTCCGCGACCGCCAGGGGGTTCGTCGCCTGGGGCACACCCCGGCCTCCGAGGCGTTCCCCAGCCTCACGGCCGAGGGGCAGGACCTGCTGATCACCCGGCAGCGCGGCGGCGGCGAGGACATCTTCGCCGTCGACGTGCGCTCGGGGCAGGCCCGCCTGCTCGTGGAGGGTCCCGGGGATCAGACCCGCCCGGTGCGCGCCGCGGACGGCGCGGTGGTCTACTTCGACGGGTCTGCGGGAGACCGGTGGGATCTGGTCGCGCGCACGGAGAGCAGCGCGCGGGTGGTCGCGCGCGACGTGCGGCTGCCCCTGCGGGCCCGCCCCGCGCTGTCGCCCGACGGGCGGTGGGTCGCCTACGCGCCGAAGGCGTCGGCCCATGGCCACCAGGTGGTGATCGCCCGCGTGGACGGGAGCGCGGGCCCGGTGCCGATCGAGACCGGGCGCACGGCGTGCGGCGAGCCCGCCCTCGCCGCGCAGGGCGACCGGCTGCTGCTCGCGTTCACCGCGCTGCCGGCGAAGGGCGCGTCGTGGCGGGGGCTCGAGATCCGCGACATCACCGGCCGCCTGCCTCGCTGAGGCGGGCCAGGCGTGGGGCGAACACGTACACCCGGTGGCTGTTCACCCGGTCTGCGGCGGGGCCCGCGCTCGAGGCGGTGAGCTCGGCGGCGTGGACCGCGGGCGCGATCTCCCACTCGGGGCCGTAGTCGCCGTGCCGGGCCTGCCGCGCCGCGTCGAGCAGCGTCGCGGCCCGACGAGCGGCGTCGCCCGGGGCCAGCGCGCGGGCGAGGGCGCGGTGGTAGCCGGCGCGAGGGTGCTGCAGGCGGGGAGCCAGCGCGCGCCAGGCGCCGACGTAGTCGTCCGGATCGGGCCGCTCGAGCGCGAGCCGGGACCACGC
>CAYMSU010000619.1:0-3366 GCA_964393165.1 uncultured Enterobacteriaceae bacterium
GAGGAGGTTCTTCGCGAAGGCCAGCCGGTCGCGCACCCGCACACGGGCCTCGAGCGGCAGCCGCGGGATGTCCAGGACCGCCTAGAGCAACGCCGCGCCGTCGCCGAACGGGCCCTGCCCGGCCACCGCCTCCCACGCCGCCAGCGCGCAGTCCGCGGCGACCGCGCCATCTTCGCGCTCCCGCGCCCGGCGCGCGGCCGCGGTGCAGTTGTCGAGGTGGCGCACGAGCTCCTCGTGGCGGCGACGACCGCCCTGCACCCGGAGCCCGAGGATGGCGGCGGGCGTGCCGAGCCCTGCGTAGTGGCTCCCATGGCGCTGCTCCGCCGCCTCCCGCGCCGGCGACGACAGCTGTGCCCCTGCGAAGCCCCGGACCGTGAGCAGCAGGTCGAACCAGCCGTCGCCCTGCGGGCGCAGCCACGACCGCCGCACCAGATCCTCGAGCACGTCGGCGAGCCACGGATCGTTCGGCTCAGGCCGCACCACCGCCTCGGCATCCTCGAACCGGAAGGGCCCCGCGAACGTGGCCAGCTGGGCGAGCACGCGCCGCTCGGCGGGCGTGAGGTGAGACCAGCTCCACCGGAGCGCCGCCTCGAGCCCCGCATGGCGCCCCCCTTCGCGCTGGCGCAGCCAGCGGACATCGTCGCGCAGGCGGCAAAGCAGGCCCTCGGCCGTGAGCATCGCCAGCCTCGGGGCCGCGAGCTCGATCGCGAGCGGGAGCCCGTCGAGCAGCCGCACGATCTCCTTCACGGTGGCTCGCGTCGAACCCCGAGGACGCCCGACCGAGCAACAGCTGCTCGGCCTCGTCGGGCCGCATCGGGCCGAGCGGGTGCACCAACTCGCCGGGCAGGTCGAGCGGCCGCTGGCTCGTGAGGACGAACACGGCCTCGGTCGTTCCCTGCACCCACGCGCCCACCGCATCGGCAGCGACGGGAACCAGCTGCTCGAAGTTGTCGAGCACGATCAGGCACCGGCCGCGGGCGCGCAGGGCGTGGGCGAGCCAGTCCGCCCGGTCGGGCGCGAGCGACAGGTCGAAGAGGCGCCCGACCGCTCCGAGCAGGCCCTCGCGCGTGTGCACCTCGCGCAGGTCGCAGAACCAGACGCCGCCTGGCCAGCCAGACTGGGTGAGGCGCGCGGCCTCCAGGACGAGCCGCGTCTTCCCCACCCCGCCGAGCCCGACGACGCTCACGAGACGCGCCTCGGCGAGGTGCTCGCACAGCGCCGGCAGCTCGAGGGGGCGGGGCACGAAGGCGGACGGCGCCCCGGGCAGCGGCGGCGGGGCCCAGCTCGGGGGGGCGTGGTCGATCTCGACGGGCTCGGTGCGCTGGGAGAGGATCCACCCGGCGAGCGGGGCGGGCACCCGGATCGGCGCGGCGGCCGGCCCGAGCTCGCCCAGCACCGCGTCGCAGCTCCCGAGCCGATCCTCGGGATCGCGCTGCAGGAGCCGGTCGACCAGCGCGCCCCAGCCCGCGGGCAGCGCGTCGAGGTCCAGCGCGGTCACGCGCTGCGCGGTCTGGAGCTCGGCGAGCGACCGCCCCGATGGATACGGGCGCTCCCCCGCCAGCATCTCGTAGGTCAGCACGCCGAACGCCCACAGATCGCTGCGCGCGTCGACGGGGGCGCCGGCCAGCTGCTCGGGCGAGGCGTAGGCCGGGGTGCCCACGAACCAGCTGACGTGGGCGTCGGGCGCGGCGCTCTCGGTGGCCACGCCGAAGTCGGTGACCCGCGCGGTGACCCGCCCGCCGCGAACCTCGACGAGGACGTTGCCGGGCTTGAGGTCGCGGTGCACGATGCCCGCCCGGTGCGCCTCCCGGAGCCCCCGCACGATGTCGGTGAGCAGCGCCCGGACCTCGACCTCGGGGAGGCGGCGGGCCTGCAGCAGCTCCGACAGCGAGCACCCGTCGACGTAGTCCATGAGCAGCGCAGGCACGCCGTTCACGTCGAACAGGTCGCGGATGGGCACCACGTGGGCCGGGTCGAGGTGCGCCTGCATGCGGCCCTCGGCCTTGATCCGCGAGCGGAGTGGGCTCGCGGGGTCGTCCTCTGCAGGCCGCGAGTCGCCGCGCAGCGGCACACCCCGCCCGGGAGGACAAGCGCGGTGAGGCCAGGAACCCCCCAGGACATCCTGCGCCTGGACGACGGCTGGGTGGACCTGCGGTCCGGGCGGCTACACCGGGGCGAGCAGGAGGTGGCGCTCACCACCACCCAGCTGCACCTGCTGCGGTACCTCGCGCAGCGGCCGTCGGAGGAGCTGAGCGACGCCGAGCTGCGGCGCGAGGTCTGGGGCCACCAGGGGCGCCTGCCGGGGCGTGGCCCCGTGCCCTCCACGGTGCGCCGGCTGCGCCAGCTCCTCGAGCCCGATCCGAGCGAGCCGCGCTACATCTTGACGGTCCACGGGGTGGGGTAGCGACCGGAGGCCGAGGCGGCGGCGGCGCGCAACCTCTCGGGGCCCGGAGCGCCGGTCGTGGTCGTAGGGGCGCCCCAGATTGGCAAGTCGTGGTTCGTCGAGCACCTGCTGCACCAGCACGGCTCGGCGGGCGACCAGTGGCTGCGCCTGCTGCCACCCCGGGAGGGCGCCGAGCCTCGGGTGATCGTGGAGGGCGAGGGATCCGTGTCCGCCACGCACGAGGCGCTCACCGAGTGGCTCGCGGGCCAGCTGAGCGCCGCCTCCGGGCGCGTGTTCGTGGTGCTCGACGCGCTCGAGCGGTGGCCCGCGATCGAGGGCGTCTCGGTGCGGGGCTGGAGGGTGCGCTACCCGCTGCTCGAGTCGTTCCTCGCCGGCAAGCTCTGAGCCCGCACCGTCAGCCCCCGCGCACCTTTCCGACGCACTGCACCGTCGCCGAGTCCTGGACGGGGCTTCCGACGGACGCGAGCACGATCTCGAGCTGACCCGACCAGCTGCGGTCGCAGCTCACGTAGGCACCGGCGCGGGAGCTCTCGATCTCGGCACGCTCCGCAGGCTCCACCGACCAGGTCCACTTCGGACCCACGAAGTCCGCGTAGGCGGTGGGCACCGCCTTGCCGTCTTCGTCGTAGGCGAGCGCCTTCACGAACGTCCGGGCCGTGCCGCGCGACGGCACCACCTCGAGCTGGACGCGCGCCACGGTGGGCGCCGGGTCGTCCATGAGCGACACGATCGTGCCGATGACCGCGATCACCGCGGCCACTCCCCCGCCCCCGGCGGCGAGCCACCACTTCCACCAGCCGCTGGGAGTCTCGGGGAGCGGCTCGGGCGCTGGATCGGGCGGCGCGGGCACCTCGACCGAGACCCGAGGCCCCTCTGCGAACCGCTCGTCGGGATTGGCCGGATCGGAGACGACGACGCGGATCGAGTGGGTGCCGGGCGGCAGCCCGGGCGACGATGGGATC
>CAYMSU010000620.1:0-3357 GCA_964393165.1 uncultured Enterobacteriaceae bacterium
CGCCGAGGCGCCCACCGTGGTGCCGTCGGTGAGCGGGATCTCGATCGGGCCGACCTTCCAGGAGCCCGGCTCGGCCGCGGTCACCCGGTACTGGTACTGGTTGATCTGCATGATCCGGCCGCGGTCGTTGGTGAACTGCTGGCTCTGGCCCTGGTAGGCGAGCAGCAGGCCGTCTTCTGCGGGCAGCTGCGGGGGCCGACCCGAGGTGGGCCGCGCGCTGCTCCGGCCCGACGACACGATCACCACGGCGACGGTGCCCGTCTGGTTGACGAGCAGCTCCCGCGGATCGACCCGGAGCTGGACCTGCGCGGCGAGCGCCGACGCCACCCACAGCAGCCACGTCACCACGGCTTGCGCTCCGAGCTCCCCGACACGGAGACCCGCTGGCTGCCCTCCTCGATCGCGTCGAGCAGGCGGTGCGCCTGGCCCTCGGTGATCGGACCGGGATCCGCCTCGTCGGCCTCCCCCGAGGCCTGCCCGCTCGGCTCGCCGCCCTCCTCGGTGCCCTCGAGCTCGTCGACGCCCACCGCCTCGCTCGACGCGTCGGGATCTGCCCCGTCGGAGGACTGGCCCCCCTGGCCCTCCTCACGATCCTGCGGCTCTCCCTGGCCGCCGGACGGCGACTCCGACGCCTCGCCGCCGGACGGCTGGGGCTGCTGCTGCTGCCCTTGCTGCTGCTGCTGCTGCTGCTGCTGCTGCTGCTGCTGCTGCTGGTCTCCGGACTGCGGATCCGGGGGCTCGTCCCCCCCGCCGCCGCCCTGGGGAGGCGGCGGGGGCTGCACCTGCCGGCGCAGGGTGATCTCGCGCTGCACGAGCTGGAGGTTCTGCTCGGCCCCCGCATGACCGGGCGCGCGCTCGAGCGCCTGCTCGTAGCGCTCGACCGCCCGCTCCAGCCGACCCGCCCGGTAGTGTGCGTTGCCGCTGTTGAACAGCGAGTCCGCCGCATCGTCGCGGAGCGACGACGCCCGATCGAACGCGCGGGCGGCGCCCTCGAAGTCCTCGGCGCGGTACCGGGCCTCCCCGAGCCGCTCGTAGACCTCGGCGTCGTCCGGGTTCTCGAGCGACAGCTCGGTCAGGATGCGCTCGGCGGTCTCGTAGTCCCCCGCCCGGTAGTGCTCGTCGGCCTCGAGCAGCGGATCCGCGGCCCGCGCCGGCGACGGGAGCACGAGCACCGCGAGCACCAGCGCGGCCGCCGCCCCGAAGCGCCGCCGGCCGTCGCCGAGCCAGCCCGCGAGCAGCAACAGCAGCACCGACGCCGTGAGCGGCCAGTGGAACGCGGTGCGCCACGTCTCGCGTTGCTGGGCGGTCCGCTCCACCGCGCGGATGCTCCGGCGGATCTCGGCGTAGAGTCCTTGCATGTCCCGGTCCGAGGCGTTGGATTGCACGAAGGCGCCGCCGGTCAGCTCGGCGACCTCCTCGAGGATGGTGAAGTCGGGGGCCGTCATCGCGATCTGGCCCTCGTGCTGGAGCATGCGCCCGTTGGGAAGCGGGATCGGGGAGGGCTCGACCCCGATCCCCATCGCGTAGATCGGGATCCCCGCGGCGACCGCCTCGGCGGCGGCGAGCCGGGCGTCCTCCGCGTCGTGGGTCTCCCCGTCGGAGAGCACGATCAGCGCCTGGCCGGCCTGATCCTGGCTGCGCTCGAGCAGCGCGAGCCCCGCGCGGATCGCCTGCCCGAGGGCGCTGCCCTGGCTCTGGAAGGTCGAGGTGTCGGTCTCGCTCACGACGAGCTCGAGCGCGCGGAAGTCCTCGGTGAGCGGCAGCCGAGGGTACGCGCCCCCGGCGAACACCACGAGCCCCACACGATCGCCCGTCGCGACGCGCCCGAGGTCCCGGATCTCGCGGCGCGCCCGCACGAGGCGCGACGGATCGACGTCCTGCGCGTCCATCGAGCGGGACAGGTCCAGGAGCACTACCAGATCGGTGCCGACCGTCTTGATCGTGCGGATCTGCTTGTCGAACCGCGGCTCGGCGAGCGCCACCACCGCGAGGGCGAGGCCGAGCACCGCCGCGACGTCCCGGACCACGCGGCGCGCCCGCACCCGGGGCGGCAGCACCAGGTCGATCATGCCGGCGCTGAACACGGCCTTCAGCTGCCGCCGGGCCCACCACGCCCCGGCGGCCACGCACGCGGCGACCAGCAGGACCGCCGGCAGCCACCACAGCCACGACGCCTCGGCCAGGCTCACGGGCCCCTCCGCAGCACCGTGCCGCCCAGCAGAAGCTGCAGGCCGAGCAGGATCACCCCGGGCACGAGGAAGTCGCGGAACCGCTCGCGGTGCTCGACCAGCTGGACGACCTCGGCGGGCGACGGCTCGAGCTCGTCGATCGTGTCGTAGATCGCCTGGAGGCTGTTCGCGTGGGTCGCGCGGAAGTACTTGCCCCCGGTGGTCTCCGCGACCCGGGTGAGGCCGCGCTCGTCGAGCCCGTCCGAGAGCATGCCGAACAGCGTGCGCTGCTGGGCCCCCACGCCGATCGTGTAGATCTTGATCCCCAGGGCGGCGGCGGCCTGGGCGGCCTCGAGCGGCCCGATCTTGCCGGCGTTGTTCCGCCCGTCGGTGAGCAGCACCATGAGCCGATCGGGGGCCTCGAGATCCTTCAGCCGCTTGGCGCTCACCGCGATGGCGCTCCCGATGGCGGTGCCCTGGGCCCCCGCCACGCCGATCTCGACCTGATCCATGATGTCGAGCAGGGTGGTGTGGTCGAGGGTGAGCGGCACGTGGGTGAACGCCTCCTCGCCGAACACGACCACGCCGATGCGATCGTGGGGCCGGCCGTCGATGAACTCGCCCATCACCCCCTTGGCGACCTGCAGGCGGTTCACCTCGCGCACGCCCGCGCTGCTGAAGTCGGGCGCCCGCATGGACCCCGAGGTGTCGACCGCGAGGATGATGTCGAGCCCTTCCGACTCGACGAGCACGTCGCGGCGGGTCTCCCGGGGGCGGGCCAGGGCCACCACGAGCAGGGTGAGGGCCAGCATCTGCAGGGCCGGCGGCAGCCAGGCGAAGAGCAGGCGCGGAGTGAGCCGGCGCTCCCGGTCCGACAGGCGCGGCAGCGCGAGCACGTTGCGGCCCGTGAGGCGACCCTGGAGCGGCAGCAGGAGCACCGGGATCAGCAGCAGGAAGGCCCAGGGCTGGGCGAACTCGGTCATGTGTCGCCCCACGCGGCCGGCCGGGTGGCCTGCACGAAGGCGCGCAGGTCTGCGTCGAGCTCCTCGATCAGCTCGTGGGTGGGCCGCTCCTCCGCGAACTTGATCCGGTCGGTGGCCCGGAGCATGCGGCGGGCCCGCGGCACGTTGCCCTCCGGCAGCTGCGCCATGCCCTCGAGGTGGCGCAGGATCTCCGACGTGGTCCAGGC
>CAYMSU010000621.1:0-3349 GCA_964393165.1 uncultured Enterobacteriaceae bacterium
ACCGCCCCCTGCGGAGGAGGCCCCCCGGGTCGCGGCCGCGGCCACCGCGGACTGGCCGACTCCGCCCTTCGAGGAGCTGCGCGCCGGGGCCGCCAAGGGCGTGAGCACCCTGCGGGCGGTCCAGCTCGTGCTCGGCGACCCGGGCGCGACCGGCGTGCGCCACGTCGGCGACGTCGTGCAGCTCACCGTCGTGGCGTCGGCGAGCACCCCGCTCGCGGTGTGCGTGGAGGGCCCCGAGCGAGGCGTCGTCTGGCGAGGTGGCGTGCCCGCCGGCCGCGTCGACCTCACGCGGCAGGGGCAGCTCGCCTCGTTCGCGTTCGCCGCCCCCGGCACCTACCGGTTCGCGCTGAGCACGTCCGACCTGGACAGCTGCTCGGATTCCGTGCACGTGGTGGAGGTGGAGGTCGTGCCATGATCGCTGCGCTCGCCGCGTCGGTCGCGCTCGCCGGGCCTGTGCTGCAGGCCCCCGAGGGGTCGCCGCGCGAGCGCTGCGTGCAGGCGGCCGCCCGCGAGATCGACGTGCCGCTCCCGCCCTCTCCGGAGCTCGCCCCAGGAGCCGGCCTCACTCGTGTGGCGCTCGTCGTCGGCGTGCCCTGCCACGACGACCCCGGCATCCCGAGCCTCGCCTACAGCTCGCGCGATGCCGCGCGCGTGGGGAGCCTGCTGGCGGAGGCCGGCTACCACGTGGTGCTGCTCACCGGAGCCGTCGAGCGCGCGGGGTTCCGCGCCGCGCTGTCCCGCGCGGAGGCCGCCCTCGCGCCCGACGGGGAACTCCTCGTCTACTTCTCCGGGCACGGGGTGCTCGCCGACCACCGCGACCGGGTGCGCCGCTACCTCGTGTTCAGCGACACCCGGATGTCCGAGATCCCCCGCTCGGGCTACTCCGTGCTCGAGCTCGACATGCGCCTGGACTCGGTCCGCGCCGCCCACAAGGTCGTGATCCAGGACACCTGCTTCGCCGCCACCGCGGGCGGCAAGTCGCTCGGCAACCCCGGCGCGGGGTCGGTCACCGCCAAGGGCCTGCCCGTGCCCGAGCCCGACCTCGAGCTCGGCGCCGGCGACGCGCGCCTGTACGCGTCGCAGTTCTACGAGCAGGCGGTCGAGAGCCCCGAGCACCGGGCCTCGCTGTACACCCACCACCTGCTCGACGCGCTGCACACCCAGGCCGCGGATCTCGACGGCAACGGCTGCGTGGATCTGCGCGAGGGGCACCGCTGGGCCCGCGAGCGGACCACCGACGAGCGGCGCGGCACCCAGACCCCGCTCGGCCGGTTCCGCGGGTCGGGCGCCACCAACCTGCTCGGCTGCGTGCCGTCGGCGCCCACGCGGGGCGTGCTGCAGCTGCCGGACGGCGACCGGTGGACGGTGGAGGTCCGCGACCGGGCCGGCGCCGTCGTGCAGCGCGGGCCGGGGGCGCTCCCCGCGGGCACCTACCGGGTGCGGGTGGGCGAGCTCCGCGAGACCGAGGCCGGCGAGTGGAGCCACCGGCAGCTGCTGAGCTCGCGGGTCCAGCTGCAGCCGGGCGCCTGGCTCGATCTGGAGCACGAGATCCGTCGCCGCCGGGCGCCGGTCCACGAGATCACCGCCGACGCCGCGCTGCGGCCCGTCAGCGAGCTGCCCGCGCTCGGCGGCGGGATCACGGCGCTGCGCGCGTGGCCCGAGACGCCCGTGGGCCGCCCCACCGTCGCCGTGCGGTCGCACCTCGCGGGCGGGGCCGGCGACGGCGGAGCCGCCGCGCGCAGCGTGGAGGTCCTCGGCCTCGTCGGGCAGACGTGGACGGCGCGCCTCGGCCGCGCCCGCGCCCGGCTGGGGTTCGGGCCCCTGGTCGGCGCCGGCGTGGGCTTCGTGTCGCGACAGTGCCAGCCCTCCGGCGAGTGTGTCGGCTGGATCACGAACCGCACGAGCCTCGCGCAGGGGGTGCTGCGCGGCCGGCTGTACGTCGGCGACGCGCTCACGATCGCGCTCGAGGGCGGCGTGTCGGCCCACCTGCAGACGGTCGACGGGCGCCTGCAGCCCCGATGGGTGCCCCTCTTGCGTTTGGGGGTAGGACCCAGGCTATAATGGCGCGTGGAGTCGCTCATGCGCCAGCGCCACGTCCTTCATGCACTGCTCCTCTCGTCGAGCCTCGCCGCCGCGGCGTGCGGGCTTCCCGAGGACTGGGACGGCGACGGCTACCCCGCCTCCGCCGACTGTGACGACCTCGATCCCACGCGCCACCCCGATGCCATCGACATCCCCGAGGATGGCGTGGATCAGGACTGCCGCGATGGCGACGTGCTCCAGCGCGTGGCCGGCGAGGCCCACCGCTGCGTGCTGTCCGACGAGGGGCCGCCGCGCTGCGAGGGCGACAACAGTCGCCGCCAGCTCGACATGCCCCGCGACCTCCTCGAGCTCGAGTGGATCGAGCTCGCCGCCGGCGCCTACCACACCTGCGCGCTGAGCCTCGAGGGCTACGTGAGCTGCTGGGGCGACAACCAGTTCGGCCAGTCCGATCCGCCCGCCGGCCGCTTCGAGTCGATCGACGCCGGGCCCTACACGTCGTTTGCCGTTCCCGCCGGCGGCGACCAGGTGCCCGCCTGCTGGGGCCGCTGCTGGGAGCAGGCCGCGGAGCGCGGCGCGCTGTAGCCGGCCCCCTCGCACCGGAGCGTCAGGATCGCGCAGGAGCGTCAGGATCGCGCGGGAGCGTCAGGGCGAGGCGATGCCGTCGCCGCCGCAGCCGGGCCCGGTGCGCGCGAGGCGCGTGATCGCCTCGAGGTTCTCCACGATGCCGCGGCGCGCGAACCGACTCGCGATCCCCGCCGGGATCGACCCGCCCGGATCCGACCACGAGAAGTACTCCACGAGCGTGCGGCCGTTCCCGAGGTCCACGAGCATCCACGATCCCGCGGTGAACGGCAGCGGCATGCCATGCCGCGCCCAGCTCCGCGCCTTCGGGCTCAGCGCCGCCTGCGGGTCGCGCACGCTCTGCCACACGAGCTCGGCCGCCCGTCCCCGGCTCTTCTGCAGGAGCGCCCCGTTCTGGCGCTGCCGCACGACCCACCACCGGTCGGTGAGCCACCGGATGTCGAGGTACTGGAACACCACCCGGTCGTCGCGGCAGGGCTCCCCCTCGAGCTGCTCCACGTAGGACAGCCGCGTGACCTCGACCTTCGAGGCGTTGTCGTTGACCGCCGCCCACATCGACGCCAGCGGCACGTCGACCACCGCGAGGCCCCAGGCCTTGCGGAGGTTCGAGCCCTCCACGTCGACCAGGCCCGTGAGCGTCTCCCCCGCCATCGCCTGCGCGTAGGCCGACGCCGGCAGCTCCGGAGCCTCCGCCGCCAGCCGGGCCCGCCGCCACGCCGCCCAC
>CAYMSU010000622.1:0-3339 GCA_964393165.1 uncultured Enterobacteriaceae bacterium
AGGGGCTGGCGCGGGCTCGGCGCAGGCGCGGCCTCGGGCGCCGCCACGGCGGCATCGGGCGACGGTGACGGCGCAGTGCCGCGGGGCGAGGACGGCGCGCAGGCGAGCGCGAGGGCGGGCACGAGGGTTCGGATCATCAGGTCTCCCGTGGTCGGGCCCGACAACGGCAGACCGCGGGCGGCCTTTCACCCCGAGGGAGGTTTCCGGGTGGTCAGCGGACGTCCAGCGACGTGGGCTCGCCCGCCGCCCGCTTGTTGCTGAGGTAGACGTGCGGGCCGACCAGCAGGAACAGCATGATCCCCCCCATGAACACCGACGCCATGGACAGGGGGAACAGGTAGACCACCATCGGCGTGACGAACACGAGCATGGCCAGGTAGGCGAGCAGCGTGATCGGGCGCATCGCGGACCGCTCCGCGAGCCAGTCCGCGGCGCCCAGGATCGATGCCGGCAGGCCCGGAACGACCCAGGCGAACACCACCGCCATCAGGTTCAGCGACAGGTGGCACAGCGCGATCGTCATCCCCTCGTGGAACCCCGGCTGGCCGAGCGATCCCGTGGCCGCGAGCAGCGCCGTGGTGGTGGTGCCCACGTTGGCGCCCAGGATGAAGGGAAACACCTTGCGCACCCCGAAGAAGCCCATCGCGGCGAGCGGCACGACCATCGACGTGGTGGCCGAGCTCGACTGCACCAGGATCGTGACGATGACCCCGCGCAGGAACGTGGAGTAGTCGCTCTTGCCGAGCAGCACGTCGCCCACCGCCGCCGCGTCGGTCGTGTCGACCCCGGCCATGAGCAGCTCGCGCGTGTGGCGGCTGAACCCCCGCAGGGCCACGAACAGCAGCGGCAGCCCCACGAGGGCCTCCGCCCACCCGGGCACCCCCACCTCGAGCAGTCCGTCGGCGACGGGGCCGGTGTAGGCGCCCGGGCTCACCCAGTCGAGGACGTCGAGGATCCAGTCCGCGGAGGTGGTCATCGAGGCCATCCCCCGGGCCATCCACTCCGAGGTCGACAGCACCCAGGCGAACGGAAGCTCGAGCAGCAGCAGGATCGCCGTGATCATGATGATGTTGAACATGTCGTGGACCACCGCCGTGCCGACGGCGCGCCGGAAGCCGGGGCCCCGCGGGTCGAACAGCAGCGACCGCACGTAGGTGAAGGGGTTGCCGCGGAACGGCTTCGCCTCACTCGCAAAGGCGACGACGGACGAGGTGACCGAGGTCCCGAGGTTCGCCCCGCCCCGTGCACGATGCCGGCGGCGATCGCAAGGGGCATGACCCCCTCCTGGGCGAGCACCACGCACATCGAGGTGACCGAGCTCGACGACTGGATGAGGGCCGTGCCGAGGATGCCGATCACGAACGACTGCAGCTCGTTGAACTGGTTCGTCTCGAGGAAGTGCTTGATCGGAGCCTTGAAGCTCGCCTTCATGCCCGAGCCGAGCAGGTCGATGGCGAGGAAGAAGAGGTAGCCGAAGAAGACGACCAGGAGGATCTTGGGCGCGCGGGCGCGCATGGACACAGGAGAAGATGTAGACATAGCGGGCGCGTTCTACTCGATTCCCGCCGCTCGGCCAATCGCCGATCCCCCTGACCGACGAGACCCGGACCGGTGCTCGCTGTGCTGCCATGCCGAAGGTGATCGTCTCCGGGATTCCGGCGTGGGTCGACGCGCGCCGGCTGCTGGGCGACCACGGGTGGGCGTCGGGGCCCGAGGGGCTACACGCCGAGCTCGACCGGCGTGCGGCGGCCGACCTGCAGGCCCGGCTACGGGGGGTCGGGCTCGGGGGGCAGGCGCTGACCGTGGTGGTCCGGCCGCCGCTGAAGCGTCCGCTGGTCCGCCAGGCGCGCACCGACGACGCCCGCCGCCGCCGGGTGACGACCCCGGGGTTCCTCCGCCCCGGCGTGCGGCTGGATGCCGAGGCCCGCTGGTCGCTCACGCCCGAGGCGCTGGCCCTGGAGCTCGGCCGTCGCGCCGGGGGGCGCGCGGTGGTCGACGCGACCTGCGGCGCTGGCGGGAACGCGCTGGGCTTCGCGCGGGCGGGCAGCCCGGTCACCGCGATCGACGTCGACCCCGGCAAGCTCGCCCTCGCGCGCCACAACGCGGCGGTCTACGGCGTCGCGTCGCGCATCCGGTTCCTCGCGGGCCGGGCCGAGGACCTGCTCCCCACCGTCGACGCGGAGCTGGTGTTCGTCGACCCGCCGTGGGGGGAGGCGTGGGATCGGTCGCGCACGGGGCTCACCGATCTGCCGGGGCTGGCGGCGATCCTCTCGGCCTCGGGGGGTCGGGAGGTGTGGGTGAAGGTCCCGCCGAGCTTCGATCCGGCGGAGCTGACCGGCTTCGCGCCCGAGGCGTGGTTCGGAGGTGCGGAGGGCGATCGTCAGCGTGTGAAGTTCGTGCTCATGGCGTCTGGCCCTTCGCGACCACCTTCTTGACCGCCGTGCGCCACTCCATGTCGGCGATGGTGCGGGAGAGGCCCGGGAACCGCTTGTACATGAAGTAGACGAACCAGACGTCGAGGCCGGGGAAGTTCTCGAAGCGCCCCCGCTCGATGGAGCGGAGCAGGGTCTTGGCGACGTCTTCGGGCTGGTGGGTCTTGCTGAAGGTCGAGGCGGACTCGACCTCCCAGACGGCGGGGGGCTTGCGGGCGTTCTCGGCGTCGAGCCCGGGGGTCTGGGTGGTGCCGGGGTAGAACACGGTGACGCGGATGCCATCGGAGGCGAGCTCCATGCGCAGGCACTCGGCGAACCCGGCGATGGCGTACTTGGAGCCGGAGTAGGCGGAGTAGCCGGGCAGTGACATGAAGCCGAACGCCGAGCTGACGAAGCAGAGGTCGGCCTTGGGCGACGCTCTGAGGGCGTCGAGGAACGCGCGGGTGACGTGGACGTGGCCGACGTAGTTGACGGCGAGCATGGCGTCGATGTCGTCGTCGTCGAGGTCGACGAAGTAGCCGGGCCGGGCCATGCCGACGTTGAGGACGAGGACGTCGAGCCCGCCGCCGAGCTTGTCGAGCACGGGCGGGACGGCGGCGCGGATGGCTTCTCGGTCGGTGACGTCGAGCGAGACGAAGTCGAGCTTCTGGTTGGGTGATGCGGCGGCGGCGCGCATGTGGTCGACGGTCTCCTGCAGGGGCCCCTCTCGCCGGGCGGCGACGACGACGTGGGCGCCTTGTTGAGCGAGGGCACGCGCGGTCTCTCGCCCGATCCCCTCGCTCCCGCCGACCAGGAACACGCGCTTGCCTGTGTAGTAGCTCATCGCCGCCTCCGCGCGCGGCACCTAACACCGACAGGAGGGGCGCTGCTCCTGGCGCTCGGCCCGCGCTGCGCGACGGACCGAGGG
>CAYMSU010000623.1:0-3332 GCA_964393165.1 uncultured Enterobacteriaceae bacterium
AGCCGCGGTTGAGGTACAGCTGGTTGAGCCCGATCGAGGTGCTCGACGGGTCGAGCGCGTCGAGGACGGGGGGGAGCACGAAGTTGCTCGCCCACACGTCGAGCATGCCGTCGTTGTCGACGTCGAACGCGCGGGCGCCCATCGTGCCGGTCGGCTCGGGGGTGCCGTCCGGCGAGCGAGGGACCAGCGACTGCCCGGCGCTCACGTCGACCAGCGGCCGGTCCGGGTCGCCGTCGTTGCGGAACAGGCGGTCGGGCGCGCTGCCGTCGTTCGCCCCGGTGGCTACGAACAGGTCCTGGTCTCCATCGTTGTCGAAGTCAGCCGCGACACCGCCGTAGAACAGCTCGTTCTCGGACAGGATCTGCCACGGGGTGAAGCGGATCGGGCCGCCTTCGCGCGTGTCGTTTCGGAGCAGGTAGCTCCGGCTGCGCGGGTTCGCGGTGAACACGTCGAAGTCCCCGTCGCCGTCGAAGTCGGCCACCACGTTGCCGCGGCCTCGCTTGTACGCCCCGAAGAAGAAGTCCTGGTAGCCCGACGGTCCCCCGACGTCGGCCACCGTGACGTCGCCGAGATCCGGGCCGAGCACCTCGCCTCGAAGGCCTCCCGTGGTGCATCCGGTGATGATTGCGAGCGCGGTTGCGACGGTGCGCATGCTGTGGACCTCCACCACGCACCGTAGGGATTCGGGCGCGTCGCGGTGTCAAGAACCCGGTGACCGAAGTGGGGACGCCGCGGCCCGGCGCGAGATATGCGGCGTCTCTCGCACTGGAGTCTCTCGTGTCGCATCCCCCTCGTCGTCCCCTCGGCCGCACCGACGTCTCGATCTCGCCCATCGGGCTCGGCTGCATGGGCATGTCCGAGTTCTACGGAGCCGCCGATGACGCGAAGAGCACGGCGCTGCTGCATCACGCGCTGGACGTAGGGGTCAACTTCTTCGACACCGCGGACATGTACGGGCCGTGGACCAACGAGCGGCTCGTCGGGGCCGCGCTGCGCACGCGCCGGGACGAGGCCGTGATCGCGACCAAGTTCGGGGTCGTCCGCGACGCGAGCGGGGGGTTCCTCGGCATCGAGGGCACCCCGGAGTACGTCCGCGAGAGCTGCGATGCCTCCCTCGAGCGGCTGGGCATCGACACGATCGACCTTTACTACCAGCACCGGGTGGATCCGAGCACGCCGATCGAGGACACCGTGGGCGCGATGGCCGAGCTCGTGCAGGCCGGGAAGGTCCGGTGCCTCGGCCTGTCGGAGGCCAGCCCGAGCGAGCTCCGCCGGGCGCACGCAGTGCACCCCATCGCGGCCCTGCAGACCGAGTACTCGCTGTGGTCGCGCGAGCCCGAGGCGGAGATCCTCGACACCTGCAAGGAGCTCGGGATCACCTTCGTGGCGTACTCTCCGCTGGGCCGGGGGTTCCTCACGGGCGCGATCACGTCGCCCGACGACTTCGCCCCCGACGACTTCCGGCGGAACAATCCGCGCTTCCAGGGGGAGAACTTCGAGCGGAACCTCGACCTGGTCCGCGCGGTGCGCGCGCTCGCCGAGACCAAGGGCATCACGCCCGCCCAGCTGGCGCTCGCGTGGCTGCTGAATCGGGGGGAGCACGTCGTCACGATCCCGGGCACCACCAAGCGCGCGCGGTTCGACGAGAACCAGGCCGCGAAGCACGTGGTGCTGACGGAGGAGGAGCTCGCCTCGCTCGACGCCCACCTGCCGGTCGGTGCGGCGGCGGGCGCTCGCTACTGAGCGTCGTTGTCGTCTGTGCCGCCGATCAGCAGCACGGCGGCGCCGAGCCCCGCGGCGGCCGCCGAGCCCAGGAGGATGCCGGTACGCGCCGCCGTGAGCGCGCCCCCGTCGAGGCCCAGGTTGGCGATGAACAGCGACATCGTGAACCCGATGCCGGCGAGTGCGCCGCCGCCCGCGAGGTGTCGCCAGGTGATCCCCGGAGGCCGCTGCGCCAGCCCCGCGCGCACGGCCGCGAAGGTCGCGCCGACGCGTGACTTCCGCCCCCCGACGCGAGCGGCGCGCTACGATCGACCCGGGAGGACCCCGATGGAACCGCAGGGCGACGCACTGCCGGACTGGGCGTACCCTTCGGAGGAGAGCGTGCCGGAGTCCCTCCTCCACCTGCGCATCCGGACGATGCTCTACACCCTCGTCCAGCGATACCTCGCGCAGCAAGGCGTGGAGGCGCTCACCGGCTCCGATCAGTTCGTCTACTGGGTGGAGGGGAACCCGCGGCTCGCGGTGGCACCGGACGTCTATGTCGTG
This sequence comes from uncultured Enterobacteriaceae bacterium, assembly GCA_964393165.1. Taxonomy (GTDB): domain Bacteria; phylum Myxococcota_A; class UBA796; order UBA796; genus DRPG01. The sequence continues at coordinate 2,269 of CAYMSU010000623.1, forward strand.
CTCGACCGAGCCACCAACTACGACGTGCCGAGCTGGATGACCTGGCGCGAGGGCAAGGCCCCCGAGCTCGCGGTGGAGATCGTGTCCGACGATCTCAGCAAAGACTACCGGCTCGCCCCGCGCCGGTACGCCGAGGTCGGCGTGCAGGAGCTGATCATCTTCGATCCAGCAGCAGGACCGAGTCGGCACCGGTGGCAGGTGTACAGGCGAGACGATCGCGGCGAGCTCGTTCACGCGCTGACGAGCCAGCACGATCGCGTGCCGTCGCAGGTCCTCGGCTGCTTCCTCCGATGCGTTGGCGACGGCGAGCACCAGCGCGTCCGCCTGGCGGTGGATCCCCGTGGCGACACCCTCCTGCCCTCCGCAGAGGAAGGCGAGGCCGCCGAGCGCGCCGCGAAGGAACAGGAGCGCAACCGTCGCGAAGCGCTGGAAGCCGAGGTCGCCGCGCTCAAGGCGGAGCTGGCGCGCCACCGCGAGGACTGATGCTCCGAGTCGGTGGGCGTCAGGGGCGGACGAAGGGCGCGCCTATGGCGCCATAGCAAGGAAGCATTGGTGTCTGTCGGGTCGACAGGAATACGCCGGGCGGCGAACTCCCTGAGGAACGATCCATGCACTCCCGAACCCTCCTGGTCCTGTCGCTCACCGCAGCGTGCGGCGTCTCCGAGGAGCCCGCGGGCCGCAGCGTCGCCGAGGCTCCCACAGACGAGGCCGCGGCGAACGTCGTCCCCACCGGCCAGCCCAAGCCCAACGAGTACTGGTGGCCCGAGCGCGTCAACCTCGAGCCCCTGCGCAAGAACGCCGCTGACGCCGACCCCGACGCGGACTTCGACTACGCCGTCGCCTTCGAGTCGCTCGACCTCGACGCCGTCAAGGGCGACATCGCCGAGGTCATGACCACGTCGCAGGAGTGGTGGCCCGCCGACTTCGGCAACTACGGTCCCTTCTTCATCCGCATGGCCTGGCACAGCGCCGGCACCTACCGCGTGGCCGACGGCCGCGGCGGTGCGGACGGCGGGCAGCAGCGCTTCGAGCCCCTCAACAGCTGGCCCGACAACGCCAACCTC
>CAYMSU010000624.1:0-3321 GCA_964393165.1 uncultured Enterobacteriaceae bacterium
GCAGTGCACCTGCCCGTTCTACCGGCGTCATGGCCTCAAGGAGGGGCCGTGCGCCCACCTGATGGCGCTGCGGCTGCGCTATGCCGCGGTCCTCGCGGCGCGGCAGGCCGGTCAGGGGAGCGTGCCCACCACCGAGACGCGCACCTACGTGCGTCGCACCGAGGCCGGCGAGGCGATCACGCAGGTCACGGTCGATGCGCGGCAGCTCCGGGTGCGGTGGGGTCAGCGGACCGACGCGCGGCTGCGGGTGCAGAGCCTGTGGTTCGACCGCGACGCCGACGCGCGCGAGGCCTACGACCAGCGGATCGCAAAGCTCGAAGCAGCGGGATGGCTCGATGCGACGTCGGGTTGAGGATCTGATCGAGCTGTGGGGGGGCATCGCGCGGGCGGGCGGGATCGAGCCCTACATCCGCGAGCAGCTGGTCGAGCGGGGGTTTCTCGTCGAGCGGCGCGACACCGCCACGATGTCGAAGGCCGAGCTCGACCGCTACAAGGCCCAGCTCAAGAAGGAGGCGGCCGAGCGGCGGCAGCTCAAGAAGGAGGCCTGGGCCGCGTACCGGGCGTCGCACATCGTGCATCTCGGCGAGGGGGTGTACTTCAACGACGCGGCCACGGCCGACAAGTGGGATCTGGACGAGCTCGAGCGGCGGGCGGCGGACAATGCGCTGCCGCGGCTCGACGATCCGGGGCAGCTGGCCGCGGAGCTCGGTCTCACGGTCTCGCAGCTGCGGGGTCTGGCGTACCACCGCGACGCTGCGCGGTTCGTGAACTACCACCGGTTCACGATCCCGAAGTCTGACGGCACGGTGCGGCCGATCTGGGCGCCGATGCGGCGGCTCAAGGCGGCGCAGCGGTGGATCCTGCGGAACATCGTCGAGCATCTGCCGGTCCACGGGTCGGCCCACGGGTTCCTGCCGGGTCGCTCGGTGGTCACGAATGCGGCCGCGCACACGGGCTCGAAGCTAATCGTGCAGGCCGACATCCGGGAGTTCTTCCCCACGGTCACGTGGCGCCGGGCGCGCGGGGTGTTCCGCAAGGCGGGGTACCGCGAGCAGGTGGCCACGCTGCTCGCGCTGGTGTGCACGGAGGCCCCGCGCGAGATCATCGAGTGGAAGGGGCAGACCTGGTACGTGGCGCTGGGTCCGCGGTGTCTGCCTCAGGGGGCGCCCACGAGCCCGGCGCTCACGAACGCGGTGTGTCTGCGGCTGGATCGGCGTCTCTCGGGGCTGGCGCGCAAGCTGGGCTACACCTACACGCGCTACGCGGACGATCTGACGTTCAGCCAGCCTCGGGCGAGCGTGGATCCGCCGCGGGTGGGCACGCTGCTGGGGGCGATGAAGCACATCGTGGCGAGTGAGGGCTTCGAGGTGCATCCGAAGAAGACCCGCGTGCAGCGGCAGGGCGCTCGGCAGCAGGTCACGGGCCTGGTGGTGAACGGGGGCGACGACGGCCCGCGGGTGCCGCGGGCGGTGAAGCGGCGGCTGCGGGCGGCGATCCACAACCTGAAGCAGGGGCGTCCGCTGCCGGCGGGGGAGTCGATCGAGCGGCTGGTGGGGATGGCGGCCTGGATCCACCAGGCGGAGCCGGAGCTGGGCCGGGCGCTGCTGGCGGAGCTCGGCCGCGGGGAGTGAGCGCGGGACGCGTCGGAGGAGCGCATGGACCTGCAAGACACCGAGGCGCTGATCAAGGCCAAGATCCCGATGGCGGCCCACCTCGCGTTCACCCTGCGCGCCTGGGATGGGCGGAGGCTTGAGCTGTGGGCTCCGTTCGACGTCAACCGGAACCACCACGGCACGGCCTTCGGCGGCAGCCTGGCCATGGCCTCGATCGTCTCGGGCTACGCCATGACCTTCATGGCCCTGTCCGACGCGATCGGGAGCGGGTGGCTGGACCGCTACACGCTGGTCATCCGCGACGTCTCGGTGCAGTACCGGCGCCCCGTGACCGACGACATCGTGACCGTGTCGCAGCCGGTGAACGGCAGCACCGGAGGGTTCGCAGAGCGCCTGCTCGAGGAGGGGCGGTCCCGGCTGGCGGTCGAGACGCGCATCGCGGACGACGGGGGACTGCGCCTCGCCGCGCAGGCGACCTACGTGGCCTACGCACCGTCCTGACGCGGGCTCAGAAGCCGAGCGACACGCCTGCGCCGGGCACGAGCTGCGCGGGACCGGCGCCGACCCCCACGTCGAGGCCGGCGTCGAGCTGTACCGTGTCGGTGACCAGCCACCAGCCACCGCCCCCCACGAACGTGGCGCCCCCGAACACGTGCCAGGCGTTCGCGTAGGCGCTCACGGCCCCGGCCGTCCAGGACGCGCCGCCGCCGGCGAGCGCGGCGATGCCCTCGCGCAGACGTAGCTCCACCCCCTGGTCCGCGCCAGCACGCAGGGACCAGCCGCTGGTGCTCACGGCGCCGCTCTGCCCCTCGGCGAACGACCCGGCGACGCCGAGCTGCACGATGAACCGACCTCGACCTGGGGTGGACGTGCTGTCTCCGATCCCAGGTCGGTCGGACGCCAGGTTCAGCTCGTCTCGGGCGTGGGCGGTGTCCAAGAGGGCTACGGCGGTCAGCAGCATCACGGCGCCTCCTTCGGGCCAGACGGGGCCGCAGGCGGTGGGCAGGTCGGGGGCGTGATCAACCCGTGCCCGGGGATGACCGCGATGCCTTCCTACGGCGTCGGGGGCTCGTCGACCTACTCCTGATCGGCCCGCTCGAGTTGATCGACGAGGCCAACGCCGAGATCCTGCAGCAGGCCGAGGACCAGTGGCAGGAGATGCATCATCCCTGACCGACGAACGAGGAGACAGGAGTGGCGCTGCTCCTGACGCTCGGCCCGCGCTTCGCGACGGTCCGAGGGGGGGCGGGGGGCCCGTGCACCCGGGCCCAGGCCCTCGCCTAGGAGCCGCCTACCGCGAGAGGCCCTCGACGTGCTCGCTCGGCGTGAACTGCAGACGGCTGGGGCCGAACGCCACGTTCGGGAGCGGCCGCCCGCGCACCTGCAGACGGCTGCGGCCGAACCCCCGTTCGGGATCGCGTGCCCGTACGCCTCCAGACGGACAGAGGTCCGGGGATGGCGATCCGTCCTCCCAGCCGAGGAGGCCGGCTACCACGTCACCGAGACCGTCGCGCTCGCCCCCTCGGCGTGGGCCGCAGGGGTCACCCACCACGTCGTGCGTCGGTCCCGCGGCCGCGGCTTCAGCTGACTCGCCACCAGCCCCGCCACCAGGGGGGGCCCCGCGATCGTCACCGGGACCAAGGCATCGGAGACATTGTTCGTGGCAAGGACGATCCCCACGATCCCGAGCTGCGTGCCCAGCGCCGCC
>CAYMSU010000625.1:0-3311 GCA_964393165.1 uncultured Enterobacteriaceae bacterium
CGACGAGGTGCGGGCCACCAAGGAGCGCCTGGGCCTCGATCCCGAGGCCGCGTTCGTGGTCCCCCCGGAGGTGGCCGAGGTGTTCCGCCAAGCGGCCAGCCCCGAGCTGCGCGAGTCGTGGGAGGCCCGCCTGGCCGACCACCCCGAGGGCGACCGGTTCCGCCGGTGGCTGAAGCCGAGCTGGCGGGCCCTCGTCGACAAGATCGCGTGGCCCACGTTCGAGGCGGGCACCAAGCTCGCGACCCGCAAGGCGTCGGCGGCCTGCCTGAAGGCCATCGCTGCCGAGGCCCCGAGCTTCGTGGGTGGGTCCGCGGACCTCGCGGGCTCCAATGGCACCGAGATCGGAGCGGCGTCGTTCACTCCGCAGCGGTTCGCGGGTGCTCACACGCTGCGCTTCGGCGTGCGGGAGCACGCGGCCGCCGCGATCTGCAACGGCATCGCGCTCCACGGCGGCCTGCGGCCCTACACCGCCACGTTCCTCGTCTTCCACGACTACCAGCGGCCGGCGGTGCGCCTGTCGGCGCTCATGCACCAGCCGGTGGTCTATCTGTACAGCCACGACTCGGTGTTCCTCGGCGAGGATGGGCCCACCCACCAGCCGATCGCCACGCTGCTCGCGCTCCGCGCGCTGCCCGGCGTCGAGGTCTGGCGCCCCGGTGATGCCGCGGAGACCGTGGTGGCTTGGCAGCAGGCGCTGCTGCGCACCAATGGCCCGTCCTCGATCGTGCTCACGCGCCAGGGGCTGCCGGTCCTCGACCGCACCGCGCATCCCCCCGCCAGGCTCGCCGAGCGAGGCGGATACGTGCTGCTCGACCCCCCCGAGGGCGCGGCGCCGAAGGTCGTGCTGATCGGTACGGGGTCGGAGACCTCGCTGTGCGTCGCGGCCCACGCGAAGCTGGCGGAGCAGCAGATCCCGGCCCGGGTCGTGTCGATGCCCTGCCGGGAGCGGTTCTCCCGAGAAGATGAGGTGTACCGCGCCCAGGTCCTACCGGAGGGGATCCCCCGCGTGAGCGTCGAGGCGGCGGTCACGCTCGGCTGGGAGCGGTGGATCGGAGAGAAGGGAGTGGCGATCGGGATCGATCAGTTCGGCGCGTCGGCCCCGGCCAAGGTCATCGCCGAGCAGCTCGGCTTCACGCCGCAGCGGGTCGCGGAGGTCGCAGCGGCGCTGGTCCGCTCGTGATCGACGTGCGGCTCAGGGGCTCGCTCCCGTCTCCCAGCGAGGCGTACGACGGCGCCCGACAGCTGGGCCGGGTGCTGGTGGCTCGCCATCGGCTCACGAGCTGCACCGTCACGGTCAACGCGAACCGCCGCAGGGTGCTGTCGTGGCGGCTCCAGGGCCCTCGCCCGCAGGTCTCCGTGCACTGGGCGCTGCTGCCGCGGACGAGCGACGTCGTCGAGGTGATCGCGGGCACCCCCGGGGCCTGGGAGGCGCTCCAGCAGCACCTGCCCACGCCGGAGATCCCCCCGCTGAAGCCGGTGGGAGAGGTCCACGACCTCGCGGCGCTGCTCGCGTCGCAGCGCGTGCACGCTCCGGCGGCGCCCCCGCTGCACGTCACGTGGGGTCGCTGGCCGCGCACCCCGCCCCACCGCTCCCTGCGGCTCGGGTCGTGCGAGCCCCCGCTCGTCCGGATCCACCCCGTGCTGGACCACGGGGACGTGCCCGACTGGTTCGTGGGCTTCATCCTGTTCCACGAGATGCTCCATGCGGTGCATCCCCCGGAGACGTCGGGCACCCGACGGCGGCTGCATCCGCCGGCGTTCCGGCGGGCGGAGCGGGCCCATCCCGACCACGACCGGGCCAACGCCTGGGAGCAGCGCCACGTGACGGGGCTGTTGGCCCGATGCCGGGCGGTGGTGCGCGCCCGGTGAGCGGAGAGCCGCTCGAGAAGCTGGTCGCGCGGCGCGCGGGGCTCTCCCGGCGGATCGCGGGCCAGGCGATCCGCCGCGGGCGGGTCGAGGTCGACGGGACCGTGCTGCGCGACCCGAGAGCGCGGGTGGCCCCCGGCGCGCTGTCGCTCGACGGTGAGCCACTCCCGGAGCCGCTGTCGATCGCCTTGTGGCACAAGCCGCCGGGGATCCTGTGCACGCTGCGCGACGGGCTCGGGCGCCCCACCCTGGCCTCGGCGGTGCCCGCGCTGATCGGCGCCGGGCTCCGCCCGGTGGGCCGGCTCGACGCAGACACCAGCGGCCTGCTGGTGTTCACCCGCGACGGCGCGCTCACGCAGCGGCTGCTGCACCCGAAGCGAGCGGTCCCCCGCACCTACCGGGCGCGGGTCGAGGGCGATCCGGGCCCCGCGCTGGTAGACGCGCTGGCCGCGGGAGTGGCGACCGCCGAGGGGGTGTTCACCGCCGAGCGCGTGCGGATCGAGGGCACCGAGGTCACGCTCACGGTGCGCGAGGGCAAGCACCGGATGGTCCGCCGCATGCTTGCCAACGCCGGGCACCCCGTCCAGGATCTCCAGCGACTGGCCTTCGGCGCGCTCACGCTGGGAGACCTCCCGCCGGGAGCCTGGCGCGAGCCCACCGAGGCGGAAACCACCTACCTGGCCCAGCTCGCCCCCGAGGTCCCCCCGTGACGTTCGACCGGCTGATGGTGCTCTTCTCGGACCCCTACTTCTGGCACCTCGAGCGGCCAGAGCCTCCCGACCAGCTCCGCGCGCTCTACGAGGCCCTGCTCGACCCGTCTCGGCCTGGCGGGGGGTGGCTCGGTCACCCCGATCCCGAGGCGGAGCAGCCCCAGTGGCTGCAGGGAGACGCGGCGCTCGCCGTGCTCGCACAGGCCCACGAGACGTGGGTGCGAGCGCACGCGGCGGGGGCATCGCCGCGCGAAGCGTATTTCGCCTTCGTGGAGCACCCGCTCACCCTGTTTCTCGACCGAGAGCGGCTGCAGGCGCTGTTTGGCGAGCTCCTGGAGGCTGTGCCCGAGGCGGCCGCGGACGACGGGGTGGCCGGGGTGTCCCTGCGCGACGACTGGGCCACCGTGGGCGATGACCTCCTGTGGTCTCCGCAGCTGCGCATCCTGGGGTACTGGCCCGACGCGAACGACGTGGCACCGCCAGCGCCGGCCCGCGCGCCCCGGACCGTGCACACCGCCGAGGGCGCCGCCCGCCTGCTCGAAGACGTGCTTTGGAACGGGATCGGGCACGCCTTCAACGGCCTCCGCATGCAGCTGGGGATGGGCCGCGCGATCCTGCTGGGTGGGGACTTCTTTCCCCCGGTGTTCTACGTGGCGGTGCCCACCGAGGACTGTCTCCCCGCCACGCCGGAGGCGTTCCTGGAGGAGCCTCGGCTCGCCGCGCTCTCCGCGCTCA
>CAYMSU010000626.1:0-3296 GCA_964393165.1 uncultured Enterobacteriaceae bacterium
ACCGCGCTGGGCAGGTCTCCGATGGCATCGACCAGTCCCCTCGTCTCCGCCTGGGTCGCGCTGAAGATCCGCCCGTCGGCGAGCTCGCGGACCTCTTCGGCGGAGAGACCCGGGCGCCCCGCCGCCACGACCTCGAGGAAGCGCTCGTGCGCGCCACGAACCGGCTGTCGCAGGTCCCGAGCTACCCCGAGACCGCCGACCAGCCCGTGGTCTCGACCGGCAGCAACACCGGGCCCCCGCTCGCCGTCGTGCTGCTCCGCGCCGACGACGGTGGCCCCGTGGCCCACTACCGCACGTGGTTCGAGGAGGAGGTGCTCCCCGAGCTCGAGCGCATCCCCGGGGTCGCCCGGATCGACTACTTCGGCGGCCGCGACACCCAGGTCACCATCGACGTCGACCCCAGGGGGCTCGCCGCCCGCGGGATCCCCGTCTCGCAGATGGTGAGCGTGATCCGCGCCGAGCTGACGGACATCTCCGGGGGCACGGTCACGCTCGGCAAGCGGGAGCTCGTCGTGCGCACCGCGGCCGCCCCGGAGGTGCTGGAGCACCTCGAGAAGGTGGTCGTGGCCCAGGGCCCGGACGGCCAGCCGATCCGCCTCGGCGACGTCGCCGAGGTGCACGAGGGCCTGCGCAAGCGGACCGCGAAGGTGTTCTCGAACGACCAGGAGGCGCTCGCCCTGCTGTTCCGCCGCGAGGCGGGCTCCAACGTGCTCGAGGTGACCGAGGAGATCCTCGCCACCGTCGACGAGGTCCAGCAGGCGCGGCTCGCCCCGCTGGGGCTCACCCTGGCGGTGGTGAGCGACCAGAGCGGGTACATCAACGGCGCCCTCGGGCTCGTGCAGCAGAACCTGCTGATCGGCGGGGGGCTCGCCATCGTGGTGCTGCTGCTGTTCCTGCGCAGCGTGCGCTCGAGCGGCGTGGTCGCGGTCACCATCCCGGTCTGCATCGTGGGCACCGCGCTCGGGATGTCCCTGCTCGGCCGCACGATCAACGTGGTCTCGCTCGCGGGCATGGCATTCGCCGTCGGCATGGTGGTCGACAACGCCATCGTGGTCATGGAGGCGATCGACCTGCGCCGGCGCGAGGGGCTTCCGCCCAAGGAAGCCGCCTACGAGGGCGCTCGCGAGGTGTGGGGGGCCCTCGTGGCGTCCACCCTGACGACCATCGCGGTGTTCCTCCCGATCGTGACCTGGCAGGACGAGGTCGGCGAGCTGCTGCGGGACGTCGCGGTGGCGGTGTCGTGCGCGGTCCTGCTGTCGCTCGTCGCGAGCGTGCTCGTGATCCCGAGCTTCTCGGGGCAGGTGCTCGGGGAGGAGAAGGACGAGGACGAGGACGAGGGGGACGAGGACGGCGAGAACGAGAACGACGACGACGCCGCCGCGACCGCGACGATCGCGGCCCGCCTCGGCGACGCGGCCGCGTGGTGCGCAGCCTCCCTGGGGCGGTCGGCCGCGATCGCCGGCGGCGTGACGGTCACCGTGCTGGCGGTGGCGTGGCTGCTGCTTCCCCCGATGGAGTACCTGCCGACCGGCAACCGGAACCTGCTCTTCGGGGTCCTCGTGCCCCCGCCGGGGACCTCCGTCGACGAGCTGGTGGACGTGGGCCAGCGGTTCCAGGACGGCGTGCAGCCCTACGTCGGCAACGCCGGAGAGGGCGTGCCCGCGGTCCGGCGGAGCTTCTTCGTGGCGCGCCCGGGTACCGCGTTCATGGGGGCGAGCACCGAAGACCCCGACGAGATCGGTGCCCTCGTGCGCTTCTACCGCCGGCAGCAGGCCACGATCCCCGGGATGTTCGGCGTGGCGAACCAGGCGAGCCTGTTCGGGCGCGGCCTCGCGTCGAGCCGCGCGGTCGACGTGGAGCTCGGCGCCTCCGACCTCGATGTGCTCGTCGAGACCGCCCGGCGCCTCCTCCCGGCGATCTCCGAGGCCCTGCCGGGGGCCCAGGTGCGCCCGATCCCCGGCCTCGACCTCGGCGCGCCCGAGCTGCGGGTGTTCCCGCGGCGCGAAGACGCCGCTCGCCTCGGCCTCAACGGCGCGGAGCTCGGCGCGCTCGTCGACGTCCTGGTAGACGGCCGGATCATCGGCGAGCTCGGGCGCGACGGGCGGCCCAACCTCGACGTCGTGCTCGAGGCGGCAGACGGCGGGGTGGAGGATCCGATCGCGCTCGCGAGCGCCGCGGTGGCCACCCCGAGCGGCGTCGTCGCGCCGCTGTCGTCGGTCGCCGACGTCGAGGAGACGATGGGGCCGACCACGATCTCGCGGATCGAGCGGCGCCGCTCGATCACGCTGCAGGTCTCGCCGCCCGACACGCTCGCGCTCGAGGAGGCGATGCGCCGTATCCGCGAGGAGGTGGTGCCCGCCCAGGACATCCCGCCCGAGATCCGGCTCACCCTCGCGGGCACCGCGGACGACCTCGAGATCGCCCAGTCGCGGTTCGCCGGCGTGCTCGGGCTCGCCGTGGTGATCAGCTTCCTGCTCATGGCCGCGCTGTTCGAGGACTTCCTCGCGCCGCTCGTGATCCTCGTGACGGTCCCGATGGCCGCCGCGGGCGGCCTCGCAGGGCTGCGGCTGGTCGACGCGCTGCTCGGCCCGCAGCCGCTCGACATGATGACCGCGGTGGGCTTCGTGCTGCTGATCGGCGTGGTGGTGAACAACGCGATCCTCGTGGTCGACGGGGCGCTCGTGCGCCTGCGGGAGGGGCTGCCGCTCGGCGAGGCGCTGCGGGCCGCGGTGGAGCGCCGCGTGCGCCCGATCTTCATGAGCACGCTGACCTCGCTCGCGGGCCTGCTGCCGCTGGTGCTGTTCCCCGGGTCGGGCTCGGAGCTGTACCGCGGGGTCGGCGCGGTGGTGCTCGGCGGGCTCGCCCTGGCCACGGCGCTCACGCTGTTCGTGGTGCCGGCCGGGTTCGCGCTCACCTGGCGCCTCGCGAGGCGGGCATGATCGGCGGGCTGATGGCGCTGGTGGCCACGGCGTGGGGGCTCGACCTCGAGGAGGCGCGCGCGCGGGCCGTCGAGCAGGCGCTCCGGGTCCAGGCCGAGCAGGCGCGCACGCGCACCGCGAGCGCGGCCTCGCTCGGCGCGGTGGCGGCGAACCTGCCGCAGATCGGCGGGTTCGCGGGCGCGTCGGCGACGTCCGGGCCGAACCCGTTCGGGCGGTTCTCCGCCGTGCAGGCGGAGGTCGGGGTGCAGGCGAGCTGGGCGCTGGTCGATCCGGCGGCCTGGTCGGCGGCGTCGGCCGCCCGGCGGAGCCTGCGGGGGCAGCAGGCGATGGTCACCTGGGCGCAGGCGCAGGCCCGGC
>CAYMSU010000627.1:0-3277 GCA_964393165.1 uncultured Enterobacteriaceae bacterium
CTTGACGGCGTGTCCGGCCACCGATCCGGGCACGGAGACGCTGGAGGCCTTCCAGGTACCTGGGCCGCTCCGTGCACTGGGCGATCCAGGGCGATCCCGACCGCCGGCGTGACTACCAGATCTGGTGCGGCCCGGCGCTCGGGGGCTTCAACGCCTGGACTGCGGGCACGTTCCTCGCCGAGCCTGCCGAGCGCACGGTCGGGCAGGTCGGCCGCAACCTCCTCGAGGGGGCTGCGACCATCCTGCGCGCCCAGGCCCTCCGCCGCGCGGGGGTCGCCGTGCCCGCGTCCTGCTTCGCGTTCCCGCCGGAGCGCCTGACCGTCCCCGAGGCGTCGAGTGCGGCGGCGCGAGGCGGCCGGTGACCGGCGGCCTACGAGGCCTGGTCGCCGGGCTGCCCTGGCTGCTCGGCGCCGGGCTGCTCGCCTGCGACTCCGACGACCTCGAGCCCCAGACGCAGGCGGTGCCCCGGGTGGTCCGGACCGACGCGGTCGAGCTGGCCAAGTTCCGTCCCCGGACTGAGATCACGGGCAGTGCCGAGCCCGTGGCGAGCGTGAAGCTCGGCTTCGAGCTCGGGGGTCGCCTGCAGGAGGTCGCGGTCCGGCGCGGCGACGAGGTGAGCAAGGGCCAGCGGCTCGCCCGCCTCGACACGGCGGTGTCGGCAGCCCAGCACAACCAGGCCAAGGCCGCGCTCGCGGCCGCGAGGGCGAAGGAGGCGGCCGCTCGCGACGCGGTCGAGCGCCTCGAGCAGATGAGCGACACGGTCAGCGCACAGCAGCTGGCGCAGATGAAGCTCGAGCTCGAAGCCGCGGTGGCCCGGGTGGCCCAGGCGAGCGCGGCGGTCGACATGTCCGGGGCCAGTCTCGACAAGCACTGGCTGCGGTCTCCCATCTCGGGGGTCGTGATGGACGCCCCCGACAACCCGGGCACGATGGTCGCGGCCGGCACCCCGCTGTTCCTCATCGAGAACATCTCGGCGCTGCGCGTGCGAGGCACGGCCCCCGAGACCGACCACTGGCTCGCGCCGAGCCAGCCGGCGCTGATCCGCGCGGGCACGGGTGGTGACCAGGTCACGGGGGTCGTCGAGCTGGTGCTGCCGGCCCTCGATCCGGCCACCCGCCGGATCCCCGTCGAGGTACGCGTCGACGAGCCGCCCGCGTGGCTGCGCGCCCACGCCTTCGTGCGCGCGGAGGTCTCGGCGCTCGAGGAGATCGACGTCTTTGCCGTCCCTCGGCGCGCGCTGGTCGCGCGTCCGGAGTTCGCCGTCCTCGTGATGTCGGGCGAGGGGGGCGCACCCGAGCGGGTCGGGGTGACCGTGCTGGACGATCGCTCGGAGCTCGTGCGGGTGCTCGGGGACCTCGAGGAGGGCGACGAGGTCGCGCTGGACCCGCCCCAAGACTTCGGAAGCTGACGGTGTTCCTCTCCGACGTCGCGATCCGCCGGCCCGTGCTCGTCACCATGCTGTCGCTGGCGCTCGTCGTGTTCGGCCTGCTCGGGTACCGGCAGCTGCCCGTCGACCAGTTCCCGCCCGTCGAGTTCCCGATCCTCCTCGTCAAGACGGTCTACCCGGGCGCCTCTCCTACCGACGTCGAGCGCGACGTGACCGAGCCCATCGAGGAGGCGGTGGCGTCCACGCCGGGCATCGACATGCTGCGCAGCATCACCCGCGACAGTGTGTCCATCGTCGTCGTGCGGTTCGAGCTGGGCACCGAGCTGGCGGGGGCCACCGCCACGATCCGGGATCGCGTGGGGTCGGTCCAGGGTGAGCTGCCGAGCGGGGCGGAGCTCCCGGTGATCGAGCCCATCGACGTCGGCGCGTTGCCTGTCATGGTCGCCGCGCTCTCGGCGCCCGGCGGGGTCAACGAGGCCCGCCGCCTCGCCGATCAGCGGCTTCGCTCCCGGATCGAGCAGGTCGACGGGGTCGGGTCGGTGGACCTGCTGGGCGGTCAGGACCGCGAGATCCTCGTCGCGCTGGATCTCGACGCGCTGCGCGCGGTGGAGGTCAGCCCCACCGAGGTCATCGAGCGGCTGGGCATCGAGAACGTGTCGCTGCCCGCGGGGACCGTGGCCTCGCAGGGCTTCGAGATCGGGGTGCGCACCGACGGGCAGTACGCGTCGGTCGACGACATCCGCTCGACCGTGGTGGCGGGCACCCCAGACGGGCGACAGGTCCGGCTCGGGGAGGTCGCCACGGTCACCGACGGGTTCGCGCCGCCGGAGCGGCTCGTCCGCATCGACGGCAAGGATGCGGTGGCCATCGAGGTGATCAAGCGGTCGGGGGCGAACACCGTCGAGGTGGTGGGGGCCGTCGAGCGCACCCTGGCCGAGGTGGTGCCCACGCTGGGCTCGGGCGTGCGCTACGAGCTGATCTGGAACAACGCGGACCGGGTCGAGGCCAACGCCGAGGAGGTCACCACCGCGATCTGGTTCGGCGGGGCGATGGCGATCCTCGTGATCCTGTTCTTCCTGCTCGACTGGCGGGGCACCCTGATCAGCGCGCTGGCCCTGCCCACCTCGGTCATCGGCACGTTCGCCGCGATGGCCGCGCTCGGCTTCTCGATCAATACGATGACGCTGATCGGCCTGTCGCTCGCCATCGGGCTGCTCATCGACGATGCGGTGGTGGTGCGGGAGGCGATCACCCACCGGCTGGATCTCGGCGACGACCCGTTCACCGCGGCGCGCCTCGGCACCGCGGAGGTCGCGCTGCCCGTGCTCGCGACCACCTTCTCGCTGGTCGCGGTGTTCGTGCCGGTCGCGTTCATGTCCGGGATCGTGGGCCAGTTCTTCGCGCAGTTCGGGCTGACCATCGCAGCCGCGGTCCTGCTGTCCACGTTCGTCGCGCTGACCCTCGACCCCATGCTCTCGGCTCGGCTGTCGCGGCGCCGAGAGGGCCCCCGAGCGGGGGTGGCCCGCACCATCGAGGGGTGGCTCGACGACCTCGACGACCGGTACCGGGGCACCCTCGACGTGGTCCTGCGGAACCCGCTCACGACCGTGGCCGTCAGCGTGGCGATCTTCGTCGGCAGCCTGGCGCTGGCGTCTCGGCTGCCCACGGAGTTCATCCCCACCGAGGATCGGGGGGACTTCTTCGCCGACCTCAAGCTGCCCGTGGGCACCGCCCTCGAGACCACGGACGAGGCGGCGAGGAGCGCCGAGGCCCGGATCACCGCCCTCCCCGACGTGGCCACCACCTACACGATCGTCGGTCACCAGGGGCACGACCAGGTCGCCCGGTTCCGGATCAAGCTCGCGAGTGGCGGGGAGCGGCGCTCCCAGG
>CAYMSU010000628.1:0-599 GCA_964393165.1 uncultured Enterobacteriaceae bacterium
GCTCCCGCAGGCGCGCCCGGACGGCTCGGGCGCCGAGGGGTTGGGGCTCGCGCTCCTCGAGGCCGCCGCCGAGGGCGTGCCGGCGGTGGGTGTAGCCACCGGGGGCGTCCCCGAGGCGGTCGGGCCCTGCGGGCTGGTCCTCGACGATCCCGACGACGCCGCCGGGAGCGCGGCTGCGATCCGGCGGTGGTGGTCCCCCGCGCGCGGCCGCGAGGCGTGGGCGTGGTGCCGCGACCACCACGGGGTCGGCCGGCTCGTGGACGTGCTGGAGGCGGCCGGTGGGTGAGGGCTCCGAGGGTCGCCCCCACTTCTGGCTGTACCGCCCGGCGGCGGTGGCGCGGGCGCAGTCCATCCAGGTGGTGCACGCCGCCGCGGCGCTCGCCCGCCGGGGGCATCCGGTCGAGGTCTGCGTCCAGGGGGGGCGCTCGGCCGCCGACGTGCTCGACTTCTTCGGCGCCCCCGGCAGCGACGCGCTCACCGTGCACTGCCTTCCGCGCCGCAGTGCGCCTGCGTCGTGGGCCTACCGCGCCCTGTTCGCGAGGTGGCTGCTCCGCACCCGCGGCCGGGGCGTGGTGGTGGCCCGCAGCAAGCGCCACGCG
>CAYMSU010000628.1:609-3268 GCA_964393165.1 uncultured Enterobacteriaceae bacterium
TCAGCTCAGGCGAACCATGCGAACGGGGGTTAAGCTTCGGCGGGGGCTGGGAGCGTCGACGTCCTGCGGCGACTCACCCGATTGCGGCAGCGCGGCGGCCGCCCTTCGCTGGGCGCGCGGCCGGTTCGCGCTGATCGTGGAGGCCCACGAGGTCGACAGCCTCCAGCGAGCCGATGCGGGAGACGATCCGGGGCCCTGGCGCACGCTCGAGGCCACCGTGCTCGCGGGAGCCTGTGGGTTGGTCGCCAACTGCGAGGGCACCCTCGCCGGCCTCCGCGACGTCCACGGAGCCCGGCTGCCGCCCGCGATCGTGGCCCACAACGGCGCCGCTGCCGGCCGACCCTCGCGCGCCGACGGCGCGGGGATCGGGGTCGTGGGCTCGGTTCGGCCCTACAAGGACCCGCTCACGGTAGCCCGGGCGGCGGCCCGAACGGCGGATCGGATCTGCTGGGTGGGGCCCGCCCGCGGCGAGCTCGACGCGCTCCAGCAGCTCGCGGAGGGGCGCCTCGGGTGGGAGCCGCCGCTGGCGCCCGCGCAGGTGGCCGCGCGCCTCCGCCGCTTCCGGGTGCTCCTGCTCCCGCTGTCGGCCGGCCGCTTCGGGGAGGCGCTGACCTCCCCGCTCAAGCTGTGGGACGCGCTGCAGAGCGGGGTTCCCCTGGTGGCGGCGGACACCCCCGCGGTGCGGGCGGCGGCCGAGGGCGCGTACGTGCCCTACCGCCCCGGCGACGCGGACAGCCTGCGGTCGGCCCTCGACGCGGCGGCCCGGGATCCCGACGTGCGGGCGCGGGTCCGGCAGGCGGCCCGCGCGCGAGCGCGCACGTGGGACGACCGGGCGGCGGAGGTCGAGGCGTTCGTGGCGCGGGTGGCGCCGTGAGGGTGGGCTACGTCGTGCGCTACTGGCCCACGCTCTCCGAGACGTTCATCGCCCGCGAGATCCGCGCGCTGGCGGCCCAGGGGTGGGCGCCCGAGGTCGTCGCGCTGGGCCGGCGCCGCGACGCCGCCCCCGGGGAGCCTGTCGGGGTGCCCGTCCACCGGCCTCCGCGAGGGCTCGGGTCCGTGGGGCGGTGGCCGCTGGGCGCCGCCTGCCGGATCCTCGCGGCGCCCGCGCGGTACGCGGCGCTGGTCGGCGCCGGTGGCAAGCGCCGAGGGCTGCGCACGAAGGACGCGCTGCGCGTGATCTGGCTGGCGGAGCTCGCCCGCGCGCGCGGCTGGGACCGCCTGCACGCCCACTTCGCCGGCGAGTCCGCGGAGTGGGCGCGGGCCGCGGCCGCGCTGGTGGGGCGCCCCTACTCCGTCACCGTGCACGGCGCGGACCTGTTCCGCCCGAAGGCCGGGCTCCGGCGGCGCCTGGCCGGCGCGCGGCCGCTGGTCGCGATCTGCGAGCACCACCGGCGGTGGCTCGCCCGGCACTACGGGCTGTCCGCCACCGTGGTGCGCTGCGGCGTCGAGCCGGCGGCCTATCCGGCGGCGGCCCCGGGCCGCGCGGACGCGGGCCCCCACCACTGGGTGAGCGTGGCCCGGGATGTACCCCAGAAGGGGCTCGACGACCTCGTCGCGGCGTGGCGCGAGGCGGGCCGCCCGGGGCGGCTGCGGCTCGTGACCGACGGCGTGCGCCATGGCGGCGTGGGCATCGCGGCGGGGCCCCTGCCGGCGGCTCGGGTGCCCGACGTCCTCGCGCGCAGCCGGGCGTTCGTGCTGCCCTGCCGGGTGGCGCCCGACGGCGCCCGCGACGGGATCCCGGTCGCGCTCATGGAGGCCATGGCGGCGGGGCTGCCGGTGATCACCACGCCGGTGGCGGGGATCCCCGAGCTGGTGGACGACACCGTGGGGTGGCTCGTGCCCCCGGGCGACCGGCGGGCCCTGGCCCGCGTGCTGCGCGAGGTGGCGGCGTCACCGGAGGCCCGGGCCCGGCGCGGCGCTGCCGGCAGGGACCGCATTCGCGCCCAGGAGTGGACGGTGGAGCGTCAGGTCGAGGAGCTGCGCCGGCTATGGGGATGAGCCTGCCCGCCGACTCCTCCGCGGTCGCCGCCTACCTCGCGTCCGCAGCCCAGGGCAGGGACTCGCTCGCGGCGGTGACCGCGGCGGCAGAGGCGGTCGCGGACGACCCCTGGCGCGTGGTCGCGGAGGCGGGGGCGCTCGCGCGGGCGCGGCTGCGGGTCGCGGAGGCGGATCTCGGCCTCACCCGGGATCTCCGGCCGGTCGCGGTAGACGCGCGGTCGGCGTGCTATCGCGTCGCCGCGGGCCAGCCGTACCCCGCGTTCGACCGCGCCGGGCGGCGCCGTCGCGGCGCCTACGACACCCCGCCGGACCTCGCGCGGCGCGTGGTCCGCGCCGCGCTGCAGGCGGCCCGGGGCCCGGTCACGCGGGGGCTCGACCCGGCCTGCGGGACCGGGGCGTTCCTCGTGGCGATGGCCGAGGCCGGGGTCGCCGAGGTCGAGGGAGCCGACCTCGACGTGGGTGCGCTGGCCGTCGCCCGGGTCGCAGTGCCCCGGGCGCGGCTGGCGCCCACCGACGCCCTGCTCCCCGGTCCCTGCGCCGACGCCGACGTGGTGTGTGGCAATCCGCCGTTCGTGGCCCCCGAGCAGCAGGACAAAGCGCTTCGTGCCGACCTCCGGCGTCGCTTCCCGTGGTTGCGCGGCCGGTTCGATCTCGTGGTTCC
>CAYMSU010000629.1:0-3267 GCA_964393165.1 uncultured Enterobacteriaceae bacterium
CCAGGCCGTCGCTGCGCTCGACCACCCCGGCGTGGTCATGGTGCTCGACCACGGACAGATCCCCGCCGAGGCCGCGGAGCGGGCTCCGCGGATCATCGCGGGCGCCCCCTGGCTCGCCATGGAGTACATCTCCGGAGGCACGCTCGCCGACGGGATGACCACGCTGCCCTGGCGCACCGTGCGCACGATCGCCGATGCGCTCCTCGAGGCCCTCGGTCACGCCCACGCCCGCGACGTGGTGCACCGCGACCTCAAGCCCAACAACATCCTGATGGCGCAGGCCGGTGACCAGCGGCCGGGCCTCCGCCTCACCGACTTCGGGATCGCCTGGGCCGGCGCCGCCGAGCTCGAGGCCGACGGCAAGGTCGTGGGCACGCCATCGTACATGGCCCCCGAGCAGATCGCGGGCCAGTGGCGCGACTTCGGCCCGTGGACCGACCTGTACGCCTTCGGCTGCCTCATGTGGTGGCTCACGACCGGGGCCACTCCCTTCGGCAGCCGCAAGGACGTCACCGACATCCTGCTCGCGCACCTCCACGACGATCCGCCGGCGTACGAGCCGCGCATGGCGGTGCCGGAGGGCTTCGAGGAGTGGGTGCGCCGCCTGCTCGCCAAGCCGTGGCGGGATCGGTTCCCGTTCGCCGCCGACGCCGCCGCGTCGCTCGACGCGCTCGGGGCCCCGGGGTCGGCGGCGCGCCTGCTGCCCGAGGACGCACCGACCATCCCGCTCGGCGACTTCGACCCCACGTCGGCGCCCACCCAGCCGCGCACCTACGACGAGGCCTGGCGCCGCTCGATCGAGCACAGCAACATCCACACCGCGCCCATCTCGCGCTCGGCGTCGCGCCCCGGGATCGCACCCATCCCCGACGACTGGCGGCAGCCCTCGGCCGCGGCCACCCCCACGCCGCTCGTCGGCGCCGGTCTGTCGCTGTACGGGCTGCGCCAGGTGCCGTTCACCGGCCGCGAGGGGGAGCGAGACCAGCTGTGGGCCGAGCTCAAGCGCGTCGCGGACACCGGGCGGGCCCGCGCGGTCCTGATCCGCGGCCCCGCGGGCACCGGCAAGAGCCGGCTCGTCGAGTGGCTGGTGCGCCGCGGCAGCGAGCTCGGCGCGCTCCGCTGGTGCAAGGCCACCTTCGGCCGCGAGAAGATGCCCGACGAGGCCATGCGGCAGATGGCCAACGACTGGTTCCAGACCCACGGGCTGCCCCGGGACGAGATCCGGGAGCGGGTGGAGGCCTTCCTCCAGCAGTTCGGAGGCCTCGACGACGACGAGCTCGAGGTGCTCACCGAGGTGCTGCGGCCCGCCACCGACGAGCAGCGCCAGAAGGGGCTGCAGGCCGTCCGCCTGACCCGGCCGCGGGAGTACTACCAGGGCACCATCAACGCGATGTACCGGGTGACCCAGGATCGGCCCCTGATCGCCTGGTTCGACGACGTCCAGTGGGGGCTGCACGGCCTGCGCACCACCATCCAGGTCCTCCGCTCGCAGGAGGAGCGGCCGTTCGCGGGCCTGATGGTGTGCACGCTGCGCGACGAGTCGCTCGACCCGGCGTCCGACGAGGCCAAGTACCTCGAGCGGCTTCGCGAGATGCCGGGCTGCACCGAGATCTCCCTCGGGCCGCTGTCGTCGGACGAGCACCGGCAGCTCGTGCGCGGGCTGCTCGGCCTCGAGGACGAGCTCGCGGATCGGGTCGAGGAGCGCACGCGGGGCAACCCGCTGTTCGCCGTGCAGCTCGTCGGCGCCTGGGTCCACGACGGCACCCTGCAGGTCGGTCCCCGCGGGTTCCGGCTGCAGCAGGGGGCGTCGGTCGAGCTGCCCGACGACCTGCACGGCATGTGGTCGGCCCAGCTCGCCCACGCCCTGCGGGAGTACCCCGAGGAGGCCCAGCGCTACCTCGAGGTCGCCGCCTGCCTCGGGCACGAGGTCGACGGTGAGGAGTGGGGCAACGTCTGCGACGATCCCGAGGGGCACTTCCGGGGCCGGCTGTTCGCCACCGAGGATCGGCTCCGGGGGCAGCTCGTCGACCGCCTGGTGGTGCTCCACCTCGCGACGGGCACCCCGCGGCGCTGGGCGTTCGTGCACGGCATGCTGCAGGAGAGCCTCCTGCGCACCGCCGCGGAGGCCGGGCGGCTGCGGGATCACCACGTCTCCTGCGCGCTCATGCTCGAGCAGCGGTCGGGGGAGCTCGCGACCGCCGAGCGCCTCGGTCGGCACCGTGTCGAGGCGGGCCAGCCCGAGCGGGCCATCGAGCCGCTGCTCCTCGGCGTCGAGTACCGCCTCAAGACGTCCGGCGCGGAGCCGGCGCGGCGCCTCCTCGGCCAGGTCGCCGAGGTCATGAGCGAGCTCGGCGTGCCCGAGCGGGATCCCCGCTGGGGGCGGGTGTGGACGCTTCAGGCGACCGTCGCGGCGGAGCTCGAGGAGACCTCCGAGGCGCTGATCAGCGCCCGGCAGGCGCGGGCCTCGGCGCAGGTCCATGCGTGGGGCGAGGTCGGCCGGATGGCCATGCTCACCGAGGCCCGTCTGCTCCTCGAGCTCGGGCGCGTGCCCGAGGCCACCGCGGTGTTCGAGCGCCTCGAGGTGGAGTCGCGGGCGAGCGAGGATGCCGGGCGCCGGGCGGCGGCGCTGGTCGGGCTCGCCGAGCTGGCCCGGCGCCGCAAGGACCACGAGGCCGCCATCCAGCTTCAGGACAAGGCGCTGCACGTGTTCGCGGAGGCCCTGCAGGCGGAGGAGGCGGCCGGTCGTGCGCGGCGCGAGGGGCTGTCGCTCGACTACGCGCGGGCGCTCACCCGGCGCGGCCAGTGGGCCCAGGCGTCGGGCCGCGGGGGCGACGCCGCCCGCTACTACAGCGAGGCGCTCCGCTGGTTCGAGGCCGTCGGCGCGGGGCTCGGCTCCGCCGAGTGCCTGGATCGGCTCGGCCGCCTCGCGGCCGCCAGCGGGCGATTCCCGCAGGCCGAGCAGCTGTTCGGCCGCGCGCTGTCCCGGTACGAGTCGCTCGCCGCCGAGCGGGCGTTCTCCTGCCGCATGCGCCTCGTGCAGTGCGTGATGCGGCGCAGCCGCGAGTCCGCGTGGCCGATCGTGGCCAAGATCCAGCCGCTGCTCGCCCGCTTGCAGCCCCCTGCGCGCCGCTCCGTGGGGCGCGGCCTGCACCTGCTGCGCGCGTCCCTCGAGAGCAACCCCCGGCAGTTCGACCGCGCCGTGCAGGAGGTCGCGGCCAGCGTGCCCCCGCTCGTGCGGGCGTCCGACGCGGTCGGGGGCACCATGCT
>CAYMSU010000630.1:0-3262 GCA_964393165.1 uncultured Enterobacteriaceae bacterium
CCGGCGCTCCCCCTGGAGCAGCCCGTAGAGTTCGTAGACACTCGCGGGTCGCGCCCCGTCGACGGTCACCACGGTGCCGTAGAGCTCCCCGTCGACGATCGCGGTGGCCGCGGGGAGGGCGGTGATCGCGGCCTGCAGCCCGGGCACGAGCTCGAGCCAGTCCCGCCGGGTGCGGGTGTAGGCGCCGCAGAGCACCCCGCCCCGGGCGTCGGTGCTCTTGTGGAGCATGAACCGGATCCCGTCGTACTTGCGCTCGACCCACACCGGAAACGCCTTCACCCCGTCGCTCGAGCCGCTGGCGAGGGCTGGCCGCACGGGCACGAGCGGCTGCAGCTGGATCTCCTTGAGCCCGGCGGCCCCCTTGGCAGCGAGCACGTCGGCGACGTGGAACGCGTCGGCGAGCGCCATGGCGTGCGCGACGGCCTCGGGCGGGGCGGCGAAGCGCTCGCCGAGGGTGCGCGCGAGCAGCGGGCCCTGGTAGTCGAAGCCGAAGCCCGCCCGCTTGAGCACGAGCTTGGCGAGGAAGTAGGCCTCGAGCTTGCTGCACCGCCCGAGCAGGGACCGCAGCAGCTCGAACTTGAAGGTGCGCCCCACGCCCTTGTGAGCGAGGCACCGGAGCGTCTCCAGGACCTCCGCGGCGGTGAGCGGCGTGCCGGGGGCCCGCACCGGGCGGGACTCCGCGAACAGCACCGCGACGTCGCCGACCATGGTGAGCCGGTCGAGCAGCTCCCGGCGGGTCTTCAGCTGCGTCGAAAGCAGCAGGGTGAGCAACGAGTCGCGCTTGAGCGTGGCGGGGCCCCCCCGGAAGGGGTCGCCGAGGATGCACGAGAGCTTCTGCACGAGATCGAGGCCGACCTCGGCGGCGAGGAACTTCGCGAGCAGCTCCTCGCGCCCCGCCGACGCGGGCGGCGGATCGGCGACGATGCCGAAGGTGTGGGCGGCCTTCTCGGGGCCGGTGCCCGACAGGGGCAGGAACAGCCCCTTGCACAAGCTGTAGAACGAGATCGACGACAGCTTGTCGACCGTGACCGTGGGGTCGGCCTCGGCGAGCTTGCGCATGACGAAGGCGAGGTGCAGCGGGAGCCCGAGCGCGCGCTCGAGCCACCCCTCACTGACCGGCTCGTGGCCGATGCCCTCGGTGTAGGCGCGCAGCTCCCCGGCATCGTCGAGCCAGGCCCGCAGGTCGGTGGTCTCGACGAAGTGCATCAGCCGAGCTCGGGAAGGGGGAACTCCGCCGGCTGCGCCTCGTGCGCCACGAGCGCGCCGGTGTCGGCGGCCTGGTCGACGCGCGCGAGGTGGGGGAACGTGGGCGTGGTGACCGACTTGACGACACGCATGACGTCGATCTTGTCGCGGTAGCTGCCCCCCCACTGGGCGGCGATCTCCTTGCTGCCCAGGCTGAACTGCTCGAGGAGGAACACCGCATCTGCGGTGTGCATGAGCGCCTCGCCGCCGACGGGCAGCCCGGTGTCCTTGATCTGCCCGATGCACAGGCAGGTCACGCCCTTCTCGTGGTTGTAGGTCTTGAGCGCGGAGAGGTTGTCGGCCGTGCGGTGCTTGGTGGGGTCGAGCATGTTGAGCGAGTCGATCACCACGAACTCGATCTCGGCCTTCTCCACGAGGTAGCGGTAGCGGGCGATGAAGTCGTCCCACGTCTGGCCCTTGTGGTACTGGCTCTCGAGCACGTAGACGTTCTCGAGCACGTCCTTGCGGAAGGCGGCCTCGTCGAGCCCGGTGGCGGCCATGCCGATCTTGACCATCCGCGAGCACAGGTCGTCGCGACCGGCGCCCTCGGCGTTGTGAAAGCCCTCCTCGGCCACCACGAAGGCGACCTTGGTGCCGGTGGCGGCGACCTTGGCGATGGCGGCGAGCGCGGTGCGGGTCTTGCCCTTGCCGGGGGGGCCCACGAAGGCCATGGTGCAGCCCTTGGGGATGCCGCCGAGGGCGCGCTCCCCGTCGTCGGTGAGGCACATCCGATCGAGCAGGGTGCCGGTCTCGAGCGCCTCCTGATCGCGGAGCAGCTCCTCGAAGGTGGCCGGGCGGATGATGTCGCTGTCGAGCCCCCGGTCCCCATCGTCGACGGCCTGGCCGGTCGCGAACGGCATGGCCGAGGGGTCGACCATGGGCATGGCCGGCTGCCCGCCCATCATCATCTGCATCATCTGCATCATCTGCATCATGGGATTGCCGCCCATCATGGGATTGCCGCCCATCATGGGATTGCCGCCCATCATGGGGTTGGCGCCCATCATCTGGGGCATGCCCGGGTTGGGCTGGGGGGGATCCTGACCGGCCATGTCGACTCCCTGGCAGTCGAGAGGCTGTAGCCTGCCTGAGCCATTCGAGGTCGTGGCGACATCCGAGTGCAGGACACTAGGCTGGCCCGGGGAGGGCGGATGCGGCAGGTCGTGCTGGTGGCAGGGATGGTGCTGACGGGGGCATGCGTGCCGAGCGCACCCGAGCTCCGCGTCCTGGAGGTCCTGGCTCCTGGGCTCGGGTGGGTCGGCAGCGCGTGGGCCCCCGACTGGCAGCTCGAGGGAGGCGTGACCCCTCGAGCGGTGCTTCTCCTGGAGTTCGACCAGCTCATGGACTGGGAGGCGTCTGCCGACGACATTCGCCTGCTCGACCCCGCGGGAGAGCCCTGGCCGATCCAGGTCGGGCCCGCGCGCTGGGGTTCGCGCGGGCTCGACGTGCGGCCCGAGGGCTCGCTCGTCGCGGGCGACACAATGGTGCTGGAGCTCGACGAGACGGTGCAGGCCTGGTCGGGCAAGCGCATGCAGGCGCCGGTGACCATCGAGCTCGTCGTGACCGACCCCGAGGGCCTGACCCCGGGGGTCACGGCCACCCCGCTGTAGTCGCCTCAGGCCTCGGCGGGGGAGCCCACGCCGTTCGTGGTCGCCTCGGCGCCGTCGGCCTTCGCGGTCGCCCCCTCCTCCTCGTCGTCCTCGCGATTGTCGGCGTCGACCGGGCCCGGCCCGCGCGAGCCCCGGCCCCGCACGCTCGCGAGCAGCGGCCCGTTGCGCTGCGACCACGCCCACGCGGCGAGCGCCGCGAGACCCGCGATCAACACCATGCCCAGCCCGACCACGACCATGGTCGGCATTCCGTTGCCCTTCGCCATCGCTACCTCCCGCTCGGCTACTGTGCCCTTAATGGCGATGCGCCACCGGGACCGCCCCCCGCGGCACCGGCAACCCGAGCGTGCGTGCATGGTGCACCCGGGCGAGCCCCGCGGCGCCCGTCATCAGGGCCTCCGCGATGC
>CAYMSU010000631.1:0-2363 GCA_964393165.1 uncultured Enterobacteriaceae bacterium
GCTCGTCTGCAGCCGTCGCGGGGGCCAGCGGGTGCGCGCCGTACCACGCCTCGGCCCACGGTCCGCCGCTGGGCGAGAAGCCGAGCATCTCGGGCAGGAACGCGCGGTCGCCCCACGCGTACTGGCGCAGCGCGGGAGCGAGCAGGAGCGGTGGTTCGGGAGCGTCTGGCATGAGGTGGCGTAGTCTGCCATCGGCGACGGACGCTGCACACGGCGTCGCGACCGCCGGTCCGGGGCGAGGTCGCCCGATGTCGGCTCTGACGCAGCGCAGACGCAGCTCATGCGCAGCACGGGCCCCTGGAGCCGGCGCACCCGGGGGAGGCGCTCACCGAGCCACCCGGGCCCCGCGACTCGACAATGTCCCCCCGGCAACGTGGTCTGGCGGGATTGACACAATCGACACACCGCCCTGGGACATCAGCGCAGGCGGCCGTAGCGTGTCGATCCGGCCGCCGCTCCCCTACGGGATCGTGCCCGAGCCCGGATCGCGGCCCCCGTTGCCACCTGAGGTCCATGCCAGGAGCCATTTTCTGGTCCTCGACACGACCCCACGTCGTGGCCGATCAGAGAATTTCTACCTCTCGACGACCTGAGGTCCGTGGAGGGTTTGGTTATTTCTACTTGGCCGCGACCTCAGGTCGGGGCCGGCGCCCCTTTCGGCCCTCCAGGCGCGACCCGAGGTCCCGCAGCGCGACGAATCTCGGCCTCGGTCGCGACCCGAGGTGGGAACCAAGGTCGCTGGATGACGCGGGGCCCGTCCTCGTCTGCCCCCTAGCTGTCGTCCACGAACGCCTGCCGGAGCTCCTGCGCGATGCGTCGGGCGCGATCGCCGTAGACCACCAGGATCCCCGCCGCGATCAGCACGGCGATCGGGATCGTGAGCTCCCCCTCCCCCCGCATGGCCCCCAGCAGCGCCAGCCACGCCGCCGCGAAGAGCGGGACCAGCGGCGGCGCCCACCGCACCTGCAGCCCGTACCCCCCGCCGGTCGCGGGCATGAGGTGGACCAGGCCGTGCAGCCCACTCGGAGCGCGGCGCTCGTCGGGGTTCGCCCAGAAGCGCACGTGCTCTCCCGAGCCAGCGACCTCCCACTCGACCGAGGCCGTGCTGCCGCGACCCTCCGGCGGCCTGGGGATCGGCACGAGCGGCCGGCCCAGCGGAATCGTGATCGCGAAGTACCACATCGGCCGAAAGCGCAGGAGAACGCGCGTCTCGAGCACCAGCCCCCCGAGGAACGCGACCGCCGCGATCAGCGCGAGCTGGAGCGATCCCTCCTCCATCAGCCCCCCCGCAGCCGGAGGAACGTCTCGTAGTCCGGCGCCTGCAGCAGCGGGTTGGTGCGGCGGACATCGTCGAGCGGCGCCGATCGGGCCGGGCTGTAGTGATGGCCCGGGTACAGGACGAGATCCCCGGGCAGCGCGAGCATCCTCTCGTACAGCGTGCGCCACATCTGCTCGACGTCCCCGCCCGGGAGGTCGGTGCGGCCGCACCCCTCGAGGAACAGCGTGTCGCCCGACACCAGGGCCTTCCCGCAGCGGAAGCACTGGCTGCCCGCCGTGTGCCCCGGCGTGTGCAGACACTCGACCTCGGCCGCCCCGACCTGCAGGCGCGCGCCGTCCTGGACCGTGGACAGATCACTGGCCGCGAGCCCCGTCATGGCCTGGACGAAGCCCGCATCCTCCTCGTGCACGTAGATCGGCAGCGCCTTGTGCTCGAGCAGCGCCGCCAGCCCCTCCACGTCGTGGCCCATCATGGAGCCGCCCACGTGATCGGGATGCCAGTGCGACACGAGCACGCCCGTGACCTCGAGCCCCCGCGCCTCGGCGGCGGCGAGGATCCCGGCCACGTCCCACGCGGGGTCGACGACGAGGCACTGCCCCGCCGCCCGGTCGCCCACGAGGTACACGAAGTTCTGCATGTGGGCGGCGACCGGGTTGTCCGTGGCGAAGTCGACTCCCGCCTTCAGCTGCTCGACGAAGCGCGGGTCGTCCATGCTCACCTCCCGATCGGCCTGTATAGCGCCACCGTCGCGAA
Organism: uncultured Enterobacteriaceae bacterium; assembly: GCA_964393165.1. Taxonomy (GTDB): domain Bacteria; phylum Myxococcota_A; class UBA796; order UBA796; genus DRPG01. The sequence goes on from CAYMSU010000631.1 coordinate 2,033, forward strand.
GCGAACCGAGCGATGCCCGAAGTGGGCCGCGACCTCCTGGCGTTCGGCGCCCGGGGTGAGCGCGGGGGCCAGGTCGGCGACGTCCCAGACGCGCAGGACCGCGTCGTCGGGGAGCGTGACCTCGAGCCGCAGCTCGTCGGCGCCGGCGAACGTCACGGGGCCCGCCCCGCTCACCGGGACCCCGTCGACGACGACCTCCTCGGCGTGCGGCGGCAGCCCCACGCCGAGCTGCCGCGCCCCCCGGGCGGAGCGGATCCCGAGCGTGTAGCGGGTGGCGCCCGCGACGCCGGCGGGCGCGGCCTCGTGCACGCTCACGAGAGGCGCCGGCGAC
>CAYMSU010000631.1:2373-3248 GCA_964393165.1 uncultured Enterobacteriaceae bacterium
TGGCCCTGGTCGACCCGGCTGCGACTCCGTCGCCGACGGCCGGGGGGACGCCGGCCGCGACCACGGGCCGAACGCGGCCCAGCGGGCCTCCCCGCGCCCGAACCCGGGCGGGGGCGCTGCCGCGAACGCGTGCCACACGGGGGCTCCCGCCTCCGGCTGCACGTGGGTGTAGACGACCTGGGCGGGCCGCGCCGCGGTGGCCGCCGGGACGACCGCGGCCACCCCCGCGAGCCCCACGGCGAGCGCCGCGAGCGCGATCCCTCCCGCGCGCTGGAGCCTCGGCGCGGCCGGGGTCAGCGCGGGAATCACGGTGGACGCGGCGACCGCGAGCGGCGGCGCGATGACCGTCGCCGCGAGCCCCAGCGCATCCTCGAGGGCGCACGCGAGCTCGAGCCACAGCACCGCGCCGAGGATGCCCGAGGCGAGCGCCCACCCCGGCGTGAGCGGGCCCCCGAGGGCGGCGCGGAGACCCCCCACCGCCACCGCAAGGAGCCCGGGACCGACCAGCAGGTAGCTGGCCCCGGGCACGGTCGCGGCGAGGAGCACGCCGCCGGCGGCCAGCACACCGGTGCTGCCCACCCAGCGGGACCACGGGGTGAGCCGGCTGAACGCCGGCGCTGACGCCCACACCGCGCTGGCCACGCCCCCCCACGCGGCTCCGCGGAGGGGGCTGCGGATCGCCCACGCACTCCCGCCGACCGCCGCGAGCGCAGCATCCAGCGCCGCCGCGGCGAGGCCCACCGCCACGATCCCGCCCAGGGTGCCCGCGATCGCCCCGGCGACGCCCCCGAGGGAGGCCTGATCCCGGCGGAGAGCGACCCCGCCCACCACGGCGACCCCCGCGAGGGCGAGCCCCGCGACCGCGACGGCCCAGG
>CAYMSU010000632.1:0-3241 GCA_964393165.1 uncultured Enterobacteriaceae bacterium
GGCTTGTTGCCGAGAAGCCACCATCGCCAAGCCCCCTTTCCCCGAGCGCTGCTAGTAGCGCACGAGCCAGTCGTCGAAGTCCAGCTTCTCTCTCGAGAGCTCGATTCTGGCGCGCTGCCCGTCCCGCTCGACGGTGACCTCGGCGACGGTACCCGGCTCCCCCCCGGTCTGCAGGTGGACGTCGTCCGCCGTGGCCTCCTCCGGGATCGGCACCCCGTCGACCTCGAGCAGCCTCGCTCCCTCGAGCGCTCCGGGATCTGCGACCCAGGCCTCCGCGATGCGCCCTTGCTCGATGACCAGAGGGAGGACGCCTGCGAAGTCCGGACCGACGATCTCGACGATGGGCTCGCGATCCGGCGTGGCCTCCACCTCGACCCGCTCGACCCACTGCCAGACGCCGTAGTGCCGAGTGGCTTCCACGACGCACGGCTCCCCGCTCACGGCGCTGGCGTAGAACCCGCCGTCGCGGTCGAGGCTGATCGGGTGGCCGCACGCCGTGACCGTGGTTCCGTCCTCGCTCTCCACCCGGCCGCTGACCCCCACCTCGGCGGGCTGCAGCTCGATCGGATCGCCGATGCAGTGCCCGAGCCCGCCTCGGGCCTGCTCCCAGGCCACGCGGACCGGCGCGAACCCCTCGACGAGCAGCCGCCCGGAGCCACGCTGCGGGATGTCGGACAGGACCAGCACCTCCCCGCGAACCGCGGCGATGCCGAGGTGCGCCTCGTCGTGCTCGTCGAGCTCGAGCCGAGCGGTCTCGCCCCGGAGAGCGGGACGGATCGCGCAGACGGCGCCGTCGGGGCCCGCAAGCTCCTGTGCCCGCTCGGCGAGGGGCGGCTCGGGGGGCTTCGGCACCCCCGCAGGCACGGACGGCGCCGTCCCCCCGGGGGGGGCCACGCGGGTAGGAATCGGCGCGATGTCGGCTCCCCCGGACGCGGCGGGAGGCCCTGGGGACGGAGTGATCGCGAGCACCAGCCAGACGAGCACCAGCCCCGCGGCGGCCGCCAGGACCGCGATCCGACCGATCCGTCCACCCTGTCGTGGCCCGTCTCCAGGGTCCACCCATCGCCTCCCGACCGCGGCGCGGCGCGTCCGCGCGGACTCGCATAGCATACAGTCGACCCTACGCCGTGGTTACGACCGGCCCCTCGACCAACGACCGAGCCCTGGAGGAATCGACTGTGGCGGTCACGCTGCCGGTGCCCGAGACCATCTCCCAGCTATGGGTCGTGCTGCACGAGGGGCCCAGTCCGTCCGTGGCGGACTGCCGGGAGTGGGTCGACGAGTGGGTCTCGGACCGCGTGCGGGGGCCCCTCTCACCGCACCTGCCGCGCTTCCTCACGGACTTCCTCCGGCTCGAAGGGGTCGCGATCGAGGAGGTTCCCTGCCCTCCCTTGTCCATGCTCCGCTACCTGGGGCTCGGTCCCGAGGAGGAGGTCCTGCTGCAGCGGGCCAGGCGCGCCATCGTGGTCAGCGGAGTGGACGTGCCGGCGCCGCCCCGCGCGGGGTACTGGGCGGGGCTGTGCGCCTCCCGGGCGCTCGCCCTGGCGTCCGGCGGCATCGTGCTGGATCCCGACCAGCGAAGGATTCGGCCGCTCGCCGAGTACACCGAAGCGCCACCGCTCCACGGACGGCTGCAGATCCAGCGCCACATCCTCGTGCCCACGTCCTGCTGCGCGAACGGCACCTACTGGGTGACGTCGCTCGGGATGGACCGGCTCGGTCTGCCGAACCTGCAGATCTCGGAGGTGCCGCGCCTGCTCGTCCCCGAAGCCCAGCGGCTGCTGAACACCGTGGCCCAGGCTCTGGTGGAGGGCCTCGAGGCACACGCCCTGGCCCAGCTGTCGATGGAGCTCGACGTGCTCGAGGTCAGCGCTTCCGCGATGGGACGGGCGCTCGATCTGCCGGTTCGGGCCAGCGGGTCCGCCCACGTGGGGTTGCGGCTGGAGGAGAAGGAGGGTCGGGAGCCCATGATTCGGCTCCAGCCCCCGCCGCGTGGTCCGTTCGCGGGGACGGTCGGCGAGTGGCTACGGGCTGCGGTCGACGCGCTCGAGCTCGCACGCGCCCGGTGACCCGACCTCGCGCGGACCTAACCCTCGGCGAGGCGTGCGGCCTCGTCACAGCTGCTTCCGGTGGTGCGCTCGAGACGGAAGCGGCTCTCGCCGGGCAGGGGCTCGATCGGCGGTGAGCCCGAGAACAGTGGATTGGTCGCCTTGAGCGTGTGCTGCTCGATCGCGCCGACCTCCACGTCGCCCTCGATGGTGCGCCCGTCGGACACCACCCCGGAGAGCGCCATCGCGCCGCGCTGGACGATGTAGAGCTCTCCGGTGCCGAACAGGGGGACGTGCAGCTGGACGGTCATGCCCGGGTTGCCGTCGCCGTCCGGGTCGACCACGCCAGCGTCGCCAGGCCGCTTGGGGAGCTCGTCGGTCGCGGTCTCCGTGGGGTCGTATCCGACGTAGTCGGTTCCCAGATCCGCGCGGTACTCCAGGCCCTCGGACGTCTCGCCCGTGGAGGACAGCGACACGTCGTAGACCTTGACGGGAAGCGCGGACACGAACGCCTGCGGGATCGTGGTCTGCGCCTTGCGGTCCCCCGACTCGATCTCGATCTCGCAGACCTGGTGGTGCTGCTCCCAGCCTCCCTCGGGCTTGGGCCGCAGCTCGGCGAGCACCCGGCTCACGGTCGTGGAGGGAATCCATCCCAGCACCGGCACCCGCATGCGCGAGCGTACCGTGATCGTCATCCAGTACCGCCCCTCCAGCGAGGGAGCCGAAACCGACGCCTGCCCCAGGCTCGCGAGCCACATCGCTGCGATCACGACGCACTCCTGGTGAGGATCCCGCGAGCTGCTGCGCGACCCGATAACACCGCGAGAGGGACGCCCCCGCCCGGGTGCGCGGATCCCGACGCGACGTGGAGCCCGTCGAGTCGCGGAACGCGATTGGGGGGGCGCCGGAACGCCGACCACATACCGTTGGAGGCGGCCCCGTACAGGCTGCCCCGGGATCCGGGGAAGCGCTCCGCGAGGCCGGCCGGCGTGCGCTCCCACACGACGGCGTCGCTGTCGTCGATGACGCCCGCGGCGCGGGCGCGCGCGAGCATTCGCTCCCGCAGGGCGGGCCAGGTCTCCGACGGCCGCGAGCCCGTGGCGGGCTCGGCGGGGGCGTTCGCCATCACGAACAGCGGATGGCGCCCGTCCGACCAGCGGGCGATCTCGTGGCAGCGCGGCTGGTCGCACAAG
>CAYMSU010000633.1:0-3222 GCA_964393165.1 uncultured Enterobacteriaceae bacterium
GGGGCCCGGGGCCCCCCCGCCGCCCGCAGACCCGGTCGGGCGGCTCACCGAGGTGGCGCAGACGTGGTGGGTCGACCGCGTGCTCGCCTACGACGCACGGGCTCCCGGCCAGCTCGTGGGCCGCACCTGGCGCGCGCTGGAGCGGCAGCTGCCCACCGAGGCCGGCGTCACCGTGCTGATCCTCACCGCCGTGGGCCTGTGGATCGGGGGGCAGCTCCTTCGTCGGCCCGCGCGCCGGGGGCCGCCCCAGGCGCGCGGGCTCGTCGGGCGGCTGCACGCCCGGGCCCGCCGCCACCTCCAGCGCCAGGGGATCCGGGTGCCCCCCGAGCTTCCCCCGGTCGCGGCGGCGGAGTGGTACGCCCGGATCGCCCCTGGGCCCGGCGCCGACGCCCTGCGGGAGCTCGCCTGGCTCTACTACGACGTCGCGCTCGGGGGCGCCTCGTCGCGCGAGGTGGCCCGCCGGGCCCGCCACCTGGCCCGCACGGTGCTAGAGACCGCGGTATGACCTACCTGCTCCTTGCACTGATGGTCGCCTGCTGGGGCGACAACGCCTACATCGTGACCGGCACCGTGGTGAAGATCGAGGGCGAGGAGGTAGTCCTCGACCACGAGGACATCCCCGGCCTCATGCCCGCCATGGTCATGGCGTTCCCCGTCGCCTCGCCCGAGCTGCTCGAGGACCTGAAGCCCGGGCACCGGGTGGTCGCGCGGTACGAGCTGCACGATCGGGGCGGGCGCCTCGAGAAGATCCGGATCACCGGCCGCGGGCCGGTGCCCGCGTCCGCGCTCGGCCCCGTGCCGCTCAAGCCCGGGGTGGCGCTGCCCCGCCACGAGATCACGGCGCACGACGGCGCTTCCCTCGTGATCGGGGAGGGCCAGGCGCGCCCCACCGCGCTGACCTTCATCTACACGCGCTGCCCGCTCCCCGAGTTCTGCCCCGCGATGACCGCGCGGCTGCAGGCGCTGCAGGGCATGCTCGAGGCCGGCGACGACGTCCAGCTCGTCGCGCTGAGCCTGGACCCGGCGCACGACTCCGTGGAGGTCCTCGCCGCGCACGCGGCCGAGGTGGGGGCGGGCCCCCGCCTGCGGTTCGCCCGGGTGCCCGGGGAGAAGCTCCCCGATCTCGCCATGTACGCGGGCATGAACGTGCTTCGCGAGGGCGATCAGATCCTGCACGGGCTGCGGCTGCTCGTGCTCGACGCCGAGGGCCGGCTCGTCGAGCGCTACGACGACGCGCGGTTCCCCGCCGACCGGGTGCTCACGCAGCTGCGGACCGGCGAGCCGCGCGCGCCCGAGGGCCACAGCGGCACCCGCACGCCGGCGCCCAGCGAGGCGGGATCAAGCCAACCAAGCCAACCAAGCCAACCAAGGTGAGGGCAGAGGAGACGATGCGGGGCCCATTCCCCGCACCGCCTCCAGACCGCCGACAATCCAGGGGCACGGACAATCACGTCGGCAGTCGCTGCGTCAACTGCGAGCGACGTGCCAGGGGTCCGTCCACGCGACAACCTGTGGTCTCGACGAGCCGTCGCGCCGAGGGCGTGCCAACCGTGACATCGGTGTCGGCCGCTGACCTCGTCCTGACGTGCGACAGGCCGACGTCGTGGCGCAGACTCGGATACGTACCCGCTCCGCGCCGAGGAGCTGCACACCGGCTCGCGTGTCGCGGTGCTGGGAGGGCCGAGGTGGTACCACGCCGCACATGGCAGCAGGCAGTCGCGCACGTCGGCGCGATGGGCTGCCTGGTGGGGGCGTGCTGGATCCAGTCCGAGGTCGACCCCGTCCTCGCGAAGTACGGCGACCTCGAGCCCGTCGCCACCTTCGACTACCCGGTGGGGCCGCCCGATGCCGAGGGCTACTACAACGCCCAGCGCTTCGGGGAGAACTTCCACCTCGGGGAGGACTGGAACCGTCACGGCGAGGGCCACGTCGATCTGGGCGACCCGGTCCACGCGATCGCTGAGGGGCGGGTCACCCAGGCGGACCACGCGGGGGAGGGCTGGGGCCAGGTCGTGCGCGTGGTGCACCACGTGCGGCGCCAAGGCCACTCCGACTTCGTCGAGAGCCTGTACGCGCACCTACACGAGGTGCACGTCGAGGTCGGCCAGCGGGTCGGGCGCGGGGAGGTCGTGGGCACCATCGGCGATGCCGACGGGGCCTACGTGCCGCACCTGCACTTCGAGATCCGCAGGGTGCCGGATCTGCCCGTGGGGCCCGGCTACAGCCCCGACGACAGCCAGTGGCTCGACCCCACCGCGTTCATCGAGGCCCACCGCTAGGACTGCTAGGACTGCTAGGACTGCTAGGACTGCTAGGCCCGCCAGGACCGCTCGCGCCGCTCGCCTTGCTCGAGGTGAACGGGCGCGCGAGCGAGATGCCGACGAGCACGGCCCCGGTGAACGACGGGGTGCCGCCCAGCACGTCGGCGCCGGCCTCGAGGCGCACGATGCCGCCGTGGTACCGGTGCCATCGGTACTTCGCCACCACTCCGGCGCGCGCGGTCCAGCCCACCGGCCCCGACGCTCCGCCCACCGAGATCACCGCGCCCCCGCCCACGAACGGCGCGACCGCGGCGACCAGCACGTCGGTGCCGCGCCGCACCTCCAGCATCGGCGCCACGCGGGCGGTGCCGTCGAGCGGCAGGTCCACCCGCCCGGTGGCGAGCAGCTGCCACGAGCGGCCCAGCGCGTAGGCGCTGTCGTACTTGCCTCGCCACAGGCCCGCGCTCACGACGCCGCCGACCGCGCCCCGGACCGGCCCCTCGCTGAGGGCGCCGCCTGCCGCCACGTCGATCTCGAAGCCGGTGCGCGCGTCGGTGAGGGCCCACGCCGTGGGGGTGGCCAGCAGCAAGCTCCACAGCACCAGCACGTCTCCTCCCAGGCGGCGACGGGGCCCAGCATAACTGTCCAGCGCGGCACGCCGGGTGCGATACGGACGGGGAGCCGTCTTCAGGAGTCGCCGTGGATCGCCACACCCATCTCCGCCACGCCCTGCAGGGCCTGCCCGTCGACCGGCCGCCGGTCTGGTTCATGCGCCAGGCGGGGCGCTACATGGCCGAGTACCGCGCCATTCGCGAGCGGGTGAGCTTCCTCGAGCTGTGTGCGGATCCGGACCTCGCCTGCGAGGTCACCTGCCAGCCCGTCGACCGCTTCGGGGTCGACGCCGCCATCGTGTTCTCGGACATCCTGACCATTCCCGAGGCGATGGGGCAGCGCGTGGTGT
>CAYMSU010000634.1:0-3219 GCA_964393165.1 uncultured Enterobacteriaceae bacterium
AATGCCCCGCCCGTGGCCCGGGGGGGCGAGGGCGGGGCGCGATCCGGTGAGCAGGGCCAGCAAGTGAGAGGGGTCATGGTGAGCTGCAGTCCGGGCGCAAGGCATTGAGGAGCGAGGCTGCGTGGGCCTCGAGGGTGGAGATCTCGACCGCTGTGAAGCCGAAAGAGGCGGCCTCCTGGCGGAACGCGGAGACCGCGCGATCGAGCGCGTCGTCGAACCACCGGCCGGCTCGGTCTGGGTCGTCGTGGCAGTCCGCGAGGAGGTGGGCCACCCGCTCCGGAGAGAGGTCCCTCCAGCGTCGAGTGCCGGCGAGCTCCAAGGCGAGGTCGTCGTCGGGCAAGCGGCAGATCGTGGAGATCAGGTCGTAGGCGGGGGCCAACCGGGGGTTGCAACGGTCGGGATAGTGCATGCCCCAGTTCTTCAGGTGGGCATCGCCGTTGCCCGAGATCAGCATGAAGGCGACCCGCCGGATGTACTCTTCGACGTCGTCGCTCGCGAGCGTGCGAATCACCTGGCCCAGGGCACCGTACGAGCGCTTGTACTGCCCGGGTCCGGGCGGCACGTCCAGGATCTGCCCGAAGTCCTCGACGTGGACCTTCCCGTCGCGGGTCCGGTCGAATCGGGTGAGCAGGAGCACGGTGCCGTCGCCCAGCGGAAGGCCGTCGGGGAGACCCTCGAAGTCCTCCGAGGTCACCAGGCGCGTCTCGTGGCAGTCGACGCCCGACGCCCGGGCCCACTGCGTGGTGGCGTGTTCCAGCCTGGGCAGGCCGGCGTACTGGGGATCGTGGAACTTGGCGATGTAGTCGCCATCGTGGCCCTGGGTGGGCACTACGAGCCCACGTGCGCCGTCGCGCCGAACCGACAGCTTGATCTGCGCGCCGGCGAGGCCGAACCGTGGCGTGCCGTCCTCCCGAGGCGCGGGGCGTCGCCTCGTGGCGGGGCTGCGTAGGCCTCCCTCTGCCGGGTGCAGCTCCACCGCCCCGGGGAGATCGGTTCCGATGGCGACGAGGAGGTCGAAGTCGTCGTCGTCGTCACGGTCGAGACCCTGCCACTTCTGGTAGAGCTCTCGTGAGGGCCCCTGCGGCAGCACATGGGCGAACCAGCACGGCAGGCCGGAGGTGACGATCGGTTCGGGGAGGCGGTCCTCGAAGATCTGTCCGAGCGTGGGACGGTCCGGGCTCGACAGGTAGGATGGATCGAACTCGAATCGGAAGTCGAAGTCGTCGGACACGCGCGAGAGCTGCCCGACGCGCGTGCCGTGCAGGCTCACGATCGCCGACTGCATCGCTATCCGGCCCGTCGCAGCAGGGCCTCGATCGGAGGGCGGTCGCTGTGCTGCGGCTCGGCGCGAAGGGTTACCAGTTCGGCGAGCAAACCGTCGAGAGCCCGAGCCCGCACGTGGAGGAAGGCGGCGTCGTCGCCGGCCCGCAACGCGTTGGCGGCTGCGTCGGGGATCACGAGGCTCGCCAGCACCTCGGGACTGGCGGAGGACAGATCCCGACGCCGGTAACCCTTCGGAAGCACGGCTCGAGCCGCGATCGGGACGTGAGACTGCGCACTCGTGACGGGCCGGAACACGCCCCCGAGCCCGCGCGCGGACAGCTCCGTGCCGAGCGCGGTCACCTCTACCGGCGCCTCGGTGTCGGGGTCGAGCGGCTCGACGTGGAGCATCGCAGCGGCGAACAGGCGGGTCACGGCGCTCGAACCCCTCCACGGGACGTGGCTCCTCGGAATCGGGCTCGCCCGGGGCACCTTGTCGAGGAGGTCCTGCACGCTGTCGTCCTCGTCGCTGCCGATGCACTGCAGGTGGGCGCGTACCGCCGCGTTGCTGCTGTCGGCGTGGGTGCCGGCCAACGCGCCGCGCCACAGCCAGCGAACGAGCAGGCGACGTGAGCGGGCATGGGGCGACGGAAACCGGTCGAAGAAGCGCGCCATGACGATGAGGGGGAACCGGTAGGGCAGAACCGACGAGTGGACGAACCCCGCCTGCGTCTGCAGCAAGGTGATGGCGTGCCGCAGCGCGCGCTCGGTGCGCTGCAGGGTGCCGGGCTCGGGCCGGTTCGCCTCGGTGAAGTGACTCCGCTCGTCGAGCCCGGCCACGGCCTTCACGCATCGCAACAGCCAGCCGTGCGGAAGGTCGCCGAAGCCGGTGTGATGGTCGAGGGCGTTCGCCAGCGTGGCGATCGGCTTCGGCCGCGCCTGGGTGTCTCCGAACAGCGCCTCGAACACCTGATCCTCGGTCAGGGCGACGCCCGTGGTGTTGGTTCGGCTGAAGATCAGTCGGAGCGCTTCCGTGTCGCCCTCGTCGTCGAGCTCGACGACATAGGCGGTCACGTTGTAGCGGATGGTCGCCTCCTCGAGCTGGAACGCCGCGTCGACGAGTCGGTCGGTCTCCTCACCGGCCTTGAACTCCCGGGCCCACTTCTGCAGGCGAACCCGATCCCCGAGGATGTTCACCGGGATCCAGGTCGCCGGGGGGCGCTCGCGCGGGACCCGGAAGGCGCCGTCGTCGAGGTTCACCCACAGCGCGTAGGTATCGCCGAGCGGCAACTCGTCGGGATGGAGGAGAGCCCCGACCAGCGCGGTGACGCGCTGTTGGCCATCGACGAGGTAGTGCGCCTCGCCTGCGGGGGCGTCGGGGATGACCACGGGCCCGAAACGAACCGTCTCGGCGGGGCAGCTGCGCCTCCACAGGAGCAGGCCGCCGATCGGAAACCCTCGCACGATGCTGTCGAACAGGTCCTCGATGTGGGACCGCCCCCACCGCAAGCCGGTCTGGAAGTCCGGGACGCGGAGGTTCCCCCGACGCGCTCGGGCGAGGATGTCGCCCACGGTCATGGTCACAGCGCGCGGGCGCTGGGGAAGCCTCCGTCCGTTCATGACATCGATCCTAGTGGTTCGGGCGGTCACTCGCCAGGGTCCGGCCCGCGGGCTGGCTGTCGATTGGCTCGGAATCGCCTTCGGCGCCGAGGCGCAACCGAGGCGAGTCGGTCAGGAGCAGGGTGACGGTTTGCCGCTGGCTGCGTGGCGTTTCCAACTCGTCCATCCGGTGACCTCACACCGACGATAGCCGAGCGTGCCCCGCGTGGGGCGTCGGGCGGGGCGGGGTGGCGATTCGCTGGGCGGACCGACCGGCTCCTCGCTTGACGTGCGCGCCACGTGCACGCGGATCAGGTTGCCGCTACCGCGGCGCGGGCCTCGGCCAGCGCCTTGCCGAGC
>CAYMSU010000635.1:0-3218 GCA_964393165.1 uncultured Enterobacteriaceae bacterium
GGCGACGCCGTCGGCGTCGGTGCACCCGCTCGCCAAGGTCGGTCGGTACGTGCGGCTCGCGGGCGGGGTGCGGGTGGAGGTCCTCGCGCGCGTCGACGACGGCGCGGCCATCGGCCCTCGCGCCACGATCGCCCCTCACGCCCGGGTCGGCTACGACGCTCGGGTGGGCCGCGACGTGTCGATCGCCGTGCACGCCGAGGTGCGGGACCGAGCGTGGATCGGCCCCCAGGTCGAGTTGCTTCCGCACGCCCACGTCGGGTTCGACAGCACCGTGTCGTTCGGCGCCCGGGTTGGTGCCCACGCGAAGATCGGGGACCGTGCCCGCGTCGGCGCGAGCGCGGTCATCGGGCCAGCGGCGCGCCTCGGGTATGGCGTCGACATCGGGCAGGACGTCGTCATCGGCGCGGGCGCGGTGATCGGCGACGGGGCTCGCATCCTTCCGGGCGCCGAGGTTCGTCCTGGGGATCGGATTCCCCAGGGTGCGGTGGTCGGTCATGGGGGCGTGCGCGGCCCCGACGGCCGCCCCTGCCGCTCGGGACGTTAAGCGGCCGCCATGAAGGTCATGGTCGATCTCTGCGTCGTGCCCGTGGGTGTCGGAACCTCGGTGTCCGCACACGTGGCAGCATGTCAGCGGGTCCTGCAGGAGGCGGGCCTGTCGCACAGCATGCATGCCTACGGCACCAACATCGAGGGGGAGTGGGACGCGGTGATGGCCGCGGTCAAGCGCTGCCACGAGGTGGTCCACCAGATGGGAGCACCGCGGATCAGCAGCACGCTGAAGGTCGGCACCCGGGTGGATCGAGAGCAGTCCCTCGCCGACAAGGTCGAGAGCGTGCGCCGAAGGCTCGAGTCGTGAGCGGGGGCCGCGTCGCCCATGTCGCCCGTGGCGGCCTCGCTTGCGCCCTGCTCGGGCTCGCGGCAGGGACCGGCTGTCGCATCGAGCGGGAATGGCTGTACCGCGGCGGGCTCGACACGGTCACGCTGGCATCGGGCCAGCGGGTGATGCAGATCGACATCGCGATCGACATTCCCGAGGCCGCGCGCCCGGATCCCCGCCGGGTCACGACCGACTCCCTGATCCTCGACCTTCGCCGCGCCCCTCGCAGGCAGGCCACCATCGCGGTGAGTGGGCGCCGTGCGGCGGACCCCGTCCGGCGGGGCCCGGCCGAGTTCCAGATCGAGCGGCTGCTCCAGCTCTGCCCCGAGGAGGGCGACTGCGCGCTCGACGTGGCCGCCGCGCTCACCCGCGACAGCGACGAGGAGCTCGAGGCGGGGCTCTACCTGGAGTACTTCGTGGCGGTCGAGGAGCGCGGCGTCGTGCGCGCGCCCGACGACGACCTGGTGGGGTTCACGGTGCTCGTCGACGGCGCGCCGTTCACGTGGGGCCCTTAGCCAAGGAATCGGTCAGAAGCGGACGCCCAGGTTCCAGTCGCCGCCCGGGGCGAGCCCGCGCTCCGTATCGGCAAACGGGTCCCCCACCCGCACCAGGTGCAGCCCCACGCCGCCGCGGAGGTTCATGTACACCCTTCGGGACAGGTCGACCTGCCAGCCTGCGAACAGCCAGGCACGGCTGGCGAAGCTGTCCAGGGTGCTGCCATCGAACACGTTGTTCTCCTCATGGCGCCAGCCCACGTTCACCGTGGCGTCGACGTGGAGCCCGTAGGCGACGAATTGGCGGTAGCCTGCTTTGAGTCCGATGAACCGGACCTTTCCGTACTCGTCGGCGGGGCGGGTGAGCGGACCCCAGCCGAAGTCCGAGTGGAGCCCCACGACCAGCTCGCCGCGACCCACGTGGGAGGCGCGCCGAGCGACCGGTGCCACCACCTTCAGATCGGAGATTCCCCCGGGGAAGAACGGCCACAAGAGGTTCACCTCGATCGCCGGCCGACGGACGTGCGTGCCCCATCGCTCGTACGTCGCGCCATCGCTCGCCACGGTCGGGGGGTCCGCCAGTGCGGTGGTCAGGCTCAACAAGATCGTCCACATCGTCTCCTCCTTGCCGTCAACACCGTTGACCGCGTCAACACTGTTGACCATGCTGCGTCCGCTGTCAACGCTGTTGACAGAGTAGGATGGAGGGGTGACCGACGACGCACCATCGACGAGGGATAGGCTGCTCGCAGCCGCCATCGCGCAGATGCGCGAGGTGGGGCCGAGGCAGTTCTCGCTGCGCGGGACGGCCCGCGTCGCGGGTGTGGATCCTGCCCTCGTGTATCGGCACTTCGCCGACAAGCGTGCGCTGGTCGAGGCCGTGGCTGTCGCGGCGTTCGTGCAGCTGGCGAGCGGGGCGCAGGCCGCGGTGCGGCGGGCTGGGTCAGACCCGGGCGCTCGGCTCACGGCGCTCGGCCGAGCCTACGTGCAGTTCGCCGTGGATCGGCCCACGGAGTTCGCCGTCATGTTCCGGGTGGGTAGGCAGGAGCTGCCCACGGGCGTTCCGAGCGCCTTCGACGTGCTGCGGGGCCTGCTCGAGGAGCTCGAGGCCGAGGGCCGGCTGCCGATTCCGGTGGAGGCTGCGTCGTTGATGTGCTGGTCGGCCGTGCACGGCCTCGCCACGTTGCTCGTGGACGACGGCCTGCAGGGGTACTCGGACCAGACCCCGGACGAGCTCTACGACACCGTCGTCGGCAACCTGTTGCGGTTCCTGGGGGCGGCGTCGTAGAGACGGCGGATAGCGCCGACGCCTACGCCGCCGAGGTGGCGAACGCCAGGAGGTTCAGCACCGCGGCAGCCGCCCAGAAGGGCGCGAACAGGATGCCCACGTTCCTGCCGTGCCGGGAGATGCGGGGGTGGTGCCCCAAGCCGGGGATTCCAGCCTGGTTGGCGTTGACGAGCGCGAACAGGACCGACATCACGCCGAACATGAGGTGGAGCGGCGCGCGGCCCTCCAGCGACAGCCCGAGGCCGTAGACGACACCGACGGCTACCGACAGAAAGGCGATCCCCCCCTGGCGTTGCTCGAAGAGCAGCAAGAAGACGTAGTTGTGCGACGCGGCGTCCTTGCCCGCGGGCCCCGCCTCGCGGGCTGCGTCGAGCATGACGAGCTGCTCGTCGTAGGTCAGCGACGAGTCGGTGCGGGGAAGGCCTGGCCCGAAGAAGGGCAGGACGACGTTGATGACCCAGCGCGAGAACATCGGGGACACCAGCTCGACACCGTGCACGAGGCCCGGCGCCAGGCAGAGCAGGAGGCCGAGGGCGGAGATCGTAGCGTCGGTCATCGG
>CAYMSU010000636.1:0-3217 GCA_964393165.1 uncultured Enterobacteriaceae bacterium
GCTCGCCTCCGGCCCGTACTCCGAGGCCACGACGAACAGCCCGGAGCCGGCAGCGAGCGCCACCCGCGGGGAGACCGCCCCGCCGACCCCCACGAGGTGGACCCCGGAGCCGTCGAGGAGCGGCAGGCCCGGCTCGAGGCCGACCCGCGAGAACATGACCCCGCCGTCGGAGCCGGCCCTGGCCCAGGCCAGGCCGAGCGTCTCGCCCGAGAAGGCGAGGGCGACCCCGCTCGCGCCGGCCGCGACCTCCACCGGGCCGAGGACCAGGGCCTCGCTCGAGATGCTCGCCACGGCGAGCCTCGCGGCGCCGCCGGCCTCGACCCACGCCAGGGCGAGGAGCTCGCCCCGGGCGGCCGCGGCGAGCTCCTCGACCGCCGCGCCCGGCTCGACCTCGGGCAGGCCCCAGGCCGGCCCGAAGCTCGGCCCCGCTGCGTCGGGGCCCCCGGTCGCGGCCGAGAGACCCGTGCCGCCGTCGACGTTGAGCCAAGTCCAGGCGACCACGAGGTCCGAGGACGCCGCCGCGGCGGCGACCCGCGTCGCGTCGACCGGGCCGAGCACATCGTTCCGCGAGTCCGTCGTCGTCCATGTGAGGGACCTGATGTCGCCCTCCCCACCCTCGGGGCAGAACGCGTTGTACCGGCCCAGACCCCATGCGGCCGCAGGCCGCGCCAGGCAGGCGCCGTACGGACCGATCATCTCCAACCCGTCGAAGCTACCGCGTCAGGATGCGGTTGGATTGACAGCCTTGGTCGTCAGCAACGGCACCGAGGCGCTCGGCTGTTGGCAGCCGCAGCTACTCGGCGGTTCATCTCTCCGGTCCTGACGACGCGGCGGTCTGCCGGAGACAGCGAGGCGCTCTCGATCTGCAGGATGCTCTCGAGGTCATCGTCCAGATCTTCCTGAAGGATGCCGTCGAGCTTCCGTTGGTGCTCGTCGCGGTCCATCTCGGCGAAGGTCTCGGCCAGCTTGTCCAGAGATCCACAGACGATGGTCACGTAGTCGTCGCGTTCGAGGTTGCGCACAAGCGCGGCCTCGGCGGGCATGAGCTCGAGGTCGTGGCCGAGGTTCTTGTGACCACTGCGCCGTCGTTCGTCGTGTTTGAGCTCGCCGAAGAAGTTCTCGGCGAGGTAGTTGGTTCTGGCCACCATGCGGACGCCGCCCCCGGCGCGCTCAGGCAGCCGGATGGCGTGTCCCCAGAGGGAGTGCCCATGGACCTCGAGGTGGGTCAGGATGACGTCGATGGCCTCGCGGGTGTCCTGTGCCGGGCCTCGGGCGGGCCGGCGCAGCCGGAGCGCGTCGGCCCAGATGTCGAGCTGCCGTTGAATCTGGTCGAGGTCGTGATTCGTCACGTCTTCGGGAGGCGTGGCTTCGAGGCGCAAGACGGCGCGCATCTCGTCGAGCAGGGCGGCGCGTCGGCGCAGCCGGATGGCGACCTGGCGGAACGGGACCTGGCTGGAGACCGGCTCGAGATAACGATGAAGACGCTTGAGCGCGGAGGTGACCGCCTTGTCCTCCGGCGGCTTTCGCAGATAGGCGTCGAGGGCGCGCAACGCGGTGACGCACCGGTCGAACAGGTCGAGATAGGGCCTGTCGAAAGGAAAATCGAGGCCGGAGGCGTCGGCCTTGTAGTCCAAGACCCACTGGGTCAGGGCGCGGACCACGGCCAGGCCGTCGAGCCCCGGGGCGATCTGGTGGCTGGATTGCTCGCTCCGTTGCCATTGCCGAACGGCCTCTCGCGCCGGCTCGATGTCTTGGCCGATACGTCGACCGAGATCGCGGACCAGGTCGCGGAGCCTGGGACGCACCTTGGTGCGCCGGAACAGGTCGCGGAGCTGAGCGTGGGCGGGCTCGAGCAGGTCCTTGCCCACGTCGGCCACGAAGTGCTGATGGCAAGACAGCACGGGGATGGTCGGAGCGAGCTCGGCGACCAGCGCGTCGAGGGCCGGGATCATGGCGCGGCCCAGGTCCCGCACGGCGGCACAGGGAGCGCCGAAGCGACGGACCGTCTGTCGCAGCGGCGACAGGACGAGATCGGTCCGTTCCGTGGAGATCTTCCAGGCGCCCAGCACCCACCTGCGCCAGCCCGACATCGCCAGCAGCAAGGTCCCCCGACCGGCCTCTCCGGTGGCATCGACGTGCAGCGGCCAGCCGCCGTCCTGCTCGAGCGCTCTCTTCAGCTCGCCTGAGCACCGGTGATGAAGTCGGGCCACGTACCGGACGAACCGGCGGCACAGCTCGCTCACTTCGCCCTCGGAGATGCGGACTCCTCGGTCGAGCAACGCGGCCCGGATGTCTTGCCGCTGCTGCTGCCGGAGGAAACGTCGCAGTCCCGCGAACACCATCACGTCATAGCCGACGTTGGCCTGGGGGAGCAGGGCTTCGCCCAGGCAGGCGGCTCGCCGTATGACCCGGGCTCCCGAGGGCCATCGACATTCGGCGGCGCAGACGTGGACGGTCTCTCGCGCATCGAACGGACCGTGAGCCAGCGTGCGGCCCGTCCGTGGCGCCGTCTTCTGCACGAGCATGGGGCCGCCGCATCGCGGGCACCGGCCCGGCGCCTCGGCAACGTACAGCGACACCGGGCAGGGGCGACCAAGGCGTTGCTGACAGCGTTCGCGCACCGAATCGACCCGGGCTCTCATCGCCGCGAGCGCCGCGAGCTGGGCGGCGCCGTTTTTTTTCCCGGCACCAACCGGTGCTCCTCGTAGACCATCTGGACGTGGTGCGGCTCGAGCCGGATGCCGCGGGCGACCAGGCGCCGGGCGACCAGTTCCGGCTCGGGGATGACGGGGGCGGCACGGAGCGCCTCTGCCAGCACATCGACGACCTCTTCGTCCGTGGGGACTCGCAGCATCTCGGCCAGCGAAGCGTTCAGCTCCTGTCGCTCCCGGACCTGCTGCGCTGCCCGCTCCGGATCGACGCTGACGTACAAGTACACGCGCTCGAGGCGCTCCCGTCCGATGTGGCCCTCCCGGACCAGGCCCAGCAGCGTGTTGTGCAACCGCACCCGCAGCACGCTCTGCAGTTCGTCATGGGTCCGACCCTCGGGGGTCCGCTCCACCTGCTCGGCGGCGGTCTGCTTGAGCGTGCCGGCCAGAGAGAAGCCGACGTCCCGGTAGAACCACAGACCCAGCTCGTCGAGTTATGTTGAGCGCCACATAACTCGATTCATGTGAAGTACCTGGTTATGTGGAGTTGACGCGGCAACGATCAGGGA
>CAYMSU010000637.1:0-3210 GCA_964393165.1 uncultured Enterobacteriaceae bacterium
GGCTCGCGATGCTCGGCTACACCCGGGACGAGGTGGTGGGCCAGCCCTACTCCCGGATCATGGGGAGCGCCGGGGCCGATCCCCAGGCGTACCGCGCGTTCTGGGCGGAGCTCGCGGAGGGCCGCCCCTACGTGGGCCGGGTGGCGCGGACCGCCCGCGACGGCCGGACCGTCTGGCTCCAGGCGAGCTACGTGCCGCTGCGCGGACCCGACCACCGGGTGACCCGGATCCTCCAGTTCGCGACCGACGTGACCGCGCAGGTGGACTGCCACCACCTGCAGGAGCGCTACACGGGCATGGTCGAGCACACCCGCGCGGCGATGATGTTCGCTGACGCGCACTTCGAGGTGGCCTACCTCAACCCCGCGTGTGCGAGCGTGCTCACCCGGCTGGCCACCCATCTGCCCGTGAAGCCCCACGAGGTCGTGGGCACCCCGCTCGACCGGCTCCACCCGGAGCTCCGGGCGGTCCGCGAGCTCGCCGCCGACGCCTCCCAGCTGCCGGCTCGGGTCGAGCTGCAGATCGGCCCCGAGACCGTGTCGGTCGAGGTCGACGACATCTCCACGGCGTCCGGCGAGCGCCTCGGCACGATGGCGACCTGGCGGATCGTCACCGAGACGCTGTCGACCCGCAGCGCGCTGAACGACAACGCCCGGTCGCTCACCCAGGCCTCGGAGGAGCTGTCCGACGTGGCGCAGCTGCTGTCGAAGAACTCCGCCGACACGAACGTGCGCGCCGACACCGTGGAGAGCACCTCGGGAGTCGTGACCACGAACGTGGCCTCGGTGGCCGCCAGCGCCGACGAGATGTCGGCCACCGTGCGCGAGATCGCGAGGAGCGCGAACGACGCCGCGCGCGTGGCGATGACCGCGGTCGAGGCAGCGGCCCAGACGAACAGCACGGTGGCGCAGCTCGGCGTGAGCTCGGCCGAGATCGGCAACGTGATCAAGGTGATCACCTCGATCGCGCAGCAGACCAACCTGCTCGCGCTCAACGCCACGATCGAGGCCGCCCGCGCGGGCGAGGCGGGCAAGGGCTTCGCGGTCGTCGCGAACGAGGTCAAGGAGCTGGCCAAGCAGACCGCGACGGCGACCGAGGACATCTCGAACAAGATCGAGGCCATCCAGGGGGACACCAAGCGCGCGGTCGAGGCCATCGAGCAGATCAGCGACATCATCGGCCAGATCAACGACTACCAGAACACGATCGCCGGTGCGGTCGAGGAGCAGGCGGCGACCACCAACGAGATCGCCCGCAACGCGGCCGAGGCCGCCAAGGGGGCCGAGCAGATCTCGGACAGCATCCGCGGAGTGTCGGAGGCCGCCCGCAACACGAGCGAAGGCGCCGACAACACGCTGTCGGCGGCCACCAAGCTGGGCACCCTGGCGCAGGGGCTGCGGGCGCTGCTCGACCACCTGAACGTGGACTGACACCCCCGGGAGCTGCGCCATGAACGAGGACATCGAGCTCCTGATGGAGTTCGTGGTCGAGAGCCGCGACAGCCTCGACGAGCTGGACGCCGAGCTGGTGGCGCTGGAGACCGATCCGAGCAACGCCGACGCGCTGTCGAGCGTGTTCCGCACCGTGCACTCGATCAAGGGCACGGCGGGCTTCTTCGGCCTGGCGCACCTCGAGGCGGTGGCCCACGCCGGCGAGAACCTGCTGTCGAGCCTCCGAGCGGGCACCGTGCAGCTCGAGCGGGTGCGCACCACGCTGCTGCTCGCCGTCTGCGACGCGATCCGCAGCGTGCTCGACCACCTCGAGGCCCACGGACGCGAGGCCGACACCGACTTCGAGATCCTCGTCGACGCGCTCGTGCTGGCCAACGAGGATCGCGGGCTCCCCGCGGCGCAGGAGCTCCTCGACATCCACCACGGCAAGCCGATGGCGTCCAACCGGCCGGCCGACGAGGACGACACCCCGACCGAGATCGACGAGGAGGACGAGGTCACCGAGGTCTACGAGCCTCCGATGCCCGCACCCGTGCCCGCGGCCGTGCCCCCTCCCCCGCCGGCCCCTCCGGCGCCGAGCCCCCCGACGCCGTCGGCGGCCCCCGCGGAGCTCGACTCCCGCATCAAGGTCGACGTGGGGCTGCTCGACGAGCTCATGAACCTCGTCGGGGAGCTCGTGCTGGCCCGCAACCAGCTCCTGCAGCACGCCTCCGCGAGCGACGACACGGGGCTGACGGCCACCTCGCAGCGCCTCGACCAGATCACGACCGAGCTGCAGGAGAGCGTCATGAAGACGCGCATGCAGCCCATCGACAAGCTGTGGACGCGGTACCCCCGGGTGGTCCGCG
This sequence comes from uncultured Enterobacteriaceae bacterium, assembly GCA_964393165.1. Classification (GTDB taxonomy): domain Bacteria; phylum Myxococcota_A; class UBA796; order UBA796; genus DRPG01. The sequence goes on from CAYMSU010000637.1 coordinate 2,300, forward strand.
ACCTTTCCCTGTCGGTCGGCAAGCAGGTCACGCTGAAGATGGAGGGCCGACAGACCGAGCTCGACAAGAGCATCCTCGAGGCCGTCGCGGACCCGCTCACCCACCTGGTCCGCAACGCCGTGGACCACGGCATCGAGGCGCCCGACCTGCGGGCGGTGCGCGGCAAGCCGCCAGCCGGGACGATCCACCTGCGGGCGTTTCACGAGGGCGGCCGGGTCAACATCGAGATCGCCGACGACGGCGGGGGCATCGACCCCGAGGCCATCAAGCAGAAGGCGGTCGAGAAGGGCCTGATCACGGCCGACGACGCCCGCGGGCTGACCGAGCACCAGGCGATCAACCTGCTGTTCCTGCCCGGCCTGTCGACCGCCTCGGAGATCACCAACATCTCCGGCCGCGGCGTGGGCATGGACGTCGTGCGCAGCAACGTGGAGAAGATCGGCGGCTCCGTCGACGTGGACAGCCGCCAGGGGGTCGGCACCACGATTCGAATCCGGATCCCGCTCACCCTCGCGATCATCCCCGCGCTCGTCGTGGGGGCCCGGGGAGAGCGCTTCGCGGTGCCCCAGGTGAACCTCCAGGAGCTCGTCCGCATCGACGTCGACGACGCCGCCGAGACCATCGAGCGGATCCAGCAGACGCCGGTGTTCCGCCTGCGCGGCCAGCTGCTGTCGCTGATCGACCTCGGCGAGATCCTCGAGCTCGCCCCCACGGGCGAGGTGCTCGAGGAGATCAACATCGTGATCCTGCAGGCCGACGACCGCCAGTTCGGCCTGCTCGTCGACAGCATCCACGACACCGAGGAGATCGTGGTCAAGCCCCTCGGGCGGGAGCTCAAGGGCCTCGCCGAGTACGCGGGGGCCACCATCATGGGCGACGGCCGGGTCGCGCTGATCCTCGACGTGGGCGGG
>CAYMSU010000638.1:0-3200 GCA_964393165.1 uncultured Enterobacteriaceae bacterium
GGGGACGGCGCCCATCGCGGCGGCGTAGGTCGCGGGGTCGGGGCTCGCGAACCACATGCCCAGGGCCGCGGGCACGATGGTGGTGGGCAGCGTGCCCAGCAGGCCGCCCACGACGCCCCCCCAGCGCTCCACCGCGAGGGTGACGCCGATGGCGACGGCGCCGGCCAGCAGCGCGGGCCCGGCGATGAGGACGACGACTTCCACGGCGAGCGGGATATCTCCGCGGCGGACACATCGCGACGAAGGGATTACCGTTACGGGTCCGGGCCCCGGACGGGCTCGGCTCGCCTGGGAGACCCCATGCCCACCACGGTGGCGACGCACGACGGCCCCTTCCACGCCGACGACGTGATGGCGGTGGCGCTGATCCGCACCTTCTACGACGCCGAGGCGACGGTGGTGCGCACGCGCGACCCCGCGCGCATCGCGCAGGCCGACCTCGTGGTCGACGTAGGGGCTGAGTACGCGCCGGCCGAGGGTCGGTTCGACCACCACCAGGCCTCCTACACGGGGCCGCTGTCGTCCGCCGGCATGGTGCTCGCCTGGCTCGCCAGCGAGGCGCGGATCCCCGCGGAGCTCGCGGCGTCGCTGCGCGACGGGCTGATCTCGTACATCGACGACGTCGACAACGGGCGGGTGGCGCCGAAGCCCCACGTTCCCTGCTTCCCGCGCATGGTCGAGGCGCTCAACCACCCCGCGGGCGACCATGCGGCGTTCGACCGGGCGTTCGAGGGCGCGGTGTCCACGGGCCGGGCCTGGCTCGAGGGCCTCGTGGCGGAGCACGCGCGCATCGAGGAGGCGCGCCGGGTGGTCACGGCCGCGATGCGCCAGGCCGAGCAGTCCGGCCGCCGCGTGATCGAGCTCGAGCGGTACCTGCCCTGGAAGCCCGTGTACTTCGAGCACGGGGGCGCGGAGCACCCCACGGACTACGTGCTGCACCCGGGCACCGACGGGAGCTGGCGGGTGGTCGCGATCCCGCCGAAGCTCGGCGACTTCGGGCAGAAGCGGCCGCTCCCGGCCGCGTGGGCGGGCCTCACCGACGAGGACCTCGAGGCGGTCACGGGGGTGGAGGGGTCCGTCTTCTGCCACAAGAACCGCTTCATCGCGGTCTTCCGCACGCGCGAGGGTGCGCTCGAGGCGCTGGCCAAGCACGGCCTCGAGTGGCCGGAGGCGTCCGCCTCCACATCGTGAGTCCAGGGGGGCGGGTCGGGCGCCGATGGGGCTGACGTGGAGGCCCCGTGACCGCTCGCGCGCTGCTGCCCTGCCTGCTGTTCCTCGGCTGCGAGGGCTCGCTGTTCCGGATCACCGTGGAGGAGAGCTCCGAGGTCCAGATCGGGGGCCGGTCGGTGTTCGAGCAGCTGTTGGGCGACATCGGCTTCGACGGCTTCGCCACGATGGATCTGACGGAGGCGGCGGAGCTGCAGAACCAGGGAGTCGCGCCGGGGGACATCCGCGAGGTGTACCTGGTCGACTTCGTGCTGACGGCCACGGATCCGGCGAGCGCGGACCTGTCGTTCCTGGATCGGATGGATCTGTTGGTGAGCGCACCGGACCTGCCGACGGTGCGGGTGGCGACGCAGAACGACTTCCCGGCGGGGGTCTCGAGCGTGACGTTCGAGCTCGAGGACGTGGATCTGACGGACTACCTGGTGTCGGAGGCGATGACGCTGACGACGGACGTGACGGGCCGCCGTCCGGACGACGACACGGTGGTGCGGGCGGAGTTCGCCATCGAGGTGGGCGTGACGCGGCAGGGGGCGTGCAGCCAGCTGTGAGCGGGAGCCCCGCGGGGCTGCCCCTCCCGCGGGACGGGCCGCCACCGCCAGGAGGCCGGGCCCCCCGCCCCCGGGGCCTGTCGCCACCCCGACCCGACGCGCCGCCGCCTCGCGGGATCGCCCGGAGGCCGAGCACGCCCCCATGCGCAGGCCCCGCGCCCGGCGCAGGGGAACCCGCCCTCCCCCCACCCAGAGCCCCGCCTGTGGTATCCCCCCGCCTCATCGGGGGGATCCGTGGACAACCTGTACGTGATCATGTTCGTGGTGTGGCCCATCGTGGTCGTCGGCTGCGGGCTCGTCAACATGCTGATCAGCTGGACGTTCTCTTGGCAGGAGGTCGTCTTCGACTTCCTCGTCGGCATCCTCGCCGGCGCGCTGCTCTGGGCCGGCACCCAGCCCGATGCCAGCGGCATCGAGCAGTTCTTCCTCGTGTTCTCGCACGGGCTGTTCGGCCTCGTGTGGGTCGGCTCCGAGGGCTTCCGCGAGTCCATCGGCGGCGTGGGGGGCTTCGTGCTCTTCATGGGGATCTACCGCCTCGCCTGCACCGCCTGGGCCGCCGCCTTCGACCGCCTGTCGGTCGCGCTCGGCCGCCGGCAGACGCTCGGCAACGGCCTGTTCTCCATCGTGCCCGCCCTCGTGAAGATGCAGTTCGCCTGGGTCACCTCGGGCGTGGGCCTGCTGATCTGGCTCGTCTGCGTGGTGTGGAGCCTCGCCGCCCGCGGCCGGGCCCCCCAGACCGAGTCCGTCACCCACGGCCCCGGCGCCGGCCAGACCGTGAACTGGATGCCCCCGCGCGTGGGCTTCATGGGCGGCGTGCTGCACAGCCAGTTCAAGCCCCAGGCGGACACCGACCACGCCTCGGTGCAGGACTGGACCTACTTCGCGACCACCGTGGGCTTCACCGTGCACACGTGGAAGGGCAACATCCCCCTGATCCACGAGCTGTACCACACGCGCCAGTACGTCTACATGAGCGACTGGATGATCCCGTTCTGGCTGCTCGGCATGGCCTGGGGCGCGCTGTCGTCGGTGATCACCGGCGGGTCCGTGCCGGTGAGCCGGGCGTTCCAGGCGGCCCAGGGCGAGGTCGGCAACCCGCTCGAGGTCGCGGCCTACAAGCTCGGCTGATCAGCGAAATCGGGCGACCAGGCCGAGGCCGTCGGGCCTGGGCACCAGGTGAACGACCCAGCCCCGGTCGCGGCCCGCCTGGCCCGCGCGGACGAGCTCGGCCGCGCCGAGAGCGAGCCCGCCGATCTGGGTGAGCAAGGCCACGGGAGGCGCAGGGAGGGCGAAGATCACCGAGCTGATCCACAGGGAGAGGCCCGCGATCCCGACGCCGGGGGACAGGCCCGCGGCGGAGCTCGCCCCGATGGCCCCCGCGAACATGGTGGAGCCCCCCGCGAGGTAGAGCGCGGAGCCCCCGAT
>CAYMSU010000639.1:0-488 GCA_964393165.1 uncultured Enterobacteriaceae bacterium
GCTGGCGGAGCGCGCAGCCGGACCTTCGGGCTTCGCCCTGCAGGCCGGGAGCCGGATGCGAGCGAAGCCCAGGAGTCGTCGGCCCGCCGCGTGCGCGAGCCCCGAACTGCAAGTTGGCAGGCAGGCCGAGGCCGCTGGGTTACCTCGGGGTGGCACCGTACCGTTCCCCTCGTGGAGGTACCCCCATGTGGGCCCTCGTCGCCGCGCTGGCCGTCGCCGCGCCGCCTCCCAACGTCGACCTGGAGGACATCGACAGGTGGGAGGAGGCCGCCGAAGCCGTCCTGGACATGCCGGGCGGGTGCTGGGAGTGGGTCGGGCAGGCGAGCTGGGACTGGCGCACGCGCAAGTACTCCACCCGGGGCGACGCGGTGTTCGCCGGCAAGACGAGCGACGGCGTGTGGGGCGAGGTCCACCTGCAGCCCCTGGGGGAGCTCCTCGCCGAGCGCCGGGGGGACGGTACCGGTCTGCTGGTCCGAAAGGACGTCAGG
>CAYMSU010000639.1:498-3196 GCA_964393165.1 uncultured Enterobacteriaceae bacterium
ACGAGCGCAGCGAGGCCCGGTTCTACCCGCTGGTCGGCAAGCTCGTGGGGGGCCGGGTGGTGGTCCACGGCGACGAGCAGGGTCGCGAGATGGTGGAGGGCGCCGAGGCGATCAACGTACTGCGGTCGGCGATCCGGCGGATCAGCGGGGATGCCTTCACCAGCTGGGCCGAGTGGGACGACGCGCGCGGGGGGGTCGTCCTCACCCGTGCGATCCCGCTCGCCGCCGGCCGCGCCGACGAGATCGACGTGCAGGTGTTCTTCCCGGGTGGTGGAACCGCCCCGAGCGCGCTGGATGTGACCTTCCCGGCCAAGTTCCGGGTGGGCCGCTGGCCGGGCTGGAGCGTGCGCGACGCCGAGGTCCACGTGCGCGGGCTCATCCGGGGCAACCAGGTGTTTCCCTCCTCCGAGGCGTTCCGGTTCGACTACCGCTTCCTCGGGTTGAAGTTCCACGGGGCGCAGACCGTGGTCTACAAGCGGATCACCCGGTGCGCGGGGCCGCCTCCCGGCAGGGCCAGCGCCGACACCGTCGTGATGCCGGATCTCCCACGACCGCCCGAGGTCGAGGAGCCGCCCGACGGTCCCCCTGCGCCCTCCCCCGAGCCCGTCCCCGCCGACGTGGCGGCCGATGCGGAGGCGGCGGTCTCCGAGGAGACGGCCGACGCCGAGGACACCGAGGCCGGGCGCGAGGCCGGGCGCGAGGCCGGGGGCGAGGCCGGGGGTGCGTCGGCGTCCGCCGAGCCTGCTCCCGCTTCGACCGACGAGGAGGGTGCCGAGGAGACCGGCGAGGCCTCAGAGGAAGAGGACATCCTGGGTTACCCGTCGGACGAGGCTCCGCCTCCCCCTCCGGCAGGAGGCGACACCGTCGACTGACCCGGCCCCCCAGAGGCGTTATGTGCCGAGGCTTGCGCCGGAGAAGGTGTGCCCAACCGGTTGATCGACGAGACGAGCCCCTACCTGCTCCAGCACGCCCACAACCCCGTGGACTGGCATCCGTGGGGCGAGGAGGCGTTCGCCCAGGCACGGGCCGAGAACAAGCCGATCTTGCTGTCGGTGGGATACTCCGCGTGCCACTGGTGCCACGTCATGGAGCGCGAGTCGTTCGAAGACGAGGCCATCGCCGCGAGAATGAACCAGGGCTTCGTGTGCGTGAAGGTCGACCGGGAGGAGCGGCCGGACGTCGATGAGCTGTACATGCGCGCCGTGCAGGCGCTGCAGGGCCGCGGGGGGTGGCCCATGACCGTGTTCCTCACCCCCGAGGGCGAGCCGTTCTTCGGGGGCACCTACTTCCCCCCCACCTCGCGTCACGGGCTGCCCGGCTTTGGCGACGTGCTGGCCCAGGTCGAGCAGCTCTGGGCGGGCGAGGCCGAGCGGGTCCGCACCATCACCGAGGAGGTCCTCGCGATGCTGCGTCGGAGCGGGGGAATGCCCGCGCCCGCGCGGGTGCTCACCAGGGACTGGCTCGAGCCGATCGTCCGGGCCGCAGAGCGTGAGTTCGACATGGACCACGGGGGCTTCGGAGCCGCACCAAAGTTCCCCGCCTACGGCACGCTCGCCGTCCTCCTCGCGCACCACCACCGGGCGGGCGACCAGCTGGCGCTCGAGATGGCGACCACGACGCTCGACGGGATGGCCCGCGGCGGAATGTACGACCTGCTGGGGGGCGGCTTCGCCCGCTACAGCGTCGACGTGTCGTGGCGGGTGCCGCACTTCGAGAAGATGCTCTACGACAACGCCCAGCTCGTGAACCTGTACCTCGACGGGTGGCGTTCGACGGGCCGCGACCACTACGCGCGCGTCGTCCGCGAGACCATCGGGTGGGCGCTGCGCGAGATGCGCCTCGACCACGGCGGGTTCGCTGCCAGCCTCGACGCGGACAGCCCCCTCTCGGGTGACGTGGCTAGAAATGGAGAGGGTGAGGGTGAGGGTGCTCACGAGGGCGCCTTCTACGTGTGGACCCCCGAGCAGCTCACCGAGGTGCTCGGCGACGACGGCCCCGAGGTCGCCCGCCAGCTCGGGGTGACCCCGGAGGGCACCTTCGAGCGCGGAGCCAGCGTGCTCCGGCTCGAGCAGCCGCTCGAGGACCAGTCCCCGGCGGTGGCCGACACCCTGCGCAAGGCGCTGCCCCGGCTGCTCGAGGCCCGCGCGCAGCGCCCCCGCCCCGAGCGGGACGACAAGGTGGTCACGGCCTGGAACGGGCTCCTGGCGTCGGCGCTGGCCCGCGCCGGGGCCGCCCTCGGGGAGGCCTCCTGGGTCGAGGCCGCCACCACCTGCGTGGACTTGCTGCTCGGCCCCGTCCGCGTCGACGGTCGCCTCATGCGCACCTACAAAGACGGGCGCGCCCACGTAGCGGCCTACGCCGACGACTACGTCAACGTCATCACCGCCTGCCTCGACCTGTGGGATGCGACCTTCGCCGAGCGCTGGCTCGCCACCGCCCAGGCGCTGTCCGACGAGGTCGTCGACCGCTTCTGGGACGACGCGGACGGCGGGCTGTTCTACACGGGCGCAGATCAGCCGGCGCTCGTCGACCGCTCCAAGCACTTCCTGGGGAGCGCCGAGCCCGGTGCCAACGGGGTCGCGGCCCTGGCCTGGGTTCGCCTGGGCCGCCTCGTGGGGCGCGACGACCTCGTGGAGAAGGCCGAGCGCATTGTGCGGGGCGCCCAGCCGCTGCTCGGCCAGCACCCCCGGGCGCTCGG
>CAYMSU010000640.1:0-3193 GCA_964393165.1 uncultured Enterobacteriaceae bacterium
AGCTGGCTCCGCTTGCAGAATCCTGGTGTTGCTGCTGGCAGGGTGTGCGGCGCCGCCGGCCGAGGTGCCCCCCGGCACTGCCCGGCACATGGTCATGGTCTCGATCGACACCCTGCGCGCGGACCACCTCGCGCACATGCGGTTCCTGCAGGAGTGGCAGCAGCAGGCGCGCTGGGCGGCCGACCTCGAGCAGTGCGCGAACTGGACCTACCCCTCGGTCGTGTGCACGCTCACGGGCCGCACCTTCGCCGAGCTCGGGTTCTTGCCGCAGCTCGCGCGAGAGGTCCGCGCGCCTCTGCCCCCGGAGGCGCCGCTCCTCGCCGAGCGACTGCAGGCGGAGGGCTTCCACACGCTGCTCGTCACCGCCAACGGGTGGCTGTCGGGCGAGTGGGGCACCGATCAGGGCTACGTGCTGAGCGAGCCGGCGTCGCCCGGGCCCGCGAACCACAAGCTCGCCCGCGGCCTCACCCGGCTCCGGCTCCGGCTCGAGGAGCCCGACCCACCCGCGCGGTGGTTCCTCCACGTCCACGTCACCGAGCCCCACGCGCCGTACGACCCTCCCGCGGAGTACCTCGGTGACCTCGAGGGGCTTGCCCCCCTGGCCGTCGATCTCACCGACCACGGCGACGTGATCCGGCTCGCCGAGGGCTGGGCGGACCTGCCAGAGGGCGAGAAGGCGCAGGTGCTCGCCCACGTCCGCGTGCGCTACCGGGCCGAGGTGGCGTGGCTCGACGACCAGCTCGCCGCGTTCTGGGCCGACGTGCGGCGCGAGCCGTGGTTCGACGACACCCTGTTCGTGCTGTGGACCGACCACGGGGAGCAGCTCGGGGAGCGCGGCGCCCTCGGCCACGCCTACGGGCTCGGGGCCGAGGAGGCGCGCGGGTGGCTCGCGCTCCGAGGTCCCGGGCAGGCGCCCGGGCCCGTCGACGGCCCCTCCCACGCCGTCGACCTGGTGCCCACGGTGCTCGACGCCCTCGGGCTCCCTCCCGATCCGCAGGCCTCCGGCTTCGCGCTCGGGCAGGCGCCCGCCGACCGCGTGCGCGGGCTCGCCACCGTCGGCCGCGACGGACCCCTCGCCGCGGTCGTGAAGGGCGATCACAAGCTCGTGTACCGGTGGGACGACGGCGCGAGGTGGCTGTACGACCGCGGCGCGGATCCGGCCGAGCAGCTCGACCTGTACGATCCCGACCATCCCGTGGCTCGCGACCTCGAGGCGGCGCTGCAGGAGCAGGTCGAGCGGCTGTCGGAACTGATCGCCGAGCCCCCTGTGCGTTAGGCGGGCGGCCGGAGGATCCATGGCCTACGCGGCAGAGTTGACCGCGGCGCTCGACGCCGTGCAGAAGGCGAGCCGGCTGTGCCGGGCAGTGCAGCAGCAGCTCGTCGAGGGCTCGGTGCTCGAGAAGGGAGACCGGTCCCCTGTGACCGTGGCGGACTTTGGGGCGCAGGCGGTCGTGAGCCACCTCCTGTCCCGTGAGTTTCCGCACGATCCCCTCGTCGGCGAGGAGGATGCGGCGGCGCTGCGCGACGACGCCGCGCTCCGTGCGAAGGTCGAGGCGGGGGTGCGGGCGGTGCTCCCCGATCTGCACGATGCCGAGCTGCTCGAGGCGATCGACCGGGGCACCCACGCGGGAGGCGGCGGCCGCCACTGGGTGCTCGACCCGATCGACGGCACCAAGGGGTTCCTTCGCCTCGACCAGTACGCCGTGGCGCTCGCCCTGATCGAGGACGGGGAGGTGGTGCTCGGGGTGCTCGGCTGTCCGAACCTCCCCGTGCCCCGGCCCGGCGGCGAGCAAGCCCGCGGCGGGCTCTTCTGGGGGGTGAAGGGCGAGGGAGGGCGGTGGCGGCCGCTCGACCACCACGAGGTCCATGCCCTGCACGTCGACGAGATCGCGCAGCCGTCGGAGGCGCGGTTCTGCGAGTCGGTGGAGTCCGCCCACAGCGACCAGGACCAGTCCGCGCAGATCGCGCAGCGCCTGGGGATCGCGCGGCCGCCCTACCGCATCGACAGCCAGTGCAAGTACGCCGCCGTCGCCCGCGCCGACGCGTCGATTTACCTGCGCCTGCCCACGCGGGCCGACTACGTCGAGAAGATCTGGGACCACGCAGCCGGCTACCGGGTGGTCACCGAGGCCGGGGGGCGCGTCACCGACATCGCAGGCCGCCCGCTCGACTTCAGGCGTGGTCGGGGGCTCACCGAGAACCGGGGCGTGATCGTGACGAACGGAAGGCTCCACGATCCCGTGCTGGAGGCGGTGCAGGCGGTCCTCGCGCCATAGCGGATGTCTCGTCCGGTCACGCGCTCGACGATCCCGGGGGGTGCTGCGTCGGTGAGCCAACCACGGAGGTTCGGATGCTCACGATGCTCACCGCACTCACGCTGGCGGCGCCCGCGCACGCCTGGCGAGGCGCGCCAGCCACGCTCACGGTCGACAACGACCTGTTCACCCCGATCAGCGTCTTCGTCGACGGCGCCCTCGTGGGGCGGGTGCCGCCGCGGGTCACCGTCGATCTGCGCGTGAGGCCCGGCAGCCACGCCGTCCGGCTGGTGCAGGACGGCCGTCGCTGCGTGCTCTCCGCCGACGTGCTGGACCTGCCGCCGGCCTCGAGCGCGTTCTACGAGATCGACCGTGGCTGCACCCCGGTGTCGTGGCGGAGCCGCTGGTCCTACGGCTTCCGCAGCCACCACTGGCAGAACACCTGGGCCAGCTGGCGTCCGGGCTCGCTGGCGGTCACGTCGTCGGTGCCCTCGCGCTTCCGCGTACGGGAGCATCACGGCTGTGTGCGCGCCCCCGAGGTGCGTGTCGGCCAGGGCGTGCACCCGGGCCCACCAAGCCGGGGCTCCCACTGGGATCGGGATCGCGACGACCGCAGGGATCGGGACGGCCGCTGGGATCGGGACGACCGCTGGGATCACGACGACCGGCGCGGGCGCGGAGGTCGCTGGGATCGCGACGACGACGACTGGGACGACGACGACTGGGACGACGACGACCGTCGCCGAGGGCGCCGTGGCGACTGGGACGACCGCGACGACGATCGCCGAGGCCACAACCACCGCGGCCCCCGCTCCCGCTGACTCTCGCAGGAGACAGGAGTGGCCCTGCTCCTCGCGCTCGGTCCGCGCTTCGCGACGTCCCGAGGGGCGCCGGCGCCCGAGCGCAGGCGTGAGCCGCCCCTCGGCTCCGGGGCACGC
>CAYMSU010000641.1:0-3181 GCA_964393165.1 uncultured Enterobacteriaceae bacterium
GGCGGCCAGTTCGGCCATCTCCCCCGCCCCGATCAGCAGAACCTTCTTGTCGTCGAGGTTGCCGAATATCTTCCTGGCAAGCTCGACGGCGGCCGAACTGATCGACACCGCGGCAGAGCCGATACCCGTCTCGCTGCGCACCCGTTTAGCCACCGAAAAGGCTCTATGCAGAAGCTTGTTGAGCAGCGGCCGGCCGTCGTCGGGTCGCGCGCTCTGCGCGAGCAGGGACCGCAGCCCGTCGGGCAGGAACGCCGCGTCGAAGGCGGTCGGCCGGCGGTCGGCGGCGCGGCCGCAGCCCCAGTGCAGCCCGAACCACAGCGGGGGTTTCTGCGATGCGTACCGCAGGACCTCCCGCGCGGGGGTCGTCGCTGCCGCGTGACCGTGGGCCGCCGACCACGCGCCCCCGAAGACCTCGTCGACGTGATCGCGGACCTTGGTCGTGCAGTTCGCGTCGTACCAGTGGTAGGCGAACTCCCGGTCCGCGAGCTTGGCCTCGATCGCGCCGAGCACGACGAGCCGCTCGGCCGGGGTCAGCTCGAGCTCCTGGACGATCACCTCGCGGCCGAGCCGCTCGTAGCGGCGCACGATCCCGGCCAGGTCGGTGTCGTAGAGGTAGTACGGCAGGGTCGCGGTGAGCATCTTCGTGGCGAGCTGGACGGGCGGCTGCGATTGGAAGCGCCCGTAGTCGAACACCGGCGAGTCGAGGCCTCGCCCCCGTACAGGTTCCGGAGCAGGCCGCCAGTCGAGCAGCGCGGTGTGACCGAACGAGCTGTGCACCGCGTCGCCTGGCGAGACCGTCAGGACCATCAGGCCCGGGGGGCGCGCGGCCAGATCGCACGGCGCCGGGGCCGCCGCCGCGGCCAGCGACGCCAGGGTGAGCCAGCCGCTAGTCACCGATGCAGGCGCTGGCTCGCAGGTTGGCGCACGTCGCGGTCGTGTCGCGCTCCCGCTCCGACCACCGCCGGGGGTCGGCGACGACCTCGAGGCTCATCAGGCTCGCCGTCCACCCGGGCGAGCTCCCCTCGCCCTCGGTGGCCCACTGCCCGCGGGTGCCCGCGCCCGACACCGCCGAGAAGACGAACCCCTGGGCCCCCGTGCCGCGCGTGGCGACCGCGTCGGGCAGCGTCTGGGCGGCCAGCGCGGACCAGTCCACGGGCTCGTGCGTGCCGAACACGAGGATCCGATCCGGCGTGTTCAGCGGAGGCGTGACCCAGCCCAGCTGCTGCACGTAGCGGTCCCCGCGCGCGGCGAGGATCTCCTGCGTGCCCCCCTGGGGCCAGGCGTGGATCGCGCCGTTCCCCGCCAGGTAGAGGATGCCGAGGTGCAGTGGTTGCTTGGGCTCCTCGACCAGGCTGACCTGCAGCTGCACTGCGTTGCACATGGGGACCTGCGCCCACGGCAGCGCCCGGCGGGCCGGCTCGTAGGACGTGCGCTCGCAGCCGGGGTGCCCCTGCATGGGCACGATCCGCAGCTCGAACACGTCCCTCGGGTACTGCTCGGGCACCTCCCCCGACAAGGCGAGCAGCGAGGCCTGCCTCGCGTACAGCCCGAGCACGTAGGCGAGGCTCTTCGCGTCGGCGTCGCCCTTCATCGCCAGGCGGTTGCGGCGGACCCCGTCGGCGCCCACGATGTCGACGGTGTCGTTGGGCCCGGGGCGCAGCACGTAGTCGGCAGACGCCCGCACGACCTTCACCGTGCGCTCGAGCACCACGTCGGCGGCGAGCGCGGCGGCCACCGCCTGCTCGACCGACGAGGCGGTGTCGAACCGCACGCGGATCGAGGTCAGGGTGTCGCCCGGCACCTCGAGCCGCGCCCGATCCCCGGGATGGACCTTGTGCCGCGCCCGCCCGAGGACGCGCCCGCGGGCCGAGCTCGGCGTGATCCGCTCGACCTGGATCCGGGCCTTGGGCTCCTCCTCCCGGGGCCCGAAGATCCCGACCACCGCGCCCTGGCCCCAGCCCGGCAGCCACGGTCCCTCGAGCATGATCCAGGGCCCGTTGACCGCGGTGACCGTCCACGGGCTGGTGCGCCGCCCGTCGGCGGTGCCGAACACCCACCGGTCGAGGTTGCCCTCGAAGCGCGGCCGCTGCCAGCTGTGCAGCGCCGCCACCCAGCGCGACACGTCGTGCGCCACCTGGTGCCAGGTCGCCTCCGGCCGCTGCTGCAGCGACTGGAGCAGCGCGGTCGTGAACACCCCCCGCCCGTCGCGCTCGAGCGCGGGGTGCCCGTCCTGCGCCGCCGTCAGCGTGACCATCTGCGGGAACCGCTGCGGCACGAACTCGGGGCGGCCGGTCTCGCCGTGCGTGGCGCCGTCCGCTCGCGGGACGTACCGCTCGAGCATGCCCTCCTCGAGCGGGTGGGCCCGCCCGCGCGTGCTCCCCACCCCGTGGCTCGTGTCGAGGATCACGGTGACGTTCGTGGTGCGGCCGTACAGCGACGCGAGCATGCGGTTCAGGTCGTCGTCGACCAGATCGGGGACCCCCGGGGTGCGGCTGTCGTGCAGCAGGAACGTCTCGTCGAGCCCGTCGGACTCGTCCTTGGGGCCATCGAGGTCGGGGATCTGCGAGCCGTGCCCCGCGAAGTAGAAGACCACCGTGTCGCCGGCGGTGGCCTGCTCGAGGTGCTCCTTCCAGGCGCGCTGCAGCTGGTCCAGGGTGGCCGCATCGTCAGTGAGCAGGCACAGGCTCCGCCGGGGAAAGCCGAACTCGGAGTCCAGCAGATCCCGGAGCTGCCGCGCGTCGTGCGCGGGCCCCTGAAGGTCGATGGACTGCCCGTCGAGCTTCGCACGGTAGTCCGCGACGCCCACCACCAGCGCGAGGTGCCGCTGGCCCGGCGGCTCGTCGAGAGGCCCGGCCCCCTCCTCCAGGGAGGGACACTCCACCGGTGTGCCGAACGCGAGGCCTTCGAGCACGAGCGATGCCAGCAGCAGGAACGATGCGATCATGGTGAGCTCCGGAGGTCCCTCAGGTCTCTTCGAGGGCGAATTGTACGTCGGTGGCGTTGAGGCGCTCGGTGAGCACCTCCCCCATCGCCGAGGCGGGGGTCAGCACCCCCGCCAGCGGCAGGTCGGGGTGGCGGGCCCGTAGCGCCTCGACGAGGTGGCGGGTCGGGCGCAGCACCGCGGTGTCGAAGAGCGGGCCGGGCACCGCGCCGGCCCAGCTGTCGAACAGCATCACCACCT
>CAYMSU010000642.1:0-3181 GCA_964393165.1 uncultured Enterobacteriaceae bacterium
GCTCGGGCTCACCACCGTCCGCCGGATCGTGGAGGGCGCGGGCGGCCGGGTGGGGGTGGACAGCGCCGTCGGGGCGGGGAGCGCCTTCTTCGTGGAGCTACCCGCGCGAGCCGGCGAGCGCGCCTGACCCCGCAAACCACTGCGCCCGCCCGGCGTGCGCGGTCGGGAGCGTCGCGCCCTCCAGCCAGATGTCGAGCAGCACGTCGTTGTCGACGCGGCCCAGCACGGTGTACCCCGACTTCAGCGACGGGCTGCTCACCGCCTCCTCGCACACCACGCCGCGCCCCCACCGGCTGGAGGCGTGGCAGAACGACACCGCCTGGCCGTCGTGGAGCAGGAAGCCGACGTGCGTGTCGAGGCCCACGAGGTAGATGCCCGCGCCCTGGGCCGCCACGACGTCGACCACCTCGGCGCGGGACGCCCGCGACAGGCGCACCAGGTCCGCGTCGGGGACGACCGTGCGGAGGATCTGCTCGGCCGGCTGCCGCGCGAGGTCGACCCGCTCGACCTGGAGCCCAGCGTGGAGCAGGATCGTGCTCACGAAGTAGCCACAGGCGATCGCGCCCTCGCGGGGCACCTCGCTCGCGCCGGTGAACGCGTAGGCGGTGCCGATCCACTGCTCCATGAGCTTCGGCAGGTAGGCGGCGAGGGCTTCGCGCGCGGGGTCCCGCACGTCGGCGCCGCCCGCCCGCTGGGCCGCGAGCGTGGCGCGCAGCTGCTCGAGGTCGTGCTGCAGGCCGGCGTAGGGGTCGGCGGGGCGGACCGCGGCCGGCGCGGCGAGCTCGACCACCGGCGGCGGGGGCACCACCACGCCCACGCCCACGCCCTCGCCCGAGGGCGGGGGGGCGATCGACAGCGCCCCGACCACGCCGCACGCGAACACCACCGCCCCCGCGGCCGTGCCGCGCAGCGCCCTCGCTCGAATCATGCCCCGGCCCCTTCGCACGCGTGGACGACCCCCGGGGACGCCGGCAGCTTCCCGCTCACCCGACGAACGCGCGCGCGTTGCGGAACATCCGCATCCAGGGGCTGTCGCCCGAGGGCACCCGCCACGCGGGCGGGCACCACGACAGCGTGTGCCAGCGAAACGCGCGCTCGGGGTGGGGCATCAGCATCGTGACGCGGCCGTCGGGCGTGGTCAGGCCGGTGATCCCGCCCGTCGAGCCGTTCGGGTTCGCGGGGTAGGCCTCGGTCGGGACCCCCTCGGCGTCGACGTACCGCGCGCACACCAGCGGCGGCCCGCCTTCGGCCAGCGCCACCCGTCCCTCGCCGTGGGCCACCGGCACCGGCAGGCGGGCGCCCTCCATGCCTGTAAGCAGCACCGACGGGCTCGGCTCGATCCGCACCACCGACAGCCGCGCCTCGAACTGCTCCGACCGGTTGTGAGCGAAGCGCGGCCAGCCCTCGGCGCCGGGGATCAGCGCGGGCAGCCGCGAGAGCATCTGGCAGCCGTTGCACACGCCGAGCGTGAACGTGTCCGGGCGCGCGAAGAAGGCGGCGAACGCGTCGGCCAGCCGCGGCTGGGTGAGGATGGACGTGGCCCAGCCGCCGCCCGCCCCGAGCACATCACCGTAGGAGAAGCCGCCGCACGCCACCAGCCCGAGGACGTCGTCGAGGCGGGCCCGCCCGTCGGCGAGGTCGGTCATGTGGACGTCGACCGCCTCGAACCCCGCGCGGTCGAACGCCGCCGCCATCTCCCGCTGGCCATTGACCCCCTGCTCCCGGAGGATCGCGACCCGCGGCCGCGACGTGAGGGCGGCGAAGCCCTCGGGCGCGAGCGAGAACGCGTGGTGGGCCTGCGCCAGGGGCGCCTCCCCGAGGGCCTCGTGCTCGGCGTCGGCCGAGGCCTCGTCGTCGCGGACGCGCGCGATGCGCCAGCTCACCTCGTCCCACCGGCGGTGCAGGGCCGCCGCGGAGCCCTCGTACCGCACCGCCCCCTGGTGGCGCAGGACCACCGCGTCGTCGGCGTGCGGCGCCCCGAGATCGTGCACCAGCTCACCGAGCCCGTGCTCCACGAGTACCGACAGCACGTGGGGCAGCGCTCGCGTGGGGACCTGCACCACGGCCCCCAGCTCCTCGGCGAACAGCGCCGCCACCGGGTCCGCGCCCGGCACGGTCACGTCGAACCCGCCCCCGCCCGCGAACGCCATCTCGCACAGCGTGGCGAGCAGGCCCCCGTCGGAGCGGTCGTGGTACGCCAGCAGGTGCCCCTCGGCGTTGAGCTGCTGGATCGCCGCGAAGAACCCCCTGAGCCACTGGGGGTGGCCGAGATCCGGCGGCTCGCCCCCGAGCCCGCCGTGCACCTGGGCCAGGGCCGAGCCCCCCAGGCGATCCCGCCCGTGCCCGAGGTCCACGAGGAGCAGCCGCGTGTCGCCCTCGAGCGACCACGCGGGCGTGAGCGTGCCGGTGACGTCGCGCACCGGCGCGAAGGCCGTGATCACCAGCGACACGGGGGCGCTCACCCGCCGCGGGCCGTCGGGGCCCTCCCACGCGGTGCGCATCGACATCGAGTCCTTGCCGACGGGCACCCGGATCCCGAGGTCGGGGCACAGCTCCCGGCCCACCGTGCGCACCATCTCGTAGAGCACGGCGTCCTCGCCGGGGTCGCCGGCGCTCGCCATCCAGTTCGCGGAGAGCACGACCTGGGCGAGGTCGTCGACCGGGGCCGCGGCGAGGTTGGTGAGCGCCTCGCCGATCGCCATCCGGGCGGAGGCTGCGCCCGAGAGCAGCGCGAGCGGGGCGCGCTCGCCGGTGGCCATCGCCTCGCCCACGACCCCCTCGTAGGTCGTGGTCGTGACGGCGACGTCGGCCACCGGCACCTGCCGGGGGCCTACCAGCTGGTCGCGGGCGACCATCCCGGTGATCGACCGGTCGCCGATCGTGATCAGGAACCGCTTGCTCGCCACCGCCGGGAACCCGAGCACCCGGTGGATCGCATCGGCCAGGTCCACCTGCGCGGGGTCGAACGAGGCCTGCCCCAGGGGCTCGGTGGTGGCGCTGCGCTCGGTGCGGGGGACGCGCCCGAGGATCAGCTCGAGCGGCACGCTCACCGCGTCGAACCCGAGCTGCGGATCGCGAACGAGGAGCTGCGGATCCTCCGTCGCGTGCCCGACCACCGCGAAGGGGCAGCGCTCGCGGACGCAGAGGGCCTCGAGCCGGGGCAGGTCCGCCGGCCGGACGG
>CAYMSU010000643.1:0-3158 GCA_964393165.1 uncultured Enterobacteriaceae bacterium
CACGCACGGGGGATGACCCGCACCCGGCGGGGGGCATCCGCAGGCCGCGGACGCGCCGAGCCTGCTCGTGAGGCCGCTCACTGCGGTGCCCGATGGGCACCGGGTCGCGGTCGTGGTCTCCGAGGCGGCGGTGGCGCGGCCGGTCGGCTTCGATCCGGAGCGGCCGCTCACGCGCCGACTGCTCGACGAGCTCGCGGAGCTCGGGGTCGCCGGGCCCGACGTGGCCGTGGCGTGGGAGTATCCCGTGGCCGACGGCACCCGGCCGCTGCGGTCAGCGCTCGCCCAGCGCCAGTCCGAGGCTCCCGCGCCGATCTACGGCGAGGTCCGCGAAGGAGACGACGCGGTCGCCGGCGCATGGCGCGTCGCCGAGGGCACGTTCCTCGCCACCGGCGTGCTGGCCGACGGGCTGCTCGCCCTGACCGACGACGGCTCTGTCGAAGTCTCGGCCGAGCCCTTCGAGATCGAGCTGTACGTCCACATTCCGCCATCGGTCGCGGATGCCCCTGCAGGCAGCGTTCCGATCGTGCTCTTCGGACACGGTCTGTTTCGCTCTCCAGAGGCCTACCTCGACGTGAGCACCGACGACGACGGCGTCCTCGCCCTCGCGAACGAGGGCCGGTTCATCGTCGTCGCTACGCGGTGGCGCGGCCTGTCCGACCGGGATCTCGGCGTGGCGCTCGACGTGGCGGGGGACTTCGGGCAGATTCCCCGGCTCACGAGCCTCATGGTCCAGAGCCAGGTCGCGGTACGGGAGCTCGCTGAGGGATTCCGGAGCGCGGCATGGGTCCAGGATCCGGTCTTCCAGGGGGCCTCTGGCCAGGCCCTGCCAGATCGCGGGAGCCTCTTCTACTACGGCATCTCGCTCGGGGGGATCGAGGGCGGCGTGCTGATGGCCCTGGAGGCCCCGATCGACGCGGCGGTCCTGCACGTCCCCGGTGCCATGTGGTCTACGATGCTCGAGCGATCCAGCAACTGGGCACTGTTCGAGGCGGTGTTCGTCCCGGCCATCGAGGATCCTGCGGATCGGCAGCGCCTCTACGCGTTGTCCCAGCTCTGGTGGGATCCGGTGGACCCTGCGAGCTACGTCGAGCTGCTCGGCGCGCAGCCTGTCCTGCTTCAAGCCGCCGTCGGAGACGAGCAGGTGCCGAACTTCACGACGGAGGCACTCGCGCGGGCGGCCAGGATCCCACTGCTCGAGCCCGCCGCGCTGCCGCCGCCCGAGCTGCCCACGGTGACCGTGCCGGTGGCCGACGGAACCGCCGTGCTCGCCCAGTTCGACCCGGAGGTCGCCCTGCCCGCCCCCACGAACCGTCCCGCGGCCGTCACCCAGGCACACACCCGGCCTCGCCTCTGGTCAGGCGCGCGGCAGCAGGCCATCGCCTTCATGGACTCGACGCAGCCGGGGCGAGTCGTCCACCTGTGCGGCGAGACCGCTTGCGCCGCATCGAACCCGGGCCCATGAGGGCCGCGGAGGTCCTCCCGGGGGACCCGGATGCGCCCGTGGTGCTGACCTGCGAGCACGCGAGCGCTGCGCTTCCCGCGCCGTGGGCGCCCTGGCGGCCGGGCGATCTCTGGCTCGCGTCGACGCACTGGGCCTCGGACTTGGGGATCGGGCCGATCACCCGAGCGCTGGCCGGCAGGCTCCGGGCGCCCGCGGTCCTCGCGGGGTTCAGCCGGCTGCTGGTCGATCCCAACCGCCCGCCCGGCCACCCCGACCTGATCCGGGAGTGGGCCGACGGCCTGCGTGTCGAGCTGAATTCGGGGCTGTCGGAGCGGGACCGCGCCCAGCGCATGGCGAAGCTCTACGGGCCGTACCACGGCACGGTCGATCGTGTCGTCGCAGAGAGCCGCGCCCAGCTCGTGCTCTCCATGCACTCGTTCACGCCAGTCTATGAAGGGGAGGTGCGGAGCCTCGAGGTCGGCGTCCTCTTCGACCGGGATCCCACGCTCGCCGCGGCCTTCGCCGACCGCCTCGGCGCCGCTGGCCTGACGGTCGGGCTCAACGAGCCCTACTCGGGCAAGGAGGGGCTCATCTACGCGGTCGACGCACACGCCACCGCGCACGGCCGAGCTGCGCTCGAGCTCGAGATCCGCCAGGATCTGGCCACGGACCCGGTGCGGGCGCGCCAGCTGGTGGACCTCGTGGCTGCCGCGGTGGTAGGTCTGACCGACTGATCGCGCTACTGCGGGCCGCCGGCTTGGTGGATCTTCATGAGGTTGGCGGTCTCCCGTGAGGGGGTCTGCCCTGCCAGGATCACGATCTCCTCTCCCTGGCGGATGCGACCTGACGACAGGAGCACGCGCTCGCCTACCTCGATGAGCTCGTCGGTGCTGTCGACCGGGGGGACCACGATCGGGGTGACGCCCCACGCGAGCGCGAGCTGGTCTGCCGTGCGCGGGTTGCTCGTGAGCGCGAAGAGAGGGCCGCGCGGGCGCGCCTTCGACGCCTGTCGGGCGGTGGCCCCGGTCCAGCTGAACACGACCAGTGGGCGAGCCCGCTCCGACGCGGCGAAGCAGGCGCTGCGAACGACGAGCCCGGACGAGCCCTCGAAGTGGGGCAGATCCCCGACCTCTCGCGGGCCGAAGAAGCGGCTCCCCTCGACCTCGCGGCTGATCTTGTCCATCATCCGGACCGCCTCGACGGGGTAGAGTCCGATCGACGTCTCCCCTGAGAGCATGACGGCGTCGGTCCCGTCCAGGATCGCGTTGGCCACGTCCGTCGTCTCGGCGCGGGTGGGCCGCGGGTTGCGCTCCATGGAGTCGAGCATCTGGGTCGCCGTGATGGACAGCTTCCCGGCGCGATGGGCGGCGTCGAGGATGCGCTTCTGGTACACCGGGACCTTCTCGATACTGACCTCGACCCCGAGATCGCCCCGAGCCACCATGACGCCCTCGGAGACCGCGAGGATGCTCTCGATCCGCTCCACCGCGCCTGGCTTCTCGATCTTCGAGATGCAGGGGAGGTCGGGCTGGCCGAGCTCGGCCAGGTGCTCCTTGAGGACCACGACGTCCTCGGGCCGCTGCACGAAGGAGAGCGCGACGTAGTCGACCCCGACCTCTACCCCTACGGCGAGGTCTCGCCGGTCCTTCTCCGTGAGGCAAGGAATCGACAGGTCGACCGTCGGCAGGTTGATGCCCTTGTGGCTGCCGAGCTCGCC
>CAYMSU010000644.1:0-3144 GCA_964393165.1 uncultured Enterobacteriaceae bacterium
GCACCTGGCTCGACGCAGGCGACCCGGCCGCCTACCTCGACGCCAACCTGCAGGTGCTCCGAGGCGCCGTCGACGTCGCTCTGAATCCCCTCCCCGAGGCAGCCTTCGCGGTCGATGCCGAGGGCCGACGGTACGGCGCGCTGTCCGCCCGCGAGGGGCTGTCCGTCCGCGGCGCGGTGTGGGTGGGCCACGGCGCGCGACTGGGCGAGCGCGTCGTGCTCGACGACAGCATCGTGGGCGAGGGCGCCACCGTACCCGCGGGGACCACCCTGCGTCAGTCCGTGGTGTGGGACGGCTGCGCCGTGCCCCCGGGCCACCACGAGCGGGTGGTGGTCTACCCCGGCGGCGTGCTCGAGACCACTCCCGTCCCTACATGATGTGCCGGGGGTCCACGTCGACGTGAACGCGGACCCCCTTGCGCGCCGGCGGCCGCAGCAGCGGCCGGACTTGGCGCAGGAACGCCCGTAGCGGGCGCACGTCCGCACACCGCAGCAGCAACTGGAACCGCCAGCGCCCCACGAGCCGCGGCAGCGCGGCTGCGGCAGGGCCCAGCACCCTCACCGGACCGAACGTGCGAGCCGCGCGCCGGAGGTCCCCTCCCAGCGCCTCCGCGCGCGCCAGGACCGCCCGTCGATCCACGCCGTCGAGCCGGACGAGCACCAGTCGTGAGAATGGCGGGTACTGCATCGTAGCTCGGAGCCGCAGCTCGACGTCGTAGAACCCCTCGAGCCGATCGAGGTGCTGCAGCGCGTAGTGATCGGGCTGGTAGGTCTGCACGAAGACCCTCCCCGCAGTGTCTCCGCGGCCGGCCCGGCCGGCCAGCTGCACCAGAAGGGCGGCGGTGCGCTCTGCGGCGCGGAAGTCGGGCATACGGAAGCCGCGGTCCGCGCTCACCACCACCGCGGTCTGCACGCCGGGAAAGTCGTGCCCCTTCGCCACGATCTGGGTGCCCACGAGCAGCTGGGTGCGCCCCTGACGGAACTCCGTCAGGATCCGGTGGTGAGCGCCCCGCTCCCGGGTCGTGTCGGCATCCATCCGTCCGATCGGCACTCCCACGAACTGCTGGGCGAGGACCTCGGCGATCCGCTCCGTGCCCTTTCCGGCTTCGTCCATGCCCGGCGCCTTGCAGACCGGACAGTGGTCCGCGTAGTCCAGCTTGAGCCCACAGTAGTGGCACGCCACCTTGCGGATGCCCTTGTGCAGGGTCATCGCGATGGCGCAGTTCGGGCACTCGTAGACCGCCCCGCAGCTGTCGCACTGGACCTGGGTGGCGAACCCGCGCCGGTTGTAGAGCACGATCGCCTGCCCGCCGCGCCCAAAGGTCTCGTCGAGCGCCCCCGCGACCTGCGGCGCGAGCAGCGGCCGCGAGGCCCCCTCGGGCACGTCCACCGCGGTGAGGTCAACCAGCTCGACGAGCGGCACGGGCCGCGGGGTAGCCCGCCGCGGCAGCCGGAGGAGCCGGTAGCGGTTGTGCAGCGCGTTGAACCAGGTCTCGAGCGAGGGCGTCGCCGAGGCGAGGACCACCTTGCAGGAGCGGCGACGCCCCAAGACCACCGCCAGATCGCGGGCGTTGTAGGCCACTCCCTCGTCCTGCTTGTAGGAGTCGTCGTGCTCCTCGTCCACGACGATAAGCCCGAGCCGGGGAAAGGGTGCGAACAGGGCAGACCGTGCTCCCACCGCCACGTCTGCCTGACCGGCGCGGATCCGCCGCCATTGGGCGAGCCGCTCCGCCCCGGTCAGCCCCGAGTGCAGCACGGTCACCCGATCCCCGAAGCGAGCGCGGAACCTCCCCACGAGCTGTGGGGTCAGGCCGATCTCGGGCACGAGCACCAGGACCTGGCCCCCGCGCTCGAGCACGGTCCGCGCGGCCCCGAGGAAGACCTCGGTCTTTCCCGAGCCGGTCACCCCGAACAGCACGAACACCCCGTCGTCGGCGGCGTCCAGGGCGGCCAGGGCGGCCTGCTGGTCGGTGTTGAGCACCGGCGCGCGGGCCGGCCCCTCGGGGGCGGCTTCGTCCAGGAGATCCCGACGCTCCCGCTCCCCGAGGACCACGAGCCCCCGCTGCGCGAGCCGACGGACGGAGTCCCGGGCGGCGCCCCCTTGGGACGCGAGCAGCTCCGGAAGGTCTACGTCGCCTCCGCCGCGCTCCACCTCGTCCAGCACCGCTGCCATCCGGGCGCCCAGCGCCCCCTGGCGCGGAGCCTCGGTGCGCCGCACGACCCGCACCATCCCGCGCACCGGACCCACCTCCCGGTCCTCCCACGCAGCGTGGCCCTGGCGTACCAGCCGATCCGCCGCCCGCCCGACCTCGGGCGCTTCGAGCTCCGAGGAGAGCTTGCGCGCCAGCCCGCGCCGGGTCAGCCCGGATCGGGCGATCGCCTCGCGCAGGACCTGGAGGTCGGCCCCCGCGACCGCGTTCTGGGTGAGGGCCAGCCGCCCCGCGTCTGTGGGCACCAGCACGCGGAGCGTCTTCGCGCGGATACCGGATGGCAGCGCGGTGTGGATGACCATGCCGAGCGAGGCCAGGTAGTACTCCGCGATCCAGCGGAAGAAGGCCAGCTGTCCGTCGTCGAACGCGGGAATGGGGTCGAGGATCCGCAGCACGGGCTTGACCTTGGCGGGGTCGAGCTCCGTGTCAGCCGCCAGGTCGACGACGTAGCCGGTCTCCTCCTGCGACCCGAGAGGAACGAGCACCACGTGCCCGAGACACACCTCGGCAAAGATCGGAGGCACCGCGTAGGTCAGCTCCCCGACATGGGGCCTTGCAATCGCCACCTGGACGTAGCGGACCGCGCCAGAGGGCGCGGTCGGGTCAGACGCGGAGGGCGTTGCTCGACTCCAGATCGATCATGCAGTCGATGCAGTGCGTGGCCGTCGGGCTGGCCAGCAGACGCTTCTCGTTGATGTCGTCGCCACAGCCCATGCAGACGCCGTAGTCCCCGTCGTCGAGCCGACGCAGCGCTTGGGTGAGCTGCTGGGCGACCCGCCGATCGTGCTCATTGAGCCGAAGGACCATGTCGCGGTCCGACTCCTCGGTGGCCATGTCGGTGTGATCGGACAGCGCCTCGCGCTGGTCGACCAGGTGCCCGAGCCGCGATCCCATCTTGCTCGTGAGCGCCGCGAGGCGCTGCTCGAGAATCTCTC
>CAYMSU010000645.1:0-3130 GCA_964393165.1 uncultured Enterobacteriaceae bacterium
GGGCAATCACGGCCGGTTTCTGTTCGACTTCTCACCTGCCGCGATCCTCTGCCGGATCACCGCCGATCCGGTGCCGCGGATGATGTACTGCTTCGACGAAGACGAGCACGGAGACATCGGGCTCGACAGCGTGGTCTACGCGATCGAGGCAGGCGACATCGACGGCCGGGAGCTCGTCGCGGGCGGTCAGCCGCTCGCGCGGCTCCGTGACGCGCTGTCGGCGGTCGGCGTCACCGTGTACCCCGGTGTGAAGGCAGCGTTCGACGACGTGCGCGGGCGGCTGGGGGCCCCTTGACGCGGTGGTTTCGCGTCGACGTCCCGATCTGCAGCTTCCGCCCGTACGAGGCGCGCGACTATCAGGAGACGCTGACCGTGCCCCCGCCGTCCACGGTCCTGGGCATGCTGCTGTCGCTCCTGGGCAAGCCGCCCTCGGCGCGCGCCGACTTCTCGGATGCCTCGATGTGCATCTGCGTCGAGCCGACGGGGCGGCCGTCGGTGATCCTCCGCCGGATGCGGCGAGACCCGGCGAACCGGCGCACCGGGGAGCCGGCCTTTCGGCCCGAGTACCAGGAGCTGCTGGCTGATCTGGTCCTCTGGGTCGGCTTGCGGGGCAGCCTCGCGGAGGCCGTGGACGCCGCGCTCACCGCTCCTGCCGCAGTCGTGCGCTTCGGTGCGGTCAGCCTCGGCGAGAGCACCTCCCTCGTCGACGCAGTCACGCCGGTGCCGGCCCCTGGTCCGGGCGCCCGAGTCCTACAGCCCGCGCGCGAGGGAGACCTGCTCCTGACCACGGAGGTGGACTACGCCCAGCGAGCGCGCACCCGCGTGCGGCGCTTCGCGCTGGTCGATGACTCGCCCACCGACGGAGACTTCCTGCGCATCGACCACGGGTGAGCTACTCGGGGAGGCTCCGGTGATGCCGTCAGGCGTTGAGCACCAGGTCGTGCACACGATGGCCCCCCCTCGGGCCAGGTGCCCCTTCCCCGTGATGCGCTGCGGGCGACCGCAGCGCGTTCGCCTCTTCCCGGCGCGCTACTCGTCCGGCGCGCTCGGGGCGCTCTCCGGGTCGCCGGCGATGCCGAGGTGCACGATCCGCGATCCGGTCTGGTTCACGGGGTTGGTCGACCGGCCGATGATCCACCCGGGCTCGGGGGCGAAGTAGTCCCTCACGAGGTTGCCGAAGACATCGGTGACCTGGGCGATCCGCTCGCCGGCCGTGACGTGCTCGACCAGGTCTGGGTACACCTCCAGGATGCCGCCGCGGTCAGTGTGAATCCAGTAGCTGCGGCCACATACGACGGTCTCCCACGGCGGATCGAACGCCTGGGGCGCGCGGAGCATGCCCAGCTCGGCCATGACCTGCTCGATGCCGCAGATCGACCACTGCACGAGGTCGTCCTGGATGCGCTGGGGGTTGCCGACCTCGCGGTCCTGAGTATGCCCGGCGTGGTTCTCGTCGGCGTCGGTCCAGCGCTGATCGGCGCGATGATGGTGGCGGCGTGGCTCGCGGCGCTGGGTTCCCCCGGCGACCTCCCGAGCGACGAGGCGGAGAAGCCCAAGCGGGATCGAGAAGCCGCCTGACGGAGCGAACGGCGCCCCTGCTCCCCTGACGGCACCTGCTCACTCCGACAGGGCCGCGGCTCACCGACGGTCGAGGAACGGCTCGGGATCCGGGGCCGCGGGGTCGGGTACGACGAGCCAGGGCTCGTAGGGGATGGCTTCGAGGGTCAGGGCATCGTCCTGATCCCGGATCTTCGCCACGATCTCCAGCTCCTGGGTGGTCCCCCAGTAGTTGTTGACCGCGTCGAGCCCGGTCTCGTTCTCCTGGCCGTAGCCCACCGCGATGCCGTCACGCAGGAAGCTGTTCCCCCGTAGCTCCACGGTCTTGCTGCCCCCGCCGACGAACAGGAACGACTGGATGTCGATCTCCCGAGCGGCGACAGGCCCGCCGGCGTCGGCGCCCGGCCCGAGGAACACGTTGTGGGTGACGACGGGAGGCCCGCCCGGATCGCTCTGGGAGATGACCAGGTCGTCGACGAAGGCGTCGTCGAGGAACACGTTGCGCTGCACGGATGCACCGGTCGTGAGCTGGATCGGGGACGTCGTGTCGACGACCGAGTCCTCGATCACGATGCCGTGCAGCACCCCGGCGAGGGTGCCGCCGTGGATCCAGGCGTGCTCGATCAGCACGGTCGGCTTGGACGCCTTGCCGTCCCACGATCCCGCGATCGACAGGTCGTACAGGTGGGCGCGATCCTCGGGAGCCCCCGTGACGAAGACGCTCCCGAGGTTGTCCACGCGCATCGCCTGGCTGGCCCGCCCGGGACGGTCGGCGGCCGGACCGCTCTTCGAGGGACCCAGGATTCGCCCGGCGAGGGTGACGCCCGCCTCGACGGTCAACGTGCCCTCGGGCGCGATGGTGAGCGTGTCGTCGATGCACCACGTGCTTCCCTCGGTCAGCACGGTGTCGGTGAGCACGTTGCCGGACAGGAGCTGGAAGTCCTCGTCGATCTCGTCGTCACAGTCGTCGTCGGCGCCGTTGCAGATCTCCGGGGCGCCGGGAAAGACGAAGGGGTACTGGTCGTTGCAGTCGCCGCCCTCCTCCACCATCCTCTCGGTGGGCTCCTCCCAGGCACACACCTCGATCCTCTCGCTGCCGAAGCCATCCTCATCGAAGTCGATGTACCGGATCGAGGGATTGCAGTCGTCGACATTGACGTTCTCGGGGTCGAGGGTGCCGAGGTACACCGGCTCGCATCCGACGAGCACCAGGCCGAGGCAGGACCCACGGATCACCATACGAACCTCACGCCGCCGTCGAAGGTCAGGTTGGGGTCGTTCGCCACCTCCGTGCCGAGGAGGCCGGCGCGGATCGCCACGTGCTCCGCGGGCCGGAACGCGACCCAGCCGCTGGCGCCGGGCCGCGGCTCGAGCTGTACCAGTGGGCCCGCGGCGAGGGTCCAGCGGTTCGACACGGCCACCCCGAGGTAGGCCTGGATTTAAATATAAAATTCTCCAAGAAGGAGGCCAGACTAAAGAAGATAAAATGCAGGCTGTTAACAAAGAGGAGGTCCAGTCTGGTCTGGAAGTTGATGGAAATCAGATTATTTTTATAGAAGAAGTTGAGAAGAGT
>CAYMSU010000646.1:0-3123 GCA_964393165.1 uncultured Enterobacteriaceae bacterium
GCCCTGCAGGCCGGTAGGCCGGACCTTCGGGCTTCGCCCTGCAGGCCGGTAGGCGAGCGAAGCCAGGCGAATTCGCACGAGGGACCGGACGCGACCTAGAAGGTCACCCGAAGCTCGTACGGCACGGGCCCCTCCGGAGCCGAAAGATGGATCCGATGGTCCGCCTCGAACGTCGACGGCACGGTCAGCTCATCGATCTCGCCTGCATCGACGGTCATCGAGTCTGCTCCAACCTCGACGGTGAGGGTCGCGCTGCTGAAGTTCAGGTTCTCGACCCTCACCTGCATCGTGTCGGATCCATTGGCCCCCAGAACCGAGAAAACATCGACGTCGTTGGCGTCCCGGACTCGCCCCTCCCAGGTCTCGCCCGGAGTCGCGGACGTGGGTCTGGAAACGTCGTTGGGCTCATCTTCGACCCGGCGGGTGCCCGACGTCGCCGTGATGGCGTAGCGCACCTCTCCTCTCTTGGCGGTGAGGCACGCCTGGTGCTCCCGACCTCCGGATCGACCTCCCCCACGTCCGTGGCGGTCGCCCTGCCGACTCTGCGGACGGGCTCCCGCAGGAGCTCGCGCAGATCGGGCCCCACGGCCGTCCCCCGGGCCAGCACGAGATCCTCGCGACCCGCTAGCTCGGGCGTCTGGGTGCGCCCCCTCCGCACGAGCAGCTCGAGGCTCTCCCGTGCGTAGCTCACCGCCTCGCCCGTGGTGATCGCGCCGTCCTGGTTGCCGTCGGCCCAGCCGCGCATCGCGCCGAGCAGCAGGTAGCTGAATGCCGGCCGACTCATGCCGGGCAGGGAGCCCGCAAACTCGTTCGACCGCCCGGCGGACAGGACCGTGACGCCTTGCTGGTACACGAGCGCGTTGGACAGGGCGACCTGAAGACCCGGGACCAGCCTCTCTCCCTTCCGCTCGCGAGACTGGCCGCTGAAGCAGGCATCGACCACCATCACGGTGTGACGCTGGGGGCCGGTCAGCGCCTCGACCAACTCGGTTCGCCGCACGGAGTGATCGAAGAGGGCGTCGGGGGTCTGGTTCGCCGTCGACCCGACGAACAAGCCGTCGTCTTGCTGCTTGGACGGCGCACCGTGGCCCACGTACACGACCCACATGGTGCCGCCAGGCTTCACCCGAGCGGCGGCCTCCCTCGCCTCGCGGAGGATCGACTCGCGATACGCACTGCTGTCGGTCAGGACGCGGATCTGCTTCGACGGGATCCCTCGATGCTCGAGGAGGAAGGACTCCCAGTCATTGCCGGTCTGGCGGGCGCCCGCGACATCCTCCAGGTACGCGTAGTCCTCGATGGCGATAATCAGCGCAGCATCGCGCTCGTCGACCTCGGGTCGCCGATCCCACGATCCTCCGACCTCGTCCGACCTCGTCCGACCTCGGGATAGTCGGCCGCCCATCCCGAGCTGGGCACCAACGCAACAAGCAGCATCCGAACCTCGTGGCGCGCAGCTTAGCAGGGGGATCCCGGGTCGAAAACCTCGCACGCCGCAGGTTGGCCCTCGACCCAGGTCAGCGGGACCCCGCGCCGGAGAGCGGCGGCTACGACCCTTCGCCCCGAGATCTCCGCGCCCGCGCCACCCGGCGCGTGCGGAACCGGAACGCGCCCCCCAGCTGCACCGTCGCGTGGCTGATCGCCCGCGGCTGCAGATCCACCTCCGCCCGGAACAGGTGCAACCGCACCCCCGCCTCCAGCCCGAAGCCCGGGCCCACCGGCAGGTGCGCGCCCGCCGACGCAAACCCGCCCCCCACCCACTGCGCCGCGTCGTAGACCACGCCGTCGACCTCCTCGATCTCGACGTCCAGCACCTGGATCTCCTGGCGGAGCCGCGCCACCGCCGGGCCCGCCCCCGCCCACAGATCGAACGGGCCCACCGTGTGCTCCGCGAACAGGCCCAGCCCCGCGTAGGCGCTCTCCGCGAGCAGCCGGCCCGTCCACTCGTAGCGGGAACCGCGGTGCCCGCCCGCCACCGCGGACAGCGACAGGTGGCGCTTCAGCCGCCCGCGCACCGCGAGCTCCCCGCCCAGCGCCACCGGGCTGCCCAGCAGGTGCGGGCTCGACAGCGACGCCCGCGCGCTCACCCGCAGCGGCCGGGGCTGCCAGCCGCCGCGCGCCATCGGATCGCCGATCGCCACCGACGACATCTGCGCGTCGGCCACCCACCGCTCCCCGCCCCACACGAGGTCGAGCTCGGCCAGCAGCACGTCCGCCTGGCGGACCTTGCGCACCACGTAGCGGCCCGCCGGCAGCGCCAGCCGGTGCTGCTCCCCGGGCTGCTTGTCGACCCGCGCCACCACCCGCCCCGTGCCCACCGACACCACGGTGTAGACGCCCTCGAGCTCCTCCGGCAGGGTGAGCGCCGCCGCCCGCGTCGGCAGCCGGGTGAGCACCACCTGGCCCACCCCCGTGATCGCGTAGCGGTACTCCGGGCGCTGGATGCTCGACCCGCTCCGCGCAGTGCTCGCCACCGTCTGCTCGAACGCGTAGCGGTAGGCCTCGTCGAGCGTGATCTGGCCGTCGGCGTCCTGGTCGGCGCTGCCCCGCAGGCCGGTGACCAGCGCACGCGAGAACACGCCGCCCCCGAACGCCGCGGCCTCGCGGGCGACCGACAGCGGCCCCGTGGACGACACGATCGCCAGGCCGGACGCGGTCAGCCGATCGTCGACCTCCACCTGGACGTGCTCGACCGGCGTGCCCCCGCGCGCCCGCACCAGGCTGCCGCTCTCGCAGGCGTCGACGAACGCGACGCGGACGTCCGCCGCCGAGCCCTCGAGCCACCGCTGCAGCTCCGCGAGCGCGAACAGCGAGCCGGACATGTGCAGCCCCTCCCGGCTCGCGTGCCCCGAGTAGTAGAAGAACAGCAGCGCGTCGTCGCCGCGGGCGACCACCTCACGGACCTGCCCCTCGACCTGCTGGATGGCCCGCGCGAGGTCGGCGGCCCGCGCCCCCTGGAGCACGGTGGTGCGCTCCCGCTGCAGGTCGCCCAACTCCTGCAGGATCCGCGACATGCGGCGCGCCTCGTCCTCGGCGTAGGCCAGGGGCTCGTCGGTGCCGAACCCGAGGTTGTTGCCCACGAACAGCCCGAGCCGGGCGGTCCCCGCCGACGCCGCCAGCGCG
>CAYMSU010000647.1:0-3122 GCA_964393165.1 uncultured Enterobacteriaceae bacterium
ATAAAGAATGCGCCAATCCGGTAGGGGTTGCGGCGGCCTCGACCATCAGGTGGAACAGCGCCTCCCCCCGGCGGCCGATCCCCCGCCGCTTCGCGGCCCACCCGAACCGGACCTGGTGCACGGGCACCCGGATCCGCCGCCACAGGGGCAGCCACCGCCCCACCCAGGCCTCGATCACGAGCGTGGTCGGCGACAGCGTGAACCGCGCGGGGGTGCTCCAGCGCTCGGTCTGCAGGAACATCACCACGATCAGCGCGGGCGCAAGCCCGTAGATCAGCTGGCCGACGAACGCCTCGCCCATGAACTGGACCACCACCCCCGCCAGCGCCACGGCCATCAGGCCGGCCGTGAGGAGGTGGACGTACGGCATCGTCGGGACCTGGCCCAGCGTGTACCGCACGCGGTCGAAGTCGAGGTTCTCGAAGTCCGCCACGCCTTCTCCCGACCGGCCCCTGCGTCCTCCACTGTAGTGTA
This sequence comes from uncultured Enterobacteriaceae bacterium, assembly GCA_964393165.1. GTDB lineage: Bacteria > Myxococcota_A > UBA796 > UBA796 > DRPG01. The sequence goes on from CAYMSU010000647.1 coordinate 475, forward strand.
GAAGGGCGCATGCAGATCGCGGTCATCGGATCGGGGTACGTCGGGCTCGTGGTCGGCGCCTGCTTCGCCGACGTGGGGCACGCGGTGCGGCTCGTGGACCGCGACCCGGCCCGCGTGGCCGCGCTCGAGCAGGGGCGGTGCCCGCTGTTCGAGCCCGGCTTGCCGGAGCTGCTCGCCCGGGGGCGGGCGGAGGGTCAGCTGCTGGCCACCACCGACCTGGCGGCGGCGCTCGACGGCGCCGATGCGGTGTTCCTCGCGGTGGGCACGCCCCCCCGGCCCGACGGCGAGCCCGACCTCACCGACGTCCTCGGGGCGGTCGACCAGGTGGTGGACGCCCTGCGCGGCCCGACCGTGCTCGTGCTCAAGAGCACGGTGCCCGTGGGCACCCACGCCCGCGTGGAGGCCCGGGTGCGGGCGCGGACCGCCCACGACGTCGCAGTGGTCGCGAACCCCGAGTTCCTGAAGGAGGGCGCGGCCGTCCGCGACTTCCGCCGGCCCGAGCGGGTGATCGTGGGCACCCGCGACCCGCGCGCGATCGCGCTGCTCCGCCGCCTGTACCGGCCCTTCATGATGCGCACCGACCGGCTGCTGGTGATGGATCCGACCAGCGCGGAGCTGGCGAAGTACGCGAGCAACGCGATGCTCGCCACCCGGGTGAGCTTCATGAACGAGCTCGCCCGCGTCTGCGAGGCGGTCGGCGGAGACGTCGAGCAGGTGCGGGTGGCGATGGGCAGCGACGCGCGGATCGGCCCGCACTACCTGTACGCGTCGCTCGGGTACGGCGGCAGCTGCCTGCCCAAGGACGTCCGCGCCCTGCTGCACACGGCCGAGGCGGTGGGCCAGCCGCTCACCCTCCTGGCGGCGGCCCACGCCGCGAACGCTGCCCAGCGGGCCCACTGGGGGCAGCGGGTGCGGTCCGCGCTGGGCGAGGTGCGAGGCGCGGTCCTCGCGGTGTGGGGGCTGGCCTTCAAGGCGGGCACCGACGACGTCCGGGAGAGCGCCTCGGTGGCGCTGGTGGAGGACCTGCGGCAGGCCGGCGCGCACCTTCGGCTGCACGATCCGCAGGCGGCCGGTCGCGCGCGGGAGGTGCTCGGCGACGAGGCGGTCACCTGGTGTGAGGGCCGCTACGACGCGGTCGAGGGGGCCGACGCGCTGATCGTGTGCACGGAGTGGACCCAGTACCGCACCCCCGACTTCGCGCGGATGGCCCGGGTGATGCGGCGCCCGCTGCTGCTGGATGGCCGGAACCTGTACGATCCGGCCTGGATCGCGGAGACCCCGTTCGAGTACTGGAGCGTGGGCCGGCCGGTCCAGGGCGCGCCGCCCGACCGTTAAGGCACTTCACCGGCGTCTCCCCCGGGAGGGGCGCCGGAGCCGGGGCCGCACAAGAGCTCGAGCTGCTCGCGGAGGACCGCGCGAGCCAGTCCGACGTAGGCCTCCCGCGACATCGCGCGGCTCGCGCCGCCGCCGACGTACAGCGACACGAGGCCGTGCACGACGGACCACAGCAGGATCCCGAGGGTATAGACGTCGCGCTCGGCCGCGATGCGACCGGCGGCCTGGGCCTCCGCGACCCGGTCGAGGAGCACCTGGAAGCTGGGACCGTGGCGAGGCGTGCCCTCCGGCAGGGGTGCGGTGGGCTGGTCCATGAAGAGCAGCCGGTAGACCTGGGGATGCGCCAGGCCGAAGTCGAGGTAGGCCTCCCCGGTGGCGCCGAGGCGCCCGACCGGATCCGCGGCGCGGAGCCCTCCGATCAGGGCGGCGCCGAACCGCTCCCAGCCCCTGCGGCGGAGCGCGTCCAGCAGCGCGTCATGGCCGCCCACATGCTTGTAGAGCGCCGGCGTGGTCACCCCCAGGCGCTCGGCGACGGCGCGCATGGCGACCGCCCCCGAGCCGCCCTCCTCGAGGATCGCCCACGCCGCGTCCACGATGCGGGCCTCGTCGAGCTTCATGCCGGGCGCTCGACCGGAGCGTTCACGCCCGCGGTTAAGGGTGTTAAACGTCGGTGCGCCGCGGCGGCTGCGCGGGCCGGATGGGGCAGCGGTCGTGGGGTGCTCACCGCGGCAGCATACGGCACGCTGGGCACCGCGCGCGACGTGACGGGGAGCGGCTGCCTTCGGCACCACCTGGTCGGTCGCGCCGGTATCGCGGGCCACGAGGCGCAAAGGGGGCAGGTGCTCCACGGCTATCTCCAGGAGTCCGCATGACGACGCGAACCACCGTACTGAGCAGCTGGCCCGAGGGTCCCGCCTTCGACGCACTGGTCGAAGGCCTCGCCGCCGAGGGGGAGCCGCCCGTCGTGCACCCGCTGCGGCAGGAGCGCTTCGCCCCGTGCAAGGGCTGCTGGGGATGCTGGGTCGAGCATCCCGGGCAGTGCGGCATCCGCGACGCCGCCAACTCGGTCATGCAGGACATGATCCTCGCCGACCGGCTCGTGTTCGCGACGGGCACCCGCTTCGGGAGCTGGGACCCGGTCACCAAGGCCGCCCTGGATCGCTCGATCGGCCTCGTGGCGCCGTTCTTCCAGAAGGTGCACGGGGAGACCCACCACCGCGCGCGCTACGCGAAGTACCCCCGCTGGGCGGTGCTCGTGCGCCCGGACCGCCCGCTGTCCGCGGACGAGCGGGAGGGCATGGCGTTCCTCGTCG
>CAYMSU010000648.1:0-3117 GCA_964393165.1 uncultured Enterobacteriaceae bacterium
CGGGGCGGCCCTACGACGTGGGGCTGCTCATGCTGCGGGCGCGCGCCGACGAGCGCACGGGGCGCTACGCGGAGGCAGCCGGCTTCTTCGAGCGGGCGGCGCACCTCGCCCGCGACACCGGCGACGCGAAGAAGGAGGGCGCGGCGCTCCTCGACTGCGGGCTCGCGCTGTCCCGGGCGGGGTTCGACGACGAGGCCGTCGAGGCGCTCGAGCGCGCGCAGCGCCTGTTCGAGACCCTCGGCGATCGGGCGGCGCGGACGGCGGCGCGGATGGGGCTCGCGCGGCACCAGTGGGCCCACCGGCGCCGGGAGGCCGCCGTGGCCGAGCTTGAGGCGTGCCTGCCGTGGCTCGACGGCGACGATCTCGGGTGGGCGCTGGACCGACTGCTGGAGATCCGCCGCCGCGACGGCGATCTCGACGCCGCACTGGAGCTGGCCCGGGCGGGAGTCCGGGCCGCGGCGCGGGCGCAGGACAGCCGGGCCTTCGGGCTGCGGCTCGCGGCGCTCGGCCGGCTGCACCTCGAGGCGGGGCACCTGGCCAAGGCCCAGCACTACCTCACGAAGGCGCTGCCCTACCTGCGCGAGGGGCCCGGGGGGCGTCGGCTGCTCGAGGCGCTGCTCGCGCTCGCGGATCTGGCCGACGTGCGCGGGCAGCCCACCGCGGCGGCGGGCCACCTCGAGGAGGCGCTGCGCACCGTGGATCGGGGCGGACCGATCCGCAAGCAGGGCCTCGTGCGGTGGCGGCTGGCCGAGAAGGTCGAGGCCGCGGATCCGGTTCGCGCCCAGGAGCTGCTCGTGCAAGCGATCGGCTTGCTGCGCGAGGCGGGCGATCCCGAGGCGTCGGCGCCGGCCTGGCTCAAGCTGGCGGACGTGCAGGAGCGGCTCGGCGAGACCGCCGAAGCGGAGGCCTCGCGCGCGAAGGCCGCCGACTACTACGCCATGGTGGGCCATCCGGCGGGCCCCCGGCGCGCCGCACGCCTCCGATAAAGCTACCCTCCGCGGAAGGAGGGCGGGCGGCGATGGTGCGATGGATCCTCGGAGGCCTGATCGTGGTCGGGCTGCTGATTGTGGGCGGGGTCGCGGTGTTCGGGGCGGCGAGCCACCACCCCCGTCCCGAGACCGGGCAGGTGGGGGCCGCGGCCGAGCAGATGGCCGAGCGGATGCGCGACGCGGTGCGGATGGACGCCTGGGCGGAGACCGGGGCGGTGCGGTGGACGTTCGGGGGGCGGCACCAGCACCTGTGGGACCGCGAGCGAGGGCTCTCGCGCGTGGCCTGGGGAGACGTCGTGGTCCTGCAGGAGACCGGCCGCAGCGGGCACGGGCGCGCCTGGCGCGACGGCGTGGAGGTCACCGGCGAGGACCGCCAGGGGCTGCTCGAGACGGCCTACGGCGCGTTCATCAACGATGCGTTCTGGCTGAATCCCTGGGAGAATCTCTACGACGACGGCGTCACCCTCTCGGCGGTGGACTTCGACGGACAGCCGGGCCTGCTGGTCGAGTACGCCACGGGCGGGACGACGCCGGGTGACGCCTACCTGTGGCTCCTGGGCGAGGGCGGCCTGCCCGAGGCGTGGCGGATGTGGGTGTCGGTGCTACCGGTGGGCGGCGTGCGCTCCACGTGGGAGGGCTGGCAGGCGCTGTCCACGGGGGCGCTGGTGTCGACCACGCACGCCACGGGCCCGTCCTCGCTCCAGCTGATCACGGAGGCGCGCGGCGCCCGCAGGCTGGCCGAGCTCGAGCCGGGCGCGGATCCGTTCGCTCCGCTGGCCGCCGACGCGGAGGGGGCGGCTAGCGCGGCTCGGTGAGCGGCCCCCGAGGGGCCGCGCGGATGGCGGCGAGGATCTGGCGGGTGTGCTGCAGCCGGCGGAGCACGGGCGCCACGTCGAGGCCCACGGGCGCGCACAGCTCCGAGAGGGCGCGCGCGAAGGTCGCGACCTCCTCGCCGAGCGCCGCGGCGAGGGCGCTCACCCGGTGGTGGTCGGCGGCGGCGTGGAACAGCTGCTCGACGACCTGCCCCCGGCGACCGAACCCGGCGGGCACGTCGGCGGCGCGGGCGGCGCGGGCGAGCCCCGCCAGCGACAGGAAGATGCCGCTCGAGGCCGGGCTCGCGAAGTAGGCACAGATGTCTCGCAGCCGGGTGTCGGGATCTGCGAGGTCGAGATCTGGCTCGGGCAGCGCCTGCGGTGCGCCGACGGGCCCGAGGGCCTGGCGGTGGGCGCCTGCGAGCTCGAGGGCGAGGGCCGCGACGCGCGCGATCCAGGCGCTGGGCGCCTGGGTGGCGAGGGTGGCGGCGAGGACCGGGAGCCAGCGGAGCAGGTGCGCGTCGAGGAGCTGCCGCTGCGCCCGGAGGACGGGCTCGACGTCGACGCCGTCCTGGCGGGCATGGGCCTCGGCGAGCGAGAGGTGGGCGAGGCACGCGAGCTCGAGCGCGACGTGGTCGGGCTCCGTGCTCTGGGTGCGGGGGTGGAAGCCGGCCTCGCGGTAGGCCCCCCGGACCGCGTCGGCGGTCGCGCCCCCGAGCAGGCCGGCGGGCTCGCGGAACACGCTCTCGTACGGGAACACCAGGCGGCCGAGCACCTCGTGGTGCTCGGCGGCGGCCTCGTCGACGTCGAGCCGATCGTCGAGCCGATCGTCGAGCCGATCGTCGAGCCGATCGGGCAGCACGTCGCGCACCGCGGGCAGCTCGCGCAGCGCCTCCCACGTGGGCGGCGTGAGGCCTTCGGCGAGGCTCCTGCCGAACAGCGCATACGCCCGGTGCCGGGCGGTCGCGAGCTCGAGGCTCACCCGTCGAGCTCCTGCGCGAGGTGTCGGGCGAGCGCCTCGACGGTGGGGTGATCGAACAGCGCCGTGCCCGACAGCGACAGGCCGAGCGACCGGCCCAGCTTCTCGACCATCTCCACCGCGGTGATGGAGTCGAGCCCGAGCTCCCCGAACGGCTGGTCGGTCTCGACGTCGCGCGCGTCGACCCCGAGCAGCCCCGCCGCGAGCGCCTGGACGTGCTGCACGAGCATGCGCTGCCGGCGCCGCCCGGGGACCCCGTCGAGCGAGCGCCGCAGCTCGGGGGCCGGGGCCGGCGTGGCCGCCGCCGTGGGCTGGTCCCACCGGTGGAGCACCGGCA
>CAYMSU010000649.1:0-3116 GCA_964393165.1 uncultured Enterobacteriaceae bacterium
GCTGACGAAGCGCCCGGCGAACAGGTTCCGGAAGTCGCGGTTGGTGCGGAACAGCTCGACGTAGCCAACCTGGCGGGCCGGTCCGTGCGGGCTCATCGACCTCCTGGCGAGCGGTGCCCGCGCGGGGCGTATCCCACGAGCACGCGGAGCGGGGCCGCCGCCGCCAGGAGCCCGCGCCCGCTCCCCTCCGCGGCAGACGCGGCCCCGAAGGGGTCCGCGCGCCGCGGCGCCGGGCGCAGTGTCGCCCCCGATCTCCTACACTGCGCCAGGTCCTATCGACGGACCGACAGCAGCGTGAAGCGCGAGTCCTTCGCCCGACCCGCGGCGTCGAAGCACGCCACGTTCAGGTTGCGCGGGCCCCAGTTCACCGGGTGGCACGTGACGCCCTCGTTGCCGTAGGCCGTGACCTGCACGTTGCCCGAGGTCCCCGCCGGCAGATCCACCGTGTAGCGGCCCACTGCCGACCGGCGGATCCGGGGGGTGCCCCCCGCCGTGTACAAGTAGGAGCCGCTCGGAGCGTAGCTCGCGCTCGTCGCGTTGTTCGCCCACACGAAGTCCCACGCCGGGTTCGTGGACCCGCGGACCACGAGCAGCGAGTAGCGGCTGTCGACCGGCTGACCTGCCATGTTCAGGCACTTCACGTTGGCCGCACCCCCGCCCCAGCTCACGATCCGGCAGTGCGCAGGCGTCGAGCCGTACGCCGTGACCATGATCGTGGCGCCCGACGTGACCATGCTGTTGGCGAGCTGCACGCGGTAGGTGCCGGTGCCCGAGCGCGTGATCCGGGGGGTGGCGCCCGGAGAGTACGCATAGGCCCCCGAGGGCGTGTAGCTGGCCGCCGTGGGGTTGTTCGCCCACACGTAGGCCACGTTGCTGGCGCTCCCGCCGTTCAGGGCGAGCGCCGTGAACTGGCTGTCGACCGGTGCGCCGGCCTGGTTGAAGCAGGCGACGTTCACGCTGCCGCCCCAGGACACGACCTGGCAGTGGTTCGCGTTGTTGCCGTAGGCCGAGACCTGGACGTTGCCCTTGCCCGAGACCTCGCCGCCAGGCACCGCCCACGTGTAGCGGCCCACGGCAGTGCGGCGGATGTTCCCCGCGCCCTTGGCGTAGGACGACGAGGGCGTGTAGTTCGCCGCCGTGGCGTTGTTGCCCCACACGTAGGCCACGCTCGCCCCCCCGCTCGGCGCGGGCGCAGGACGCGGCCGCGGCTGCGGCGCGACCGCGTAGACCATGGAGGACTGGGTCGACGTCGCGGACTGCCCGTCGGGGTTCGTGACCGTCAGCTCGACCGTGAACCGACCGGCCTTCGTGTAGGTGTGGGTGGGCCGCGCCGAGGTGCTGGAGTTGCCGTCTCCGAAGTCCCACCGGTAGGACCTGGCCCCCTTGGCCTTCGCCGCGAACTGGACGCGCAGCGGGGTGTTGCCGCGGACCGGCAGCGCGGTGAACGACGCGTCGGGCTTGGGCGCCGCCTGCACCTTCACGAAGCCCTCCTTCGCCTTCTTGGCGCGCTGGCGGTCGGGGTTCACCACCGACAGCGTGACGGTGTACCTGCCAGGCTCCGTGTAGGTGTGCTGCGGGGCCATGCCCTCCGCCTGGTTGCCGTCGCCGAAGTCCCAGCTCCACCGCTTGGCGCCCGGATCCTGGCTCACGAACTGAACCGTGAGGGGAACCCGGCCCGACGGTGGCAGGACCGTGAACTCGCCCGTGGGCGCGGGCGCCTTGCGGGGCGCGGGCTCGCAGGTCACCTGCAGGCTCGCCTGGACGGGCGTGTCGAGGCCGACGGACACCACCTCGACGGTGACCGGGCCCTTCTCGTCCTCCTTGCAGGCGAGCGTGGCGCCCGCCGCCGTGGCCTGGACCTCGGCGATCTTCTCCGGCGCGACCGACCAGGCCCAGCGCTCGGCATCGTCGAACGGCGACACGGACTCGAGCGGCCGCTCCGCCTGATCCAGCTGGGCCGCCTCGATGAGGCCGGTCGCGCCCGCCTGGACCTTGCCGCCCCCGACGAGCGACAGGCGCACGGAGGTGAGGCGCGCCTCACACGTGACCGTCGCGGTGCCGGTGATCGCGGGCTCGAGGCCGAGGGACGTGAGGGTGACCTGCACGTCGCCGGTGCCCGCATCGGAGCAGTGGACGAGCGCACCGTCGGCGGTGGCTTCGACCGTGGCGAGATCCTCCTGCGCGGCCGTCCACGCCCACTTCTCGGCGTTGTCGAACGACTCGGCCTCCTCGAGGGGCTCGCCGCCGTCGTCGGTGGCCACCGCCGAGACGAACGCCTCACCGGGGACCGAGCCCGCGCTCTCGAGCTGCACGCCCGCGAGCTTGGCGCCGCCTCCGCCCTGGGTCAGGAAGAACACGCCCACCCCGACGCCGATGAGCAGCAGCACCCCGCCCACCACGGCGAGGATCCACCAGGGGAAGCCCTTCTTGTCGGCCTCGCCGACCTTCACCGTGAGGCTCGGACCCTCGGTGTACCACTCGTCGGGGTTCTCGATGTTCGAGACGACGACCCCGCAGGCGTAGTCGCCCGCGCTGGCCCGACGCGGGGGCGAGATGGCCATCCGGATCGTCTTCGTCTCGCCCACCCCGAACGGGTGCTCGGCGCCCTCCGTGGGGGTGAACCACCGGGGCACCTCGCCGTTCTCGGCGACCACGCTCGGGCGCCCCACGATCTCGCGCCCGCTGATGTTCGTCACCGACAGCTCGACCTGAGCGGAGCTGCCCGCCTGCACTTCCACCACGTCGCTCGACGTGGTGATCGTGAAGGGGTTCTGGTCAGTCGACACACGCCCTCCCTGCGGGTCCCCCCCGCTCGGCGCGGCGACTCTACCCCGGGGCGTCTACTCGTTGCAGCTGATGAACGCCGGGAGATCCGCGACGGACTCGGAGCAGCCGGCCCCGATGAAGTGCTCCCCTTCTTCACAGTTGTCGCAGGGATCGCCGCCGGCGTTGTTGTTGCCGCCATTCCCTTCGTTGCCGCCGTCACACGCCGCGAGACCGAGCCCGAGAACCGCAAGGGGAACCAGCTTGCTGGCGGAGCGCGCAGCGAGCCGCAGCCGAACGAAGCCAAGGGAATCCGCAAGCGGAGCCAGCTTGCTGGCGGAGCGCGCAGCGAG
>CAYMSU010000650.1:0-3105 GCA_964393165.1 uncultured Enterobacteriaceae bacterium
GTCGGGGAGGGTGGCGGCGGGGGGGCGGCTGGCGGAGGCGCCGGCTGGCGCGCGATGGTCACCTCGGGCGCGTCGCCCCGTCGCACGACGTCGGGGCGCTTGCCCGCCAGTCGGTCGGCCTCGGAGACTCGCTTCATGGTCGAGTCCACCCAGATGACGTGCTTGCTGGCCGGCTTCGGCGGCTCCGCCGAGCCCACCCGGCGATCCTGCCACAGCGCCTCGAGGTCCAGGGGGACACCGGAGACGGCGAGCCTCGCGAGACCCTGCAGCAGGGCTACGATCCCGTTGGTGCGCTTGTGGTCGAGCGCCACGACCTCCGCCGGGAGGTCCCCGAGGCACTGGCGGACGAGGTTCGACAGCGCGTGGTGGGGACCGACCTCCACGAAGGTCCGTGCGCCCGCGGCATAGGCCGCGCGGACCGACTCCTCGAACCGCACGCTGCTCGCCACCTGCCCGGCCAGCGTGTCGATGCAGGCGCTCGGGTCGGCCGGATAGGGCTCGGCCGTCTGGTTGGCGAAGACCGTGAGCTGCGGCGAGTGGTGGACCACGTCGCGGAGGTAGGTCTCCAGCGGGGCCACCGCGGCCGCCACGATCGGCGAGTGGAAGGCGGTGGAGACGGCCAGTCGGTGGTACAGCTCCGGCGCGCACGCGGCCTCGAGCTTCGCGATCTCGGGCTCGCGCCCGCTCACGACGTGCTGGCTCGGCGCGTTGTGGTTGGCGATGGTCACGTCGGCGCCGGTCTCCTGGAGCTTCTTGCGAAGCGCCTCGCGGTCGAGCATGAAGGCGGTCATCGCGCCCTGCTCCGACCGGCCGGCGTCGGCCATGAGCGCGCCTCGCACGCGCGCGACCCGGACGGCGGTCGGCGCATCGAGCACGCCCGCCACGTGCAGCGCCATCACCTCCCCGAAGCTGTGGCCGAGGGCCATGTCGGGCTTCAGCCCCACGAGGTCGGTAATCGCCAGGTACGACAGCGACGCGAGGGCCAGCGCCGGCTGAGCCATCTCGGTGGCGCGCAGCGCGTGCTGCTGCTCGACGGCCCGCTCCTCGCTCGTGGCCGGCTCCGGGAACACGAGCTCGTGAAGGGGGACCTCCGCGGCCTCGAGGGCGAGGGTGTCGTCTTGGTCCCAGGGGGCTCGTGCGGCGTCGAAGTGCACCGCGAGGTCGCCCGCCATGCCTACGTACTGGCTGCCCTGTCCCGGGAGGAGGAAGGCGACCTTGCCGGGCTCGGGCGACCCCTCCTGGTAGGCCACTCCCTCGGGCATCGTGGACGGGGCCGGCACGTCGGAGCCAGCCAGCCGCTTGCGACCCTTCGCGAGACGGTCGGCGAGATCCTCGAGGTTCGCCGCGACGAGGCCCAGTCGCGCCGGCGCTCCCGCGTCGAAGGTGCGCTGGCTGTCGCGGGCCACCCCGTCGAAGCTCGCCCCCGCCTGCAGGCGCTCGAGCAGCGCGGCGGCGGCGTCGAGCGCTCCTGCGCGATCTGCCCCCGAGCACAGGAACAGCTGGGCGGGAAGCCGCAGCCGACGGGGCCCGCGGGAAGGCCCCGCGTACTCCTCCACCGTGACGTGGGCGTTGGTCCCTCCGAAGCCGAACGCCGACAGGCCCGCGCGCCGGGGGTAGCTCGCCCCCCGGATCCAGGGACGGAGCTGGGTGTTCGGGTAGAGCGGGCAGGCCTCGTCGAGCAGGGGCTCGGTCGGCGAGCCTACCTTGAGCGTCGGGGGCAGCGCGCGGTGGTGGAGCGCCATCGCGACCTTGACCAGCGCAATCGCGCCGGCCGAGGTCTTCGGGTGGCCGATCTGGGACTTGACCGAGCCGAGCGCGGCGCGCCGCTGCCGCTCGGGCCCTCCGAACACCGCGCTCATGCTGCCGACCTCGATGGCGTCACCGAGCGCGGTGCCCGTGCCGTGGGCCTCGAGCATCTCCACGGTGTGCGGGGGGTACCCAGCCGCTTCATACGCTCGCCTCATGGCCCGGACCTGCCCCTCGTGCCGTGGCGCGTAGATGGCGCTGCCCTTGCCGTCGGAGGAGCTACCGTGGCCGCGAATCACGCCGTAGATGTCGTTGCCGTCGCGCTCCGCGTCCTCCAGTCGGCGGAGCGCGAGCAGGGCGACCCCCTCACCGATCACCGTGCCATCTGCGTCCTTGGAGAAGGGGCGGCAGTTCCCGGTCTTCGACAGCGCCGTGGTGTTCGAGAACGCCACGAAGGTCCCGACGTCCGAGAGCAGGTCGGCGCCCCCGGTGATCACCAGGTCAGCCTGCCCGAGGTAGAGCTCGTTGAGCGAGGCGGCGATCGCCTGCAGGGAGCTCGCGCAGGCAGCATCGACGATGTAGTTGGTGCCACCGAAGTCCAGGCGGTTGGTCACCCGACCCGCGATGATGTTGCCGAGGAAGCCCGGGAAGGTCATCTCCTGCCAGTCGGGGTGGCGGCTGTTGAAGCGGGCCACCAGCGCGTGGGCCTCCTCCCGCGACAGCCCGCTCTTCATCATCTCCTCGACCCACACGGGCCAGTGCACGCGGGACATCATGATGGCCTGGAGCTGGGTCATTCCCTGGGCCCCGATGATCACGCTGATCCGCTCCCGGTCCACCTCGGGCCACTGATCGACCCCCGCGTCGGTCACCAGCTCCTTGGCCTTCAGCAGAGTGAGCAGCTGGGCCGAGTCGGTGGCCGACACCACGGCGGGCGGAATGCCGAACTCGACGGCGACGTGTTCGAGTACCCCGACAGCGGCAAGATCGGCCTGGTGACGGGTGGCCACGGCCCGATGCGCGGCCCGCACCGCCGCATCCTCTTCACCCGCCTCACCGACGCCGTGCCCTACTGGACCGGCGAAGACGGCGCCGGCTGACGCCGCGGGCGAGCGTCGCCCCTGCGCCGCCGTTCGCTGCCGCCGGCGCCGCCGACATTTCCGGCGTCCCGATGCGCCGCCGCGCTCGCTGCCGAATTCAAAGAGACCAACGAGTTGGCACAGCATGTTCACGCCGCGATCGAGCGTGAACCGCGCCATTTGCTCACGTCAGGGCAATCGCGAGGTGACCCGTTATCGGTAATCGACATGGTTCTGTCGCATTTCTAGCCTAGGGGCTGCGGGGACTGGCAGGAGGACC
>CAYMSU010000651.1:0-3100 GCA_964393165.1 uncultured Enterobacteriaceae bacterium
GTGCAGGTCAACGTGCGCGTGGTCTCGGCGACCAACGCCGCCTTGCGGCAGCTCGTGGCCGAGGGGCGGTTCCGCGAGGACCTCATGTACCGCTTGAGGGTCGTCGTGCTCTACCTGCCGCGCCTGGTCGAGCGGGAGGGCGACGTCGAGGCGCTGACCTGGCACTTCGTGAATCACTTCAACCAGCACCATCCGCGGCAGGTCCACGCCATCGCCACCGACGCGTGGGAGGCGATCCGCGCCTACAGCTGGCCCGGCAACATCCGTGAGCTGCGCAACAACCTCGAGCAGGCCTACGTGCTCGGCGAGGGCCCGGTCCTGTTGCGCTCGGAGCTGGCCCCGGAGCTGCGCGGCGAGGGGGTGGCGGCCGACCCCGCGCCGTCACGCCAGGCGTCCCCAGGCCAGGCGTCCCCAGGCCCCGGGCCCGCGGCCGAGGGCCTACCGCCGACCACCCTCGACGACCTGCGGCGCAAGGAGCTGATCGAGGCGTTCGAGGCCACCGGGGGCCAGCGCAACCGGATGGCCGCCCACCTCGGGATCAGCCGCGCAACGCTCTATCGCCGGCTCAAGAAGTACCGGCTGACGTGAGCGCCCCCCCGGCTCACGACAGTGGCTCGCCGTCGACGGTGACCTCGAGCTTCTCGTGCCACAGCCCGATGGTCCCCGAGATCTGCGGCGGGGAGTCCAACAGCGGCAGCTCGTACGACCACAGCGCGCCCTCGCGCCGCTCTCCGTCGATCACGATGTCGTAGTAGCTGGCCTCGCCCTTGTACGGGCACCAGGTCTTGTGCGCGGAGCGCCGGAGGAGCTCGAACCTCACGTCGCCGCGAGGCAGGTAGTACCGGAGCCCGAGGTGGGTCTCGGCCACGACCACCGGCCGGCGGCTGTCGGCGACCACCGCGCCCTTCCACTTCACGACGACGTGCCGGCTGCTCTCGCGGGCGTCGACCCGGTGGTGGGGATCCCGGGGATGCCCGCCCAGCACGGGCTCGTCTTCCTCCCACCACTCGTCCACCGCGTCCCAGGGGACCTGCAGGTGGCCCTCGTGGGCCAGGAACGTGGCCTTGTCTGGATGCGTGACCGCCTCGACGGGGATCATCCACACGGGAAAGGGCCTCAGCCCGCGGGCGAGCTTGGCCTGCCGGGTGTCGACGGCGAGCGCGCCATCGCGCCAGGCACGGATGCGGAAGGGCGCGGGTTCAAAGGTGATGTCGGCCATGTGTCCTCCTGCGCGCTCGGTAGCCTCAGGGACTGCAGGCGCCCCGGTGCACGAAGAAGAACAGGCGCGACAGCCCCACGGTGGCGTCGCAGTCGTAGGTCTTGACGTAGTCGTCGATGCCGTCGGCGTTGACGTCGACGAGCGAGAACGTGGTGCTCAGGCCGATCTCGTCGCAGTCTCGCGACTGGAACCCCACCGTGGGGAAGCCCCCGAGCCGCGTGGGCAGGCGCCACGCCACCCGAGTGGGGCTGAACTGGGTGCCCCCGTTGCGGTAGACCGACCAGCTCTCGACGCCGAGCGAGGTGCTCCCGCACAGATCCGTCTCCACGAGGTCGATGTCCCCGTCGCCCTCGATGTCGTAGAGGTCGTAGGCGCTGAGCGACTCGGCACCGCACACCGCCTCTGACACGAGCAGCGGCCACCGCGACGGGCTCTTGCCCGTGCGCGTGCGCTCCGGAAGGAGCCACTCGATCGGGGTGTCGTCGAAGCCCTCGTCGGAGCCCGGGTAGACGTTCCAGTGCGCGAACCCGAGCTTGCCTTCGCCGCACAGGTCGGTCTCTACGAGATCCGCGAAGCCGTCGGAGGTGAGATCGACGAGGCTGTAGCGACTCGCCTTGTTGTTCGCCCCGCACGTCCCCGCCGAGGACAAGGCGGGCCAATCGGACACCACGTTCTCCCGGGTGCGCGAGGGCAGCGACCAGGATCGCGGCGTGGTCTCGAAGCCGTCGGCGGTCCCGTAGAACACCCGCCACTGGGTGGAGCCGATGCCGTCGGCGGCGCACGCATACGTCTCGACGATGTCGGGGATGGCGTCGCCGTTCATGTCGAACAGCCGATACCGGCTCGCCTGCACCTGGTCGTCGCACCGCCCGTCGTCTCCCACGGGGTCGGGGAAGAAGCTCGGGTGCGGAAGCCCACTGCCCGTGCGGGGCGGCAGCGTGTAGTCGTGGGGCGTCTGGGAGAAGCCGGTGGCGGTGCCCCGGTGCAGCCGCCACTTGCCGAGCCCGAGGCCCTCCGGATCGTCGCCGCACGCGTAGGTCTCGAGGATGTCCATCGTGCCGTCGGCGTCCCAGTCTGCGAACGACGTCTGGCTCGCGTAGTCCTTGCCGCAGGCGTGAGGGGTGGAGAACGGGAACCGGTACACGAAGCCGCTCGGATCGGCGGCCACGCGGCTCGGAAGCGGCCAGTCCACCGCCGGCGTGACGTAGCCGTCGGGCCCGCCGAGGTGCACCAGCCACTTGGTGCTGCCGAGCTCGTCTTCACCACAGAAGTAGGTCTCGAACAGATCCGGGTAGCCATCGCCGGACAGGTCGGCGAGGCCCGCTTCGGACTGGCCCGCGTCCTTGTCGCAGACCGCCCCGGGGGTGGCCCACGACGACGGCGCGGTGCCGTAGCGCAGGCGCGGGGGCACGGTGAGCTTCTGATCGTCCTCGTCGAAGCCGATGCCCACGCAGGTGGAGGGGTCGCAGTCGTCGTCGACGCCGTTGCCCGCCCACTCGGTGGCCCCGGGGTTCACCGCGGGATCGTCGTCCATGCAGTCCCCGGCGATGCCGTAGCCATCACCGTCGAGATCGTCGTCGGGGGTGGCGGCGCTGCAGTCGTTGTCGACCCCGTCGTAAGGCACCTCCGCTGCCCCGGGGTGGACCTTCGGGTCGTCGTCGTCGCAGTCGACGTCGGAAGTGTAGCCGTCGCGATCGACGTCCACCGGCGCAGCGACCCCGCTGTCCCCGGCCGAGTCCGCCGTCTCCTCGCTCGCGGAGTCGCCCGTCGGAGTGTCGCCGTCGTCGGTGCCGTCGCCGCCCGAGCACGCCGCGGCCAGGATCGCCACCGCTGTCCACCCCGCGAGTCGCATGCAACCTCCAACAACGCGACCGGAGCCTA
>CAYMSU010000652.1:0-3098 GCA_964393165.1 uncultured Enterobacteriaceae bacterium
GGGCCACGCGCGGCCCCACCACGTCCACAGGCCGTGGGAGGCCTGCGCGAGCTCGACGACGCCGTCGCCGTCGAGATCTGCGAGCGCGAGGGGGCCCTGCCCGGGCAGGTCGAGCTCCGGGTCGATCTCGACCAGTGCCTGCTGGGCGCCCACCCAGTGGCGCAGGACGAGCGCCCCGTCTTCGTCGACCACCCACACGTCGTCGACCTTGTCGCCGTCGCCGTCGCCAAGCGTGACCGACACCCCGGCCGGCACGTCGATCTCGAGCGCGGCCACCTCGCACTGTGCGCCCTCCACCTCGCTCGCGCAGGCCTGCGCGTCGGTGCGGAGATCGAACAGCCGCAGCCCCGGCGGCGAGTCGCTCACCACCACCAGCTCGTCGCCGCTGTCCGCGTTGACATCGCCCGCCGGGTGCAGCCGAGCTCCCTCGAGCCCATCCGCTCCGCCCAGCGCCTCCGGCGCAGTGGGCCCGACCTCGACGAGGCGCGGCGCTGCCCACGCGAAGCGACTCCACCCGCGCGCCCGATCGTGGAGCACGGTGAGCTGCAGGCGGTCGTCCCCCGAGGGATCGCTCACGACGACGTCGGCTGGCACGGTGCGGAGCTCCGCGGTGGCGAGGGGCGCGAATCCTCCCTCTCCGTCGCCCGCGAGCACGTCGAGCAGCCCGTCGTTGTCGGCGGCCCACGCGACCACGAGGTCGGGCCGCCGGTCCCCGGTCACGTCGTGCAGCACCGCACCCGCCGGGGCGTACCCGTCGGCGCGCCAGGCGCCCGCGAAGGACGCGCCGCCCGTGGGCCGTCCGCGGAGCAGGATCACGGTCGATGCCGTCCACCCCACGGCGTCGACGGTGCCGTCCAGGTCTTGGTCCCCCGCGCGGAGTCCCCGTAGGTCGTCTTCGACGGCGAGGACCTCGTGGGCCGGCCCCCCGGGGCCCGCCCACCACACGCGCCCCCCCTCCGCCACCAGGTAGCCGTCGGCGGCCGCGACCACACGGTCGGCCTGCGCGACCCCCACGGGCCAGTACCGGTGGAGATCGAAGCCCGCGAAGCCCGCCTGGAACCCGTGTACGAGCACCGCGGCGCCGTCCTCGTCGGCGAGCTCGACCGCGCCGACCTCGTCGACGTTGACGCGGCCGTACCCAAAGCGGTCGAGCTCGACCAGCCGCGGCTCGCCGTCGCGCCGGACGGTGACCGGGCCTGCAGCCTCCGGGGCCCCCCAGGCGTTGACCACCCGCACCAGCGCGTGGTGAGGCACGGGCCCTCCCGACGGGACGAGGCGAACCTCGGCGGGGGCGTCGACCGTCACCGGGCGTGCGGGCGAGGCGAGGGGCTGGACAGGCTCCCGTCCACATGCCCCGGCACTGGCCCCGGCGAGGACCAGGGCCAGGCTCGCGCGTCGCATCGTCACCCCCCGTCCACGCCCTGCAGCGTACCCGACCGCGCACGTGGAGGTGGGGTTGAGGTAGGGTGGGCCCGGTCTGGCATCCGGAGTGCGGGGAGCCGGGATGGACGAGTCCGACAACGCTCGGCGATTCCACATTCACGAGTGCCTGGGCCGCGGCGGCCACGGCGAGGTCTATCGTGCCACCATGACGCGACCCGGCGCGGTCGCCACCGAGGTGGCGCTCAAGGTCCTGGCGTCGGACGTGGCCCCGGACAGCGACCCGGTGCACCGCCTGAAGGACGAGGGCCGGCTCCTCGGCGCCCTCAGCCACCCAGCCTTGCTCAAGGTTTACGATCTCATCCTGCTGCAGGGCCGAATCGCGCTGGTCACGGAGTTCGTCGAGGGGCAGGACCTCCACCACATCATCTACGGCACCGGAGTTCCTCCCCGGGTCCTCGTCGAGGTCGCGGGGCAGGTGGCGGATGGCCTTCACGCCGCGTGGACGACGCCCTCGCCAGAGCAGCCCGGGCCGCTTCGCCTCGTGCACCGAGACATCAAGCCGCAGAACATCCGGCTCGGCGTTCACGGCGAGGTCCGGGTCCTCGACTTCGGGATCGCCCGGGCGATCAACGACCGCCACCGCCAGAGCTCCACCCAGAACGAAGTGATGATGGGGAGCTGGCCCTATCTCGCCCCTGAGCGGATGCTCGAGAAGCCCACCCCGCTCGACTCCGCAGTCGATGTCTATGCACTCGGGTGCGTGCTGTTCGAGGGCATCGCGCGGCAGCGGCTGATGGAGGGGCAGAGCCTGTTCAGTCTCTACCGGCTCGTCGACCAGCCGGGGAGCTTCCAGGGGCTCGTGGAGTCCCGCATCCGGGCCCTCGGGCCGCAGCTGCCCGAGGGGCTGCGCCGGCTGCTCCAGCGGTTGCTGGCGGCGGATGCCGCGCAGCGTCCGGCCGCGATCGAGGCCGCCTATCTGTGCGAGGAGCTCGCGGAGTCGCTCCCCGGCCCGGTGCTGCGGCGCTGGTCGCGTGAGCGGGAGTGGCCGCCGCGGCCCCGGGAGCGCGGGCCGCTGACCGATCAGGATCTGCCCGAGACCACGCTCCCCGAGGCCCGGCCGGCGTCCCAGCTGCCCACCACCCCCCCGCAGTCCACACCCTCGCGGTGGTCTCCAGTGCCCGGTCCGCCCACGCCGCTCCCCAGCATCGCGACCCCGGGGCCCCGACCATCGCCTGCGGCCCCGGGCCCGGCCCCGGCCCCGCACGGACCTCGGTCCCCCGGATGGGCCCGGCGCCGCTTCGAGGCCCCCACCGACCAGGGCGACGCGCCCTCGATGTCGATGTCGAACGTCGTGATCGACGGTCAGGGCCGGCACGTGCAGGCCGTTCCGCTGCGCGAGCGCCGCGCGCGGGAGGGCGAAGCTCCCGACCTCGGCGCGATGTTCGCGACGGTCGCCCTGTTCGGAGCAGGCCTCGGGCTGTTCATCGTCGCGGGGATCGGGGTGTGGTGGATCCTGGCGGGGGGAGGCCCCCAGGCCACCCCGCAGTCAGGGCTCCATCCCTCCACCACGCAGGTGCCGCCGACCCCCCGCGCGCCCACGCCGCTGGCCGAAGCGTCTCCGGGGCCCACGCCGGTGGCGCGGGTCGCACCGAGGCAGGCTCCGGCTCCACCCCCGGCCATCGCGCGGCCCGCGCCCGCGCCGCCCAGGCCCACCC
>CAYMSU010000653.1:0-3097 GCA_964393165.1 uncultured Enterobacteriaceae bacterium
GTGCAAGTCGAGCGCTCCCCGGTCAGCCATCTCCCCCTCTCTCCTTGGTCCTTCTACGTGCTCCGCCGCCTGGCGACCATGGTAGGGCGCTGGCCTGCGCTCAGTGCGCCCGTCTTGCGCCGCCTGGCGCCGCTCATGCCCGGTGTCCCTGACATCAAGGACCGGCTTGAGGCCCTGGGCGGCGGCTTCGACCTGGCTCGAGGCCGCGTCGGCGGCGCTCTCGGCGGCGTGCTGCGCGCTCGTCGCCCGCTGCATGGCCTGCTGCGCCTGGTTGCCGGCCAGTCGCACCGACTCCTTCAGCTCCATGAGCTGACTCGTGGCCGCCTGGACAGCCCCCATCGTCATCGACAGGCGCTTCTCGAGCTTGCCGTGGGCCTCCGACAGCTCCTCGAGCTGGGTGACCATTCCCGCCACGACGGTCTCCATGGCGTTCAGGCGGGGCTCCCAGGGGAGCTCGCGATCGTCGTCCAGCGCGCGGCGCACCGTGTCTACGGTGCGCTCCAGCAACTCCGACAGGGTCTCTCGTACAGGCATCAGGGCTTCCTCGTCGTGGGGGGGAAGCACGCAAATAGCCCCTCGCCCAGCACCTTGGGAGGCGAGCCGTCGAGGGGCACGAGGTAGACCGCCGAGGGCGCGTCATCGTCGCCCGGCGGGGTTCCACAGAGCACGAGGTGGGTGCCCGTGGGGTCGAGGATCGGATGCGACAGGCCGTACTGCTCGAAGAAGCGAAGGTAGACCCTGAGATCTCGGCTGGGATTCAAGGTGATCAGCGGCACCTCCGAGCCATCGAAGCCCACGCGGACCCAGCGGATCTCCTGCAGGTCTCCCTCGGTGCTGGCCACGATCATCCCATCGCCTTGCGGAAGGAAGAAGAAGGCGACGCAGGGGAGATCCGAGACCGGACGCGCCGCTGCGGTGTCGACCTCGATCAGCGACAGCTCTCGATAGGGCGTGCCGGTCCCGTCGGCAGAGATGGCCCGGGCCAGGCGCAGCCCATCAGGCGAGCCGAGGAGCGCGACGAGCCCCTGGACCTGCTCGAGCTCGCGGACGTGAGAGCCGTCGAGACTCGACACGAGCACCGAGACGTGGCCTCGGACGTGCGCTACGTAGGCCAGCCCACGGGCCGTGCGAATCGGGGTGCAGAAGTTGCCGGGCACGCCGGACAGCTCCGTGCGCTTGGTCGGGCTGCTCTGCAGCGTGAGGCGGGGCTTCGAGGGCTCCCCTTCGCCGACGAACGACGCGATCCGACCGCTGCGCACCCAGGTGAAGAACAGAGGGCTGCCCCGCAGCCACTGCTCGTCGGGGTGCTCGCCCAGGGGGTCGGCGACCTGGAGGACGAGCTCGCGCTCCTCCTGCGACAGGACCGCCAGCCGGTCGCCTTCGACGGACCACTGCAGGTAGATCGGCACCCTCGTGCCCATCGCCGCGACCTCCGCGCCCCGCACGCCCTCGACGTCGGTGATCCAGACGCGGCTCTCGCCGGTGCCCCGGGCGATTCGGAAGGCGGCGATCTTCGAGCCGTCGGGGGACCACGTGGGCCACGAGTGCAGGTCCGCCTCTCCCCCGGAGCTCCAGCTCGCCCACAGCAAACGCTCCTTGCCGCTGTCGAGGGGGACAGGGCCAGAGGACGAGGGGCTCGTGACCAGGACCCGGCGCTTCGTGTCGAGGAAGGCGATCGGAGCCGGAAGCTTCAAGGGCGCGGGCCCTGGATGGAGGGGGGCTCGGCCTGGGCCTCCGCCCCGGCGCCCGGGGCGAGGATGCCGCGGAGGATCAGCTCGATGCCGTTGGAGGACAGGCGTTCCTTGTTGGGACGGATCCCGATTGCGCTCTGGCCTGCCATGCCATCGATCAGCGCCTTGAGCAGTTGTGCGACCGCGTGCGGATCGGCCTCGCGAAACGACCCCTCGGCCATCCCCTGCGCGAGGATCCGGGCCGATGCATCCACGAAGCGCTCGTGTACCGCCTGGCATTCCTCACGGATCTCGTCGTCTCGGATTCCCTGCTCGCACATCATCAAGAAGAAGCGAGGGGGTGACTTGAGACCTGCGAAGTAGTCGAGGTACTTCTGCCCGAGGTCCAGGAGCTTGACCGCGGCGGGTCTGCCGTCCTCCTCCGCGTCGTCGAGGAAGCTGTAGGTCTGCTCGTGCTCTTCTTGCACGAGCGCCATGAACAGCTCCCGCTTGGACGAGAAGTAGAAGTAGACCGCGCCCTTCGACAGGCTCGCCCGCTTCGCGACGTCCTCCACGCGCGCCGCCAGGAACCCCTTCTCGATGAAGACGGCTCGGGCGGCTCGGAGGATCTGGCTCTTTCGTTCTGCCTCGGAGAGGTGCTTCGTCATGTCGGCTCCGCGGGGCGCCGGCTAAGCGCGCCTCCGGAGGACCTCCGGGAGGGCGTCGGCGGGCAGGGCCCTCAGGAGATGGGTCACGAGAGCGGCGCCCTCGGGTGCGTGGCAATGGTAATCGTCTTCGCGCGGAGATGCTGAAGTCGCGAGGGCTGCGGCGACAGGTGCCGGGAACACCACGCGCAGATCTTCGGCCAACCGCAGGGCCAAGCAGGGTACCTCGGCCACGACGTCTTCGGGGCCTTCCTCTGTGCGAACGACCAAGGGGACCTCCCGACGGAAGGCGCTCGCCTGGAGCGTAGCGACCTCGGCGGAGGCTACGCGCTCCCCGCCCCGAACCAGCGAGTACCTCGATCCCTCGAGCACGAGCCAGGCATGAGCGGGTCCCACGTGGAAGCCGAACGCCGACAGCGGCGGGTCGATCCCACGCCACAGCTGCACGCCGGTTCGCTCCCAGGCGGCCTCCGGGAGGTGCTGTCGGATCACCCCCAGCAGGTCCGGCCGGCGAAACCTCTGCCGGGCGGCGCGAGCGAGCGGGGCGACCGCGTTCTTCACGCCGGCCTGGCCCCCGAGGAGGCGGTCTGCGACGTCGAGATCGACCTCCCAGGGGACCTCGGGGAGCGCGCGCGTGCCCTCCACCTGGACCGCGAGCAGCGGCTCGGCGGCGCTCGCGAGGAGCAGGGTGACCTGATCGACTCCCTCTGCCCGCCGGCGGTAGCCCTTGGCCACGTGCACGTCGGCGAGCGATACCTCAAG
>CAYMSU010000654.1:0-3090 GCA_964393165.1 uncultured Enterobacteriaceae bacterium
CCGCGGTCAGCCCGCTCTGCGCACCGCGATAACGCGCCAGCGCCTCCACCGCGCTCCGGGCGTCCTGCTCGCTCCCCTGCACCAGCCACTCCAGCAGGGCCTCGAGGGCCGGCTCCGAGCGGAGCAGCCCGATCGCCACCAGCCCCACCCTGCGGTCCGCCGCCCGCACCTGCGCCCGCGTGAACCGCACCAGCGGCGCGAGCGCGCCCTCCGCCCGCGACACCCCCAGCGCGATCGCCGCGCTCTCCGCCGTGTCGCGGTGCTCGCCGAGCAGCCGCTCCACCACCCAGGGGAGGTTCCCGTCCTCGCCCGGATCCAGGGCCATCAGCGCCTCCAGCCCCTCCGCGATCACGTCGCGATCCCGCTCCCCGCTCTCGAGCCGTACCCGGAGCAGCGCCGAGCCCACGATCGGATCCCCCCACGCCACCAGCGCCCGGATCGCCCCCGTGCGGCCCGCGGTCTCCGGCCCCACCAGCAGATCCCCGAGGATGCGGGGGGTAGGGGGATAGCGCAGCGCGACCAGGCCGTGCGCCGCCAGCGTGCGCAGGCCCGTGGCCGAGTCCCTGGGGATCGGGCCGCCCTCCCACTGCTCGTGCCGCACCGCGCGCAGGAACGGGGCCAGCCGCAGGTGCTGCACCGCCACGAGCGCCTCCACCACCGCGGCCTTCGCCCGGCACCCCGGGTCCTTCTTCGCGGGCCCCGCGAGGAGCCGGTCGAGCGCCTCCCACAGCGCCTCGTCGAGCCCCGGCAGCGCGAGCTCGGTGATCCGCTTCGCCGCGGCCTCCGCGAGCGGGGCCGCGCCCTTCAGCGCTTCGGCCAGCGCGGCGCGCCCCGCCGGCTCGTCGCCCGCGGTCCGCAGCGCGCGCAGGCGCTCGAGCGTGTCGTCGCGGCGGCGCGGCATCGACGGAACCTCGCGAACAGGCTCGGATAGGGTAGCAGACGCATGCCACCGCACGTGCCCGGCTACCGGATCGAGGGCCTGCTCGGGGAGGGCGGGACCGCCCGCGTGTGGCTCGCGCGAGACGCCCGCGGCGACCGCGTCGCGCTCAAGACCCTCAAGGAGCAGGACGCCACGCTGGCCGACCGCCTGCGGTCGGAGGGCGCGCTGCAGCAGGCCCTCGACCACCCCCACGTGCTCGGGGTGCGGGCCGTCGTCGAGCTGCCCGGGGGTGTGCCCTGCCTGGTCCTGCCCTACGTCGAGGGGCCCACGCTCGACGCCCTCCTCGCCGCCGGGGGTCCGCTGTCCGTGCCCGAGCTCGACGCCCTCGCCGGCGGCATCCTCGCCGGGGTCGCGGCCGCCCACGCCAGGGGCTGGGTGCACCGCGACCTCAAGCCACGCAACGTGCTCCTCGCCCTCGAGCCGCCCGCGCTGGTGCCCAAGATCGCCGACTTCGGGCTCGCCGCGGTCCTCGCCGACCACGCCCACGCCGGCTCGCTCACCCGCCAGGGCGCGGGCACCCGCCGGTACATGTCCCTCGAGCAGCTCTCGGGCGCCGCCCCCGACCCCCGCATGGACGTCTTCGCGCTCGGCGCCCTGCTGTGGGAGCTCGTCGAGGGCGCGCCGGTGTTCGCCGACCTCGCGCGGTGGCAGCACACGGTCGACACGGGAACAGCGCCCCCGCTCACCCGGGACGTGCCCGCGCGCATGGGCGACGCCATCGCGCAGGCGCTCGGCCCCGCCGCCACGCGCCCCGCCGACGCCGCGGCGCTCCTCGCCCGGTGGCGACCGGCGCCGCCCGCCGAGATCCGAACGGCCACCCTGCGCACCGCGCGCGCCCTCGTGCCGCCGGTCCATGCGATCTCCGGGCCGCCCGCGACCGAGACGTACCTTCCCTCCGGGGGCCGCCCCCGACGACGGAGCGGCCTGCTGCTCGTGAGCGCCGCGGCCGCCGCCGTGGCCCTCGGCGTGTGGCTGCAGCCCGCGCCGCCCGCGCCGTCGGGGGCCGGGATCGCGCCGGTGGCGCCCGTCGTCCACCCCGATCCGGGCGTCCAGCGGCGGTTCGTGCTCGCCTGGGAGCAGCTCGCCGACGTGCGGCTCGACGAGGCCGAGCGCACCCTGCGGTCGATCGCGGCGCGGGCGCCCGACGTCACCGAGGTCTACCTGCTCCAGGCGCTCCTGCAGATCGCGCGGCAGCGCTTCCAGGGGGGCCTCGAGGCCCTCGCGCAGGCCCGCGAGACCCTGCCCCCCTCGCCCGGCCCACGCGATGGGCGCGACGTGCGCACCGAGCGGCTCATCGGCGCGCTCGAGCAGACGATGTTCCGCGTGCCCGACGCGGATCCGTGGCCCGCGCTCGTGCGGGACTACCCCCAGGACCTGCTCGTGCAGGCGGTCGGGTGCGCCCAGCTCGGGCTGCGGTCGGAGTCCGATCGCGCGTGCCGGCGGGCCCGTGCGCTGGACGATCTGCCCGTGTTCGCCTGGGTGCGGGGGCAGTGGGCGCTGTGGGAGGACCACCACGACGAGGCCCGGCTGGCGATCGACGCCTTCCTCGCGGCGAGCCCCGGGCACCCGCGCGGCCTCGTGCAGGACGGCTGGTGGCACGCCGCCTACGGGGACTGGGCCAGCGTCGCGGCGTCCGCCCGGGCGGCGCTCGACCAGGATCCGGCGCTCGCGGAGGCGCGCCTGCTGCTCGCCCACGCCCGCGCCCACGTCGGCGACGAGGAGGGCCGCGACGGTCAGCTCGCGCTGGCGCTGGCGGACACGACGGCGCTGCCGGACCGGCTGCAGATCGGCCTGTGGGAGGCGGAAGCGTCGCTCGGGCTCGGCAAGATCGCCCGCGCGGAGGCCCAGCTCGACGCGGTGGCGGCGCTGGCGCGGCAGGAGGGCGCGTGGTTCTGGCTCGCCGTGCTCGCCCTCGAGCGGCAGCAGCTGGGGTGGCTGCTGCAGGATCCCGACCGGCTGGCCGCCGCTGCGGGGCTGCTCGAGGAGGCGGCGGAGGCGCCCGACATCGCGGCCCCCATCGTGCGTCGGGTGCGGGCGGCGGCGGTGCACAACCGGGGGCTCGAGGCGGTGCTGCGCCGCGATCGGGCGGCGCTCGACGCGTCCCTGGCGGCGCTCCGGGCGCTGGACCATCCGGCGGTGGGGTGGGTGGC
>CAYMSU010000655.1:0-3084 GCA_964393165.1 uncultured Enterobacteriaceae bacterium
GCTGGTTCGACGCGTCGGCCTGCTGGGGCAGGGGCAGGGGGACGGCTTGCCGGTCCTGGGCCGGCGCCGCTGGCGTGGGTGGCGAGCGCTCGGCCGCCGGCTCGGCGTCGGCAAGGTCCTGGCCGGGCTGCAGCAGCTCCGCGATCTCCGGGAACGGGCCGGCCGGAGTGTCGTCCAGCGGCTCCTGGCGCATGGGGAGCTGCAGGGGAGGGGTGTCGGCCGGGTCGGGCTCGAGCAGCGGGCGCACCTCCGACAGGATCTCGGTGAACGCCTGGGTGGTGGCGTAGCGCCGGTCCCGGTCGTGGAAGCACGAGCGGATGATCACCTCGTGCAGCGGATCCGGCACCTTCTCGAGGAGCGCCGGCTCGTGCTCGACGAGGAACAGATCGGTCACGATGGTGCCCGTGACGAGCTTGTAGAGCAGCGCTCCCAGGCTGTAGATGTCGGCCCGCTCGTCGACGTATTTCGCGTCGGCCCGCTGCTCGGGGGACATGTACCCGATGGTGCCCATCGTGGAGCCCGTGCGGGTCATGCCCTCCTCGGCGCCCTCGTGGCGCACCCGGGCGATCCCGAAGTCGGTGACCTTGCACAAACCTTCGCGGCTGATCAGCACATTGTGCGGCTTGACGTCGCGGTGGACCACGCCGACGGCGTGGGCGGCTCCGAGCCCGCGTGCGACCTCCGACACCACCCGGCAGGCGAGGCCGGCCGGCATGCTGCCGTACGCCTCGAGCCACTCCATGAGGTTGCCGCCCTCGGCGAGCTCCATCACCATGAAGGGCAGCGCCTCGTCGCTCACCACGTCGTACACGCGCACCACGTGCGGGTGCTCGAGCAGCGCCATGGTGGCCGCCTCGCGCTCGAACCGGCCGCGCACGCTCTTGCGATGCGCGTACTCGGGCAGCAGCACCTTGATGGCCCGCCAGACGTGCACCTCCGCGTCCCACGCGCGGTACACACCGGCCATGCCGCCCTCGGCAATCTTCGCCACCAGCGCGTAGCGACCTGCACCGATGCTCGGTGCGGCCGGCGACGGCAGCTCGTCGGAGCCTTGCATCATCTCCGGGAGTGTATCCGCCTCAGCCCTCGGGCGATGCGAGGCGACGCAGGACGGTGTGCAGAATTCCGCCGTTGCGGAAGTAGTCGACCTCGACGGGGGTGTCGATCCGCGCGACCACCTGGAAGTCGGTCGTGGTGCCGTCGGCCGCGGTGGCCCGCACGGTGAGCTCCTGGAGCGGGCTCAGGTCGTCGTCGACCGGGATGTCGAACGTCTCGTGGCCGGTCAGGCCGAGCGTGTCGGCCGACTCGCCTTCCTTGAACTGCAGCGGCAGCACGCCCATTCCGATCAGGTTGGAGCGGTGGATGCGCTCGTAGCTTTGGGCGATGACCGCGCGGATCCCGAGGAGGTAGGTTCCCTTCGCCGCCCAGTCCCGGCTCGATCCCATGCCGTAGTCGCCGCCCGCGAGCACGACGAGGGGAATGCGATGCCGCTGGTACTTGACCGCCGCGTCATAGATGAAACACACCTCGCCGTGGGCGGGGTCCTCCTCGGACGTGTAGTGCAGCCAGGGGAAGGGCCCCTCGGGCTGCTCGGTCGGGCCGAGGTAGGTCGTGTACCCGCCCTCTGTGTCGGGTGCGAGCTGATTTCGGATCCGGATGTTGCCGAACGTGCCGCGCGTCATGATCTGGTCGTTGCCGCGCCGCGAGCCGAAGCTGTTCCAGTCCCTGCGCTCCACGCCGCGCGCGGTGAGGTACCGGGCGGCGGGGCTGACCTTCGGGATGGCCCCGGCGGGGGAGATGTGGTCGGTGGTGACCGACACCCCGAGCTTCGCGAGGCAGCGGGCGCCCTCGATCGGGCGGATCGGGGAGGCCTGCCGGTCCATGTCGCGGAAGAACGGCGGCTCCTGGATGTAGGTGCTCTGCTCGTCCCAGTCGTAGACCCGGCCCTCGGGCGCGGGGAGCGCCCTCCACGCCTCGGGGCCCTCGAACACGTTGGCGTACTGCTCGGTGAACTGCTCGCGGCTCACCGCGGCCGCGACCACCTCGTCGATCTGCTGGTTGGTGGGCCAGATGTCGCGCAGGTACACCGGCTGGCCCTGGGGATCGGTGCCCAGGGGGTCGTTCTGCAGGTCGAGGTCGACGGTGCCGGCGAGCGCGTAGGCGACCACCAGCGGAGGCGACGCGAGGTAGTTGCCGCGGGTGTGCGGCGAGACGCGCCCCTCGAAGTTGCGGTTGCCCGAGAGCACGCTCGTGACGAGCAGCTCGCCCTTCTCGACGGCCTCGCGGATCGGATCGGCGAGCGGCCCCGAGTTGCCGATGCACGTGGTGCAGCCGTAGCCGACGGTGTAGAAGCCAGCGGCCTCGAGGTCCTCGGTGAGGCCCGAGCGGTCGAGGTAGTCGGTCACGACGCGGCTGCCCGGAGCCAGGCTCGTCTTCACCCACGGCTTGCTGGTGAGCCCCCGGGCGCGGGCGTTGCGCGCGACCAAGCCGGCGGCGACCATCACGTCGGGGTTCGAGGTGTTGGTGCAGCTCGTGATGGCCGCGATCACCACGTCGCCGTCGCTCACCTCGAAGGTCTCGCCCCGGTAGGTCGCCGACACCCCGGGCTTGGGCGCGTCGCGGCCCAGATCCTTCATCGTGAGCCGCCAGGAGCCCTGCATGTCGGCCAGCAGCACGCGGTCCTGGGGCCGCTTGGGGCCCGCGAGCGAGGGCTGCACCGTCGCCAGATCGAGCGACAGGTTGGACGTGTACGTGATCTGGTCGTCGGGGTTGCGCCACAGGCCCTGCAGCTTGCAGTACTTCTGAACGATCTCGATCTGCTGGTCGGAGCGGCCCGAGAACCGCAGGTAGTCCAGAGTGCGCTGGTCGATCGAGAAGAAGCCCATCGTGGCCCCGTACTCGGGCGCCATGTTCGCGATCGTGGCCCGGTCGGCGAGCGAGAGGTGGTCGAGCCCCTCCCCCCAGAACTCCACGAACTTGCCGACCACGCCGTGCGAGCGGAGCATCTGGGTGACCGTGAGCACGAGGTCGGTAAAAAAAAGAACAAAGACAAGGAAGCAGCGGAGTCCAGCATTCTTAAACAAT
>CAYMSU010000656.1:0-3075 GCA_964393165.1 uncultured Enterobacteriaceae bacterium
CGTCCCGCGCCGGCTCCCGCGCCGGCCGCCCCGCCCAAGCCCGTGGCCGCGCCGGCGCCTGCTCCTGCCCCTGCTCCCGCGGTGGCGTCCGCCGGGGACCAGGGATCGGGCACCGTCAGCGCCCCTGCCGGCGCGCCGGAGACCGGTGGGAGCTCGTCCGAGGCGGCCATGAACGTGCGCGGCCTGTGGCTCGGGTCGGGTGCGCAGCGGAGCTTCAAGCTGGACATCCGCTCCCAGTCGGGCACCCGCTTCAGCGGGGTCGCCGAGCTGCAGATGGAGGACTCGCAGTGGGTCCGCCTGCCCGTCACCGGCACGGTCGACGAGAATGGCGCGGTCTCGTTCGCAGGCAAAGACGCGTCGTTCCAGGGGACCGTGAAGGGCATGCGGGCGAACGGCACGTTCACGCTCAGCCCCGGCACCACGCCGAAGAGCTGGTCGCTCATCCGGTAGCCCGGGCCTCAGTCGTCGAGCGCTACCTGGGACAGCAGCTTCGACAAGAACATCCGCCGGTCGGTCGTGACCTTGCCGTCGGTGCGCATGGCCGACACATCCTGGTACACGCCCATCTCCTCGAACCCCATCGCCTTGTACATCTCGCCGGACGGGGTGTGGTTCATGCTCACGCGAAGCACCACGTGGCTGTAGCGGGCGGGGTCGATGAGCCGCAGCCGCTCGCGGACCATGCGCCGACCGATCTTGCGTGAGCGGTACGGCTCCAGCACGCCGAGCTCGGCCAGGTAGAACGTGTGCTTGATCGGCACGAGGCCGGTCAGGTGGGTGGCCACCGTGGGCTTCGAGGAGAGCGGGATCGCGGCGCCGAAGCCCACGACCTGGGTCTCGCCCCGCGTGGCCACGAGGGTGATGCTCTCCGGCGCCTCGATCAAGCTCCGGTAGATGCCCTCGGCCTCCGACGGATAGAACCGCTCGAAGTACGGAAAGCTGCTGAAGATGGTCTGGTAGGCACCGATGAAGCCAGCCCGCCAGCGGGCCGCCTCCTCCGGAGAGTTGATTCGGCGAAGGGCGACGTCTTCGACTTCAGCCAGGATCATGGACGCATCATACTGCGTCGATTCTCAGGCGGCGGTACGCACCGTCACGACGACCTCGTCGGCGCCCACCGTGGCCCACGCGACGCGCAGCGGGCCCCCGCCGCGGGCCACCAGCCGGTCGCGGACCTCGCCGAGCAGCTCCACCTGGGCGGCGCCTGGCGAGATGTCGCGCACCTTCACCTCGTGGGGAGACAGCGCCATGCCGGCCCCGACGAGCTTGAGGACGGCCTCCTTGACCGCCCAGGCGACGGTCTCCCGCTGCGGCTCGCCGCCGATCAGCGCCTGCTCCTGGGGGTCGAACCAGTGCTGCGAGAAGCTCGGCGGCCGCTCCTCGATGCGCTCGAGGTCGACGCCGACGTGCCCCGCGTCGACCGCCACGGCCACCGCCCGACCCTCACGGTGCGAGATCGACACGCGCACCCCGTCGTGCCCCGGCACACGGGCCAGCGGCTCCCCACTCTCCGCGCGCGTCACGCGGATCTCGTGGGGGCTCACGCCGGTCAGCGTCGTCAGGGCGCGCTTGGCGGCCACCCGACCGGCGATCCGATCCTGGACGCGCCGGTCGGTGCCGCGGGCTCGCAGCTCGGCGAGCTCGTCCGGCGTGAGCCAGGCCTCCGGCGCGTCGTCGGCGCGGGCTTCGGCGATCACCGGGCCCCCTGACGATCCGCCGGGCCCCGGCACCGGGAAGCAGGTGGGCCGCGGTCGAGCGGGCACCGGGAACCGATCCCCGGGGGGAACCGGGCCGCGGTCGATCATGGCGTAGCCCCGCAGGCGCAGGACCGGTCCGCCGACGGTGTCGACGTCGATGTCGTAGGTGTCGCCCACGAGTCGTGCCACGATCGACAGCGGCTCCCCGGGCTCCGCCCGGCCAACGACCTGCAGTGCCCGCACCCGGTGCGGGAGCCCGAGCTGGTGATGGACGATCATGCGGTGCAGGCCTGCCGCCTGGAACGCCGCCTCGACAGCGAGCGCGTCGGTGAGCAGCCCGCCGGCGAGCGTGAGCGCCGCTCCCTCGGCGAGCAGGCCGTCGGCGCTGACCCCGACTACGCGCTCGAGGACCTGGAAGCCGGGCCCGTGGAAGAACCGCCGGTAGATCCCGTCGCGCTCGACAGGCTCGTCGGGCAGGAACGCCCCCGGGAGGCCGTCGATCGGGGGGATGTCGCCGAACACGAGGACCGCCGAGAAGTGCTCGGTCTCCTGGACGCGGCCGGTGCGCAGGGTGCGGCTGCTCGTGAGCGTGGCCCGCGCGCGGCCGGGCGCGATCCGCTCCGCCTCGATGTGCAGCCGGGTGGGCTCGTCGCGGTAGGCCTTCGCCGGGGCCGCGAACGCCACCTCGGTGGCTCCCGCGAACCGTGCGCCGTCGAACAGCGCCGCCGCCACCGCGGCCATCAGCTCCACGCCGACGACCCCGGGCAGCACCGGGGTGCCCTCGATCGCGTGGTCGGCGAGCCATCCGTCGCGGCCGAGGGTGAGCGACCGGGTGCCCCGCGCCAGGTGGCCGTCGATCTCCAGCGAGTCGAGCAGCGGATGGTCGGGCCCGGGCTCGAAGTCTCCGAGTGCGCCGGCCACCACCAGCTCGCCGGACACCCGGTGGGCGACCAGGTCGGCGAGCAGGCTCGCCCCCGCGTCGGCCGGTAGCAGGTCGACGCCGCGACCCTCGAGGAGGCTCCGCATGCCCCCGCGCACCGCCATGCCGACGTCGTCCCACGCCGTCCAGTCGATGTGCAGGCTGCCTGGCCGCGCCAGGCACAGCCGCGCGAGCCCGTCGTTGGCGGCCGAGTAGTCGACCTGGCCGGGGTTGCCGAAGCGGCCGGCCACCGAGCCCATGCTCACCACGAAGGCGCTCTCGGGCACGCTCTCGAGCAGGGCCAGGCCGCCGAGCGCCTTGCCATCGAACACGCGGTGGAACGCGGCGTCGCTCTTCTCGGCCAGCAGGCGCGACTCCTCGACGCCTGCCCCGTGGATCACGACGTCGACCTCGCCGAGCTGGTCGGTCACGTCGCGCACGAGGCGCCGCACGCTCTGG
>CAYMSU010000657.1:0-2255 GCA_964393165.1 uncultured Enterobacteriaceae bacterium
CCCAGCAAAGCTGGGCTTTGAATCGGCCTCGGTCGCGCTCCGTCGGCGGATCGGCTCCACGGAGACGCGGACGAGGTGGTGCCGATCGCCCACCTCGAGGCGCACCGGAGGGTATGCCGCGGCGCCCGGGCCCACCGCTGCGCAGGCGCAGACCATGGGTGGACGACGGGGGAGCTCGGTCCCGCGCGCGCCGTCCTGGCCCACCTGCGGGCGACGTAGCGACCGAGGCCGAGGGGGCAGGGTAGAGTCGGGGCCCCTCGAGGAGCCGTCATGGACCGCGTGCCGCTCGACCCCCTCCGCTTCGGCCCCGATCAGCCCTGCTTCGGCTGCGGCCCCCGCAACGACGTGGGCATGCAGCTGACCTTCTTCCGCGAGGGCGACAGCGTGGTCACCACCCTCGTGCCGCGGGCCGGCTGGGAAGGGCCGCCGGGCATCGTCCACGGCGGCCTGCAGGCGACCCTGGCCGACGAGGTGGGGGCGTGGACCGTCGTGGAGCTCACGGGCTGGTTCGGGTTCACGGCGTCGATGCAGCTGCGCTACCTGCGGCCGGCCCGCGTGGACGCGCCGATCGAGGCCCGCGGCCGCCTGGTGGAGCAGGACGGCGGGCGGGCGGTGGTGCGCCTCGTGCTCTCCCAGCACGGCGCGAAGCTGCTGACCGGCACCGCGACCTACGTGATGCCCACGCGCGAGGCCGCGGAGCGCCTGATCGGCCCGCTGCCCCCGGCCTGGCAGGGGATGGTGCGCCCCGCGGACCCCCCGGAAGACCCCGCCTGAGCAACTGGACCCAGCAGCCGGCGGCCGCGACCAGCGCCTCGACGGAGGACACGACACCCTGCGGGTCGACGAGGATCAGCCGGACGCCCTCCCGCGACGACTTCTCGGTGTAGGTCACGGGCGCCACCACGAGGAGATGGTCGGCGCCCCCGAGCCGTGCCCGGAATGCGCGGGGGCGCCCGATCGCCCCGGCGCGCCACCAGGCGGCCTCCCCCCGTCGGGCCCGAGCACGACGGGAGCCGGAGCGTCGGCGGCCCCAGAGGCGGCCGGCGCCCCCTCCGAGAGCGCGAGCTCGATCTGCGCCTCGGGCCCGGTCACCGTGTCCTGGCACACCCCGGCCGGATCCTCCCCGCACGGCGTGATCGCGTAGGCGCCGCGCGCGGCCTCGTTCCAGTAGGGGCCGCGCCACGGGGCCACGAACGGGGTGCCGGCGACCGGACGACCCCGCCACCGTCCACGGCCACGCCCCGGCCTCCGCCACCAGCTGCGCCTGCCGGGCCTCGGGCAGCCCCTCCTCGGCGGTCCGGCGCCGCAGGCCCCCGCGCGCCGACACCTGGGCGAGGAGCGTGGCCCGGCCGCTGGCGCAGCCCGCGACGAACTCTGGGTCGTGGCCCTCCAGGGTGCGCGCGACCGGGGCGCGCCCGGCGTCGTGGCCCGCTGCCGCGTAGGCGCTGGCGAGCGCCGCCCACGTTCTGGCGCCGACGCCCTGGCGGGCGCGGACGTGCACGGCGGTGCCCATGCGCAGGCGGGCCACGGCGGGGGCCTGCGCGGTGGGCCGCGCCCGCATGCGGAGCCCGTCCGCCTGGACACGGACCTGGGCGAAGCCCAGGCTCGCGCAGCGCCACCACACCGCCGCAGCGTCGTCCAGAAGCCGGGTCTCGGGCAGCGGCGGAGCGGGCGGGGCTGCGTCCGCGAGGAGGCCGGGCGCGCCGCCTGCTCGGGCCGTCGCGCCAGCGCGGTCCGAGCGTCAGGCGCAGTGGGACCGCCATTGTCCCCCTCCTGGTCAGATGCTGCGGGCTCCCGTGGGAGGCTCGGGCATGCGCGATCTCGTGATGCCTCTCGTTCCTGGCGACTCCGCCTGGGGGCTGGTGCTGGTCTTCGGCCTGGCCGGGTCGATCGTGTTCCGGCCGCTGTTCGGCGCGCGCGGGCTCCCTGCGTGGACGCTGTGGGGCCTCGGCGCGCTCGTGGTGCTCTGGCTCGGCCTCGGGCTGTATGGGCGAGCGACAGCGTGCTCGATGCCTCGGGGTGGAGGGTGCGGTCGGGGCCGCACGCGGGTCACGAGGTGCCGCGATCCCGGCTTGCGAGCGCGAGGGTGCGCGAGGTGGGGGGCACGACCGCGCTGACGGTCGACGACGACGTCGTCGCCTACACCCTGCACGAGGAGGAGGCGGAGTCGCTGTCGGCGCTGGCGACCACCCTGCGGTCGGCGTCCGACGCGCG
Organism: uncultured Enterobacteriaceae bacterium; assembly: GCA_964393165.1. Lineage (GTDB taxonomy): Bacteria > Myxococcota_A > UBA796 > UBA796 > DRPG01. Next base: position 2,215 of record CAYMSU010000657.1, read on the forward strand.
CCAGCCCGATCCCGACGCGGCGCGCGCGGGGCCGGTGTTTC
>CAYMSU010000657.1:2265-3074 GCA_964393165.1 uncultured Enterobacteriaceae bacterium
TGCTGCCGCCCATGGCACCGCTGTGTGCACCTACAATAAAATATTTCAATCCGCGCGGGGCCGGTGTTTCGCTGCGTGGGCGGCGGGGCGCCGCTCGCTGCGGCGTCGGCGGGGGTGTGTGGGCGCTGCGACCGGCAGGTGTGGATGCCGCCGGAGATCGGCGACGTGGCGGCGACGCCGGCGCACCGCGAGCGCACGAGCGAGGCGCTGCGTACGCTGCTGCGCTGGCCGCGCGCCGAGGTGGTGCACGGGTGGTTGCTGGGCGGCCTCGCGGCGGGCTGGCTGGTGTGGCCGACGGTCGGCGTGCTCGCGGTCCTCATGCTCGTGGCCGACCGCTTCGACGCGCTCGACTTCACGACGCTGGCGCTCGTGGGGATCAACCTGAGCCTGCTGTTCCCGCTTCGGCTGGCGGTCCTGACGACCCGGCGGCGGGCGTTCGAGCTGGTCTCGGCGCGGTTCGCGCCGGCGCCGCCGGTGGGCCCGGGGCAGCCCACGCGGTGCCGGAGCTGCGGCGCGCCGCTGCCCTCGAGGGCGGACGACACGCCGATCGTGCTGGGCTGCGGGCACTGCGACACGGATCACGTGCTGGGGCTGGGCCTGGTCCGGGAGGCGATCGACCAGCGCCGGGCGGCGGAGCACCTGGCGCCGCTGGCGGAGGCGCGGGTGGCCGCGCTGCGGGTCCAGCGCCGGCGGATGTGGACGACGATGGTGCTGGCGGTGCTCACCCCGGTGGTGGTGTGGGATCTGGTGGCTCGGCTCGCGGGATGATCGGGCCACGACCTTGCGATCGCGTGGGGTGCGCGTGTAGC
>CAYMSU010000658.1:0-3073 GCA_964393165.1 uncultured Enterobacteriaceae bacterium
GTGGCGGTGGCGGCCGGCGCAACGACCGCGGCGGCGACCGCTGGTAGCCCCCTCGCGGGTCAGGAACCCAGCTTCGCGCAGAAGCGGGTGACCCGCGCCAGAAGGTCGGGGTCGCGCAGCAACCGACGGTGACCGAGCCCGGTCACCTCGAGCCACTCGGCCCCCGGCCACTGATCCGCGATCTCCCGCCCGTCCGAGATCGGCACCTCCGCATCGACCGGATCGTGCACGATCAGGGCGGGCTGGGTGAACGCACTGGATACCCGCGCCACGTCGAGATCGTCGGCGGGGAACCCCACGTGGGCCTCCATCTCCTCGAGGAGTTGGGCTCGCGCGACCGCGGGAAGCCCGATGAACCTGCCGAAGCGCCCGATCACGTGGCGCATCGACGACGGGCTGGCCAGCAACACGACGCCCTGGGCCCGCAGCCCCCAGTGCAGGGCGAACCCGACCGCGCCCGCCCCCATCGAGTGGCCGATGACCGCCACGAAGGGGCCCAGCTCGCGATCCGCGTCGAGCATGGCGCGGGCGAACGCCACCGGATGGGCCACCTCCTCCGGGGACTGGCCGTGGCCGGGGCCGTCGAGCGCCACGACCTCGAAGCCCTCCCCCACGAGCGCGGTGGCGAGCTCCCCGAACTGCGTGGCGCGCCCCTCCCAGCCGTGCATGCAGAGGACCCGCCCGCGCGCAGCGCCGGACGGAGCCCACCGCAGCGCACGCCAGCCCACACGGAGGGTGAGCCGCTCGGCGCCCTCCTCGACCGCCACCTCCCAGGGGCGCTGCGCCCGACGGCGAGGGTGGGTGAACTGCCACCGCGCCCGCCGCGCACTCCACTGCGGTGCGAGCACGCCCAGCACCTGATTCACCCCTCGAAGGAGGGCAAGACCGTTCACAGGGACCTCCTCAGTCCGTTCTTCGAGCGAACGGACTCTAAGGGAGTGCGTTCTTTCGAGCAACCCACTACTCAGCCCGACGGAGACACGATGGCCCGCACCCGCTTCGATCACTGGCCCTGCTCGGTGGCCCGGACCGTCGACCTGATCGGCGACGCCTGGACGGCGCTGATCCTGCGCGACGCGTTCTACGGGGTCCGTCGATTCGAGCAGCTCCAGGCCAACCTGGGCATCGGGCGCAACGTGCTCTCGCAGCGCCTACAGCAGCTCGTCTCGGCCGGCATCTTCGAGCGGGTGCAGTACCAGGACCGGCCGCCGCGGTACGAGCACCGGCTGACCGACAAGGGGCGCGACCTCTACGACGTCGTCGTCGCGATGATGCAGTGGGGAGACCGGTGGCTGGCCCCCGACGGGCCCCCGATCGAGCTCCGGTCACGCGCCACGGGGGAGCGGCTGGAGCCCGTACTGGTCGACGCCCGCACGGGGGTGCGGATCGACCCCCGCGAGGTGGTCGCGCGTCCGGGCCCGGGGTTCCCGGAGCACCACCTCGAGCGGGCGCAGCGCGAAGGCCGCTTTCGGGAGGGATGAGCCGCGAAGGAAGGGCTCGTGCGCCCCCCGCGGTAGAACGGGCGGGAGCTCGCGCGTCGGGAGGTCGAGGGCACTCGAGGCCCCCCCAGGAGATCCCATGCACCCCCCTCCCGAGTCCACGTACGTGCTCCACGTCGCGCCCCCCGCCTTCGGGGTGCCGAACGCGAGCCCGTTCGCCACCAAGGCCGAGAGCCTGCTCCGGCTGTCCGGCCTGCGCTTCGAGTCGGTCCCCACCAATCCGACGACCGGTCCCCGCAAGAAGATCCCGTTCCTCGTCTGTCCCGACGGCGAGGTGATCGCCGACACCCAGAACATCTACGCGTACCTCGTGGCGCAGGCCGGGCTCGACCTCCCGGCGCTGCCGCAGCACACGCCGGTCAGACGGCTGGTCGAGGAGCACCTGTACTGGGTGCAGGTCGCGTTTCGCTGGGAGCACCACCCCGACCAGGTCCGAGACCAGCTCTTCGGCGAGATCCCCCAGCCCGTGCGCAGCCTGGTGTTCGCCTGGGTCCGCCGGCAGGTCCGGCGCGACCTCTGGGGCCAGGGGCTGGGCCGCCGGCCCGCGGCCGAGATCCTCGAGCTGGTGGAGCAGGATCTCGACGCGCTGGAGGTCGCGCTCGGCGATCGGGCGTGCTTCGGGGGCGACCGCCCGTGCCTCACCGACCTGTCGGTCCACGGCCTGATGGACCAGATCCTGCCCAGCACCCTCGACGACGGGTTCGCGCAGGCGGTCCGGCGCCGAGCGCCGATGGCCGCCCACCACCAGCGCGTCGACCGACTCGTGCGCCACGACGAGAAGAGGAGCACGCCGTGCAGTACGCGATCCTGATCTACGAGACCGACGGCGACTTCGCCCAGCGCGTCGACCCCGAGCAACAGGCGGCCTACATCGCGCCCTACGAGGCCTACGTGGCGTCGCTGCGGGAGGCGGGGGTGCTGGTGGGCGGGGAAGCGCTGCGCCACCCCGCCACCGCGACCACGGTGACGGTCCGGGAGGGCAGCCGCCACGTCCAGGACGGGGCCGTCGCCCACAGCCGCGAGCAATTGGGGGGCTTCCTGATCGTCGAGGTGCCGAACCTCGACGTCGCGCTCGACTGGGCGGCGCGCTGCCCCTCGGCCCGCACCGGGCGCGTCGAGGTGCGGCCCTGTGGGCTGGACACCCCCGAGTGAGCCGCGAGGTCGTCCTGCGGACCGCCCGCCAGGCCACCGGGCGGCTGGTCGCGCTCCTGGCGCGGCGCACCGGGGACCTCGCGCTCGCCGAGGACGCGCTCGCCGACGCGCTCGTGGCCGCACTCGAGACCTGGCCGGAGGTCGGCGTGCCCGATGAGCCCGAGGCCTGGCTGTATTCCGTGGCGAAGCGCAAGCTCGTGGGCGTGTGGCGCAAGGCGGACGTGCGCCGGCGCAAGGCGGCCGCCATCCGCGAGCTGCACTCGCTCCAGGTGGGCCCGGAAGGCCGCCCCGCTTGGCCCGACGAGCGCCTCCCGCTGCTCTTCGTCTGCGCCCACCCCGCGATCGACGCCGCCCTGCGGGCCCCCCTCATGCTCCAGGCGGTGCTCGGCCTGACCGCCGAGGACATCGGCCCCCTCATGGGC
>CAYMSU010000659.1:0-3067 GCA_964393165.1 uncultured Enterobacteriaceae bacterium
GGGGGATGGTTCGGCATCCCGCGAGTTGTGTCCCCCGCCGCTCCCCGGGTCACGCCCCCCCGGGTCGAGCCCGACATTCCCGGCCGCCCACGTCGACGGCGAGCGGCACGCCGCCCCCGGTCGAGCCCGACATTGCCGGCCGCCTACGTCCACGCGTAGGGCGCTCCGCCGCCGGTGGCAGCCGACCATTTCCGGCCGCCCACGGTGGAGGCCGGCAATGCCCGGCCGCCCACGTCGACGGCGAGCGGCAGGCCGCCCGCGGTCGAGGCCGACATGCCCGGCCGCCCACGGTCCAGCCGAACGCCCGTTCGGGATAGCACACCCGCACACCCGGGGCGGAGGCGCTCGAGCACCGGGGGATCCGCCCGCGCCACGCCGTCACCGTCGTCCGCGCCGCACCTCGGGTCCGGCGTGCGGGCCCTCGGGGGCCGCCGCGTACCGCCCCGTGCCGGCCGATCCCCCCTCGGGGGTCGTCCGTCCTCCGTCCCGGTGACGCGCTCGGGTCTCCAGGCCCCGCCGCACCGCACCCCAGGTGCCCCGTGGCGACCCCCGACCGGTCGGCCACGGCACCTCCGGTGGCGGCCCGCGGGTCCGTCGGACCCCCCGCGCGCCACCGGCGGTGCCCACCGTCGGGCGACAAGGACCCCCTGACGGGCATCCGAGGTGCGGCCCCGAGGCCCCTCGGGGCGGCGCCCCTCGCACCGAGAGCGCCGCGGCCTCGGACCCCGGACCCGGGCCCCCCGCACCCGAGGCGCCGGCGCGCGGGTGGCGATGCCCCGACGACGTCCACCGCGCATGCCGACCCCCGGCCCAAAGGGATCTCCCGCACGCCACCCCCGGTGACCAGGAGGCCCCCCCACTTCGGATTGCGAGTACTCGGCCCGAGCCGTCACGCAGTCCCAGGTCCCGCCCTCCCGGAGCAGCCAGTCCAGGGCGGCCGTTCGGAGCATCCGCGCGCCGACTGTACCGTCGACGTGTGCGGCGACGGGTACCTGCTCGCCGACGTCGAGGAGTGCGACGATGGCAACGTGCCCCCCGGGACGGGGGCAGCTCCCTGTGCACGGCCCAGGAGAGCGTCACCGGGGGCGACGTCGTCCTGATCGGCCCTGGGCAAGGACTTCGTGCGCGGCCCCGACATCGCCGGGGACTACGAACTCTCCGACGCCGAGCGAATTCACCTGGCGACTCCGGCGCCTCCGCGCTCGGTCGGCCGAGATTCAACAAAAGCGAAGCTTGGTTCTGAATCGGTCTCGGTCGCGCTCCATCGGCGGATTCGCAAGCGGAGCCAGCTTGCTGGCGGAGCGCGCAGCGAGCGGAACGCGAGCGAAGCCCCGTGAATTCGCTCGCCGGCGACACCGTCGCCGTGGTGCCCGACACCCACGGTGACGAGATCGACGACATCCTGATCGGCGCCCGAGCAAGGTCTCGAGCGCGCGGCCAGGGCGGCGATCGCCACCTTGAAGTCTCGCCAGAGGAGGGGTTAGTCGTCCCGTTCGCCGTGGAGGCACGTTGTCCGAGGACCCTTCCTCGTTGCGCAGCGTCGGGCGCGGGCTCGTTCAGATCAACCTGCGCCTCACCAAGATCCTCGAGGCCGTCCAGGCGGGCCCTGCGTCCTCCGCCGCCGCAGGGCCCCCCGGCCGCCATCTCGAGGCGCTGCTCGACCTCGTCGATGCCGTCGACAAGACCCTCGAGCTAGCCCCCCACGCCACCCCGGTGCCGTGGTGGGCGCGCTGGCTTCCGCGGCCGCCGGGGCCCGATCTCGAGGGCCTGCGCCTCGCCCGCGCCCAGGTCCTCGAGCACCTTCGCGATGCCGGCGTCGAGCCCATCGCGCCGGAGGGCCCGCTGGATCCCGGCCTGCACACCGTGCTCGACACCCGCCCGACCACCGATCCGGGCCTGCAAGGGGTCGTTGCCCATACTCACCGGCGAGGCTGGGCCCGGCGCGGGGATCCCCCCTCCGTCGTGCGCCCCGCCCTCGTCACCGCCTACGTGAGGCCCGCGTGAGCCCCTGCTTCGGAGTCGACCTCGGCACCTCCTGCTCCTGCATCGGCTGGGTGGTCGACGGGGTGCCCCGCCTCGTCTCGATGGAAGATGGGCACCTGCTGCCCTCGGTGGTGTGGTTCCGCGAGGGAGAAGCGCCCGTCGTCGGCCAGCAGGCCCTCAACCAGGTTCCCGTCCACCCCGACCGCATCGTCCGCTCCTGCAAGCGGGCGATGGGCACCGACCGCCGCTGGTTCATCGACGGGGAGCCCCGATCCGCCGCCATGGTGAGCGCCGAGATCCTCCGCGCCCTCGCCGATCGCGCCGCCCAGGCCACCGGCGTGCGCCCCGAGCGCGTCGTGATCACCGTCCCGGCCTGGTTCGACCAGGCCCAGCGGGGCGACACCCGCCAGGCGGCCGAGATCGCCGGGCTGGAGCTCGTGCGCATGATCAACGAGCCCACGGCCGCTGCGCTCGCTCACGCCCACGGCCAGGACGTCCGCCGGCGGGCGATGGTCTACGACCTCGGCGGCGGCACGTTCGACGTCAGCATCGTCGACCAGGACGGTCCCATCACCGAGGTGCGCGCCTCCCGGGGCGACACCCGGCTCGGGGGCGACGACATCGATCGCGCGCTGGCCGAGATGGTTCTCGGCCGGCTCTCGGGCCTCGATCGCGCGCTGCATGCCGTGGTCGAGGGCTCCGTGCCCGCCCGCGTGCGCCTCGAGCTGGCCGTGGAAGATGCCAAGCGCCGGCTGTCCGAGTCGCTTCGGACCACCTTGCGCATCCCGTTCCTCGCCGAGGTCGGGGGCCGGGAGCGCCACCTCGAGATGGAGCTCGATCGCGCCGACCTCGACGCCGTCGTAGAGCCGCTGCTGGACCGCACGCTGGCCAGCGTGCAGGGCGCGCTCGACGATGCGGGCCTCACCCCCCCGGAGATCGACGAGCTGCTGCTGGTAGGCGGCTCCACGCAGCTGCCCCAGGTGCACCAGGCGCTGCGCGATGCGCTGGGCCTCGAGGGCAGCCACGCGATCCCGCCGCGCGAGGCCGTGGCCCTGGGCGCCGCGATGCAGGCCGCGATCGTGGA
>CAYMSU010000660.1:0-3031 GCA_964393165.1 uncultured Enterobacteriaceae bacterium
GGCGGCCGCGAACGCGGCGTAGCCCTCGGCGTAGGCCTCGCACCGGGGGGCCGGCCCGTAGATCCCCACGGTGACGAGGCTGTCGCGCACGAGCACGTCGTACAGCGCGCGCCGGGCCGCCCGGGCCTCCGCCAGCACCGCGGCGAGCTCCTCAGCGCCCGGCGCCCCCGCCGACTCCCCGAGGAGCTCGGCCAGCAGGACGTCCGACGCGAAGGTGCGCACCGTCGCCATCGCCTTGCCCGCCCGCTGCTCGAGCTGCTCGAGCCGGCCGAGCCGGCGGGCGCGCGGGCCGTCCCGGTAGAACGCGTCTCCCACGCGCTCCTTGCGCCGGCGGAGGTACCCGAGCTCGCTGGCCAGCTGCGCGAACCGGGTGCCGTCCAGCACCCGCCCGGCCAGCGCCCGCGCTTCGTCGGCGGCGTCGGCCAGGGTGCCGAAGGCTTCGGTGGCCGCGAGTGCGTGGCGATCCGGCCGGCGCTCCTCGAGCGCGCAGGTCAGCGCCCCCTCGTGCTCGTCGACCCGCAAGACCACGGGATGCAGTGCCGGGGTGGCGTTGAGCGCCTTCGCGATCGGCCCCGCCACGGAGTGCCGGACGGCGCGCTGGAGGTGCCGGGCGCCGTACTCGGGGCTGTGCCCCGCGCGCACCAGGGAGGCCCGCGCGGCCGGCGTGATCTCGAGGGTCGCGGAGCGGGCCCGCAGCCCCGGCCGGGCCTGCAGCGCGCGGAGCTCCCGATCGAGCACCTGCTCGATCGCGGGCTCGGACAGCGGTCCGAACGCGACCACCCGGTCGATCCGGTTGAACAGCTCGGGGCGGAAGAACGCCTGCGCGGCGCTGCGGTAGACCTCGGCGAGGCCTCGCACCCGCTCGGACTCCCTGGCGAACCCCGAGGGCGCCGTGCTCGCCTGCGCCGCCCCGAGGTTCGAGGTCATCACTACGATGCAGCTGCAGAAGTCCGCGACCCGCCCTCGCCCGTCGGTCAGCCGCCCCTCGCCGAGGACCTGCAGGAGCAGGTCGAAGACCATGGGGTGGGCCTTCTCGATCTCGTCGAGGAGGAGGACGGAGAACGGCTGACGCCGGACCGCGGCCGTGAGGCGCCCCTCGCCGCCGCCCCCGGGGGGCCCCTCCGCGAGGCCGAGTGCCGCGCGGGGGCTCGCGTACTCGCTCATGTCGAACCGCGTGACCCGGTCGGGGCTGCCGAACATGTAGGCGGCGAGGGCCTTCGCGGTCTCGGTCTTGCCGACCCCGGTCGGCCCCACGAACAGCAGGGTGGCGATGGGCTGCCGGGGCCGCGCGAGCCCCGTCCGGACGCCGATCAGGACCTCGGTGACCGCGGTCACCGCGTCGGGCTGGCCGAAGATCCGTTCCTCGAAGTGCGCCTGGGGATCCGCGACCTCGGCGTGGGGATCGATGAGCCCTCGGGGCATCCCGCTCTCCTCGCAGAAGCGGTCGAGCACGGCGTCGCGGTCGACGGGGAGGCGTCCGGCGGCGAGCAGGCCCTCGAGGAAGCGCACGGGCCGGGCGGGGAACCCGGAGTAGGGCGCGAGCCGCTTGTACAGTCGGAGGAGCTCGTCGATGGCGGCAGGATCGACGGGGCGGGCGCCCCCCCGGGCCCTGGCGCGGGCCAGGCAGAGCCGCTGGAGGCGGTCTGCGGCGGGCTCCTCGACCACGAGGCGCCGGAACACGTCGAGGTAGCCGGGGTAGCGGGCCTCGATCCGCGCGACCTGCTCGGGGGTGGCCTCGGCGAGGAACCCGACCCGGCCTTCGACGAGCCGCGACCGGAGGTGCTCGGCGATGCTCACGTCGTTGCCGACGTAGCGGCCGACCTCGAAGAGCTCGTCGAGGTTGCGGACCCACAGCCAGTCGCCGCGGCGGGCGAGGTCGTCCCACAGGGCCACGAGGCTGTCTTGCCACCCGCGCCCGCCGGTGAGCACGCGCTCGAGGGTGGCGGCGGTGGTCTCCCAGACCTGGCGGGGCGCCCCTGCGGGGCCGTGTGCGAGCGCGGCGGGGCCGCGGCGCACCCACTCCCGGACGCGGGCGCTCTTGCCGACGCCCGCGGGCCCGATCAGCAGGTTGCACCGCGCGTGGGGGTTGGCGACGGTGCGGTCGAGCTCTGCCAGATCGTCGTCGACCTCGAAGACGAGGGCCTCGCCGCCGCGGGGAAGCGGGCTGGCGGCCTGCTCGAGCGCGGAGGCGGGGCCGGCCTGGGCGCGCGCCCGCATCTCGGAGAAGGTGTAGAAGGCGACGTCGATGCGCGACGCCTCGACGGTGGCGTGCTCGAACCACTGGGTCTGCAGCACGCGCCGGGCATCGGCGAGGCGCTCGTGCCGGAGGAAGTCGAGCCGGATGGACGCGGTGAGCGCCTGGCGGAGGCCCTCGGCGGTGTCGGCCAGCGCGACGAGCCCGAGCGCGGGCACGCACCCGAAGAAGCGCGCATCCACGGGCCCGGTGAGGATGTCGAAGCGCAGGTCGAGGGGATTGGGGAGGGGGCTCGCGTCGCCGGGGGTGAGTCGGACCTCGAGGGTGTCGGGGGCGAGGGTGAGGGGGAGCACGAGGTCGAGCCACGGCAGCAGGTCGCCGTGCTGGTTCCACCAGCGGTCGGCGGCCTTGTGCAGCGCGGTGGCGAAGGCCCCGGCAGACGCCCGAGGCCAAGCGATCTCGGGGTGCAGGGGGGCGGTGAGCAGGGACATGCCGCCGGTCATGTGCAGCGTGGCGGACCAGACGTCGATGGAGGTCTCGAGAGCCGTGGCGTCCTCCCTGGGGGGGACGGGAGAGCTAACTGGTCGGGGCGTGGGCTTGCTCGCGGAAGCGGGGAGAGGATCCGGCGTCGCGGCGGTGGGCGGGGTGCGAGGTGGGCGGGGTGCGAGGTGCGCGGGGTGCGAGGTGCGCGGGGTGCGAGGTGCGCGGGTGGCGTCGAGCGCAGCCGAGGATGGACCTTGGGGCTCCGCCCTGCAGGCCGGGACCAGTCCCGGGACGGGTGGCGGCGGACACAGGTCGACGGATGGCGATCCATCCCCGGGGTTGTGTCCGCCCTGC
>CAYMSU010000661.1:0-3024 GCA_964393165.1 uncultured Enterobacteriaceae bacterium
TCTGGAAGGCGAAGCGGCAAGCCGACGGCACGCTGGTCACGATCGAGGTGCTGCGGGCGTGGATGCCCGAGAACGAGTACCTCCAGGAGCCCACGATCGAGCTGCTGCCGGCGCTCGTCGCTGCCGGGCTGCTGACCGGGTTCGGCACGCTCGCGGGGATCCTCCCCGCCTGGCGCGCGGCGCGGATCCAGCCCGTCGACGCGCTGCGGGCGTTCTGATGGAGCGCTGGCGCGAGGTCTGGGACACGCTGCGGGCCAACCCCGGCCGCACCGCGCTCACGATGGCGGGGGTGTTCTGGGGCTCGTTCATGCTCGTCGCGATGCTCGGCTTCTCCTCCGGGCTCGAGGACGCCACCCACCGCACCGTTCGCGGCACCGTCACCAACGCGGGGTTCGTGTGGGGCCAGCGCACCCGCCTGCCGTACCGCGGGTTCCAGCCCGGGCGCCCCGTGGTCTTCCGCAACCGCGACCTGCCCGCCCTCGAGAAGGTGCCTGGTGTCGCGGTGCTCGCCCCGCGCCACCAGCTCGGCGGCTACCGTGACGGCACCCCCGTGATGCGGGACGGCGAGAGCGGCGCGTTCTCGATCATGGGCGACATGCCCGCCTACGGCCAGATCAGCACGGTGGTGTGGGACCGGGGCCGGTTCATCCACGCGCTCGACGTCGCGCAGCGGCGCAAGGTCGCGGTGATCGGCCGAGAGGTCTACCGCGTGTTGTGGCCCGACGGGGGCGACCCGATCGGCGACTGGATCCTCATCCGCGGGGCGTTCTTCCAGGTCGTGGGGCTGTTCCACTCGGCCGACGCGAGCCAGGGCGGCGATCGCGAAGAGAACACCATCCACATTCCGTTCTCGACCTTCCAGCAGGTGTTCGACCTCGGCGACCGGGTGGGCTGGATCGCGTACCTGGCCGACGAGGGCGTCGCGACCGAGGTCGTCGAGGAGCGGCTGAAGGCCCTGCTCCGGCGGCGCCACGGGGTCCACCCGGAGGACACCTCGGCGCTCGGCTCGTTCAACGCCGGGGCGGAGTTCCGGCGGGTCCAGAACCTGTTCCTCGGCATCCGCGGCCTGACCTGGCTCGTGGGCATCGCGACGCTGCTGTCGGGCAGCGTGGCGGTGAGCAACGTGCTGCTGATCATGGTCCGCGAGCGCACCCAGGAGATCGGCCTGCGCCGGGCACTCGGGGCCACGCCGGCGTCGATCGTGGCGATGATCCTGCGCGAGGCGCTGGTCATGACAGCCGGGGCCGGGGTGGCGGGGCTCGTCGTGGGCATGGGGCTCGTGGAGCTCGCCGCAGTGCTGATCGGGCCCGACAACCCGTCCTTCGGCGTGCCCCGCGTCGTTCCGACCGCCGCGCTCGCGGCGACCGCGGTCCTCCTCCTCGTCGGTGCGGCCGCGGGCCTGCTCCCGGCGCGGCGGGCGGTGGCCATTCAACCCGTCGATGCCTTGCGCGCGGAGTAGCCCATGCGACGTGGACTCGTCCCTCTGGCCCTGATGGGCGCCGTCTTGCTGCTGTTCGCGGGGACGCTCGCGATCCTCGTGTCGCGCGCGCAGCCCGCCGACCCCGACGTCACCTTCGTGACCGCGGAGCGCCGGGACATCGTGGTCAAGACCGTCGCGACAGGCGCGATCGTCCCCCGCGTGGAGGTCGAGATCAAGAGCCGGGTCTCCGGCGTGCTCGACGAGCTCGCGGTCGAGCCCGGGGACCAGGTCGAGGCCGGTGACCTCATCGCCCGGGTGAAGATCATCCCCGACTCGGCGAGCCTCAACAACGCGCTGGCGAACGTGAAGACCGCGCGGATCGAGCTCGCCAACGCGCGCCAGGAGCTCGAGCGGGCGCAGGCGCTGTCGGCGAAGGCCGCGCTGTCGGTGGCCGAGCTTCAGCGCGTGGAGCGGGACTTCGCGCTGGCGGAGCAGGCCTTCGGCGCCGCCCGGTCGAACCTCCAGATCGTGCGGGAGGGGGCCACTCGGGGGTCGGGCAACGTGCTCACCGAGATCACGTCGACCGTGTCGGGCATGGTGCTCGCCGCCGACGTGGAGGAGGGCGAGACCGTCACCGAGACGAACAACTTCAACGCGGGCACCACGATCGCGTCGGTAGCGGACATGACGGACATGGTGTTCGAGGGGTCCGTCGACGAGTCCGAGGTGGGGCGGATCCGCGAGGGCATGGGCTTGCAGATCACGGTGGGGGCGATGGCCGACCGGCGGATTGCGGGCACCCTCGAGTACATCAGCCCGAAGGGGGAGCTGGTCGAGGGAGCGGTGCAGTTCGCCATCCGGGCCGCGATCGAGGACGAGCCCTGGTTGTTCATCCGGGCGGCGAGCTCGGCCACGGCCGACATCGTGCTCGATCGGCGCGAGGGGGTGGTCGCGATCGACGAGGCGGCGCTGCGCTTCGAGGGCGACGACGTGTTCGTCGACATGAAGGCGGGGTCGGGGGAGCTCGAGCGCCGGCGGGTCGAGGTGGGGCTGTCCGACGGGGTGTACATCGAGGTCGAGGGGCTCGAGGAGGGCGAGGAGGCGGTGGCGAACCCGACGGCCCCGCGCGAGTAGCGGCTCCCTCTCTGAAGACAGGAGTGGCGCTACTCTCTTGGGACCCAGCCGTCCTCGTGGTTGTACGCCCGGAGGATCCCGCGGCCCACGTCGATGCCGATGGCCACGTGCTCGGCGTCGAGGGTGTCGAGCTGGCCCTCGGCGAAGGGGGTGGTCTGCATGAACGCGCGGACCTCGAGGGTGTGCACGCCGGGGGTGACCCGCACCACGAGCTCCTGCTGATTGCGGAACTCGGCCGCCAGCGCACCGTCGACCCAGACCTCGGCCCAGTCCCCGCTCGGGTTCCGGAACACGAGCGACACCATGGCGTCGCCTTCGCCCCCGCCGACGTCGCCTGGCTCGTCGCCGCCCGGATCCGGGAGCTCCCGCGCAGGGGCCTCCCGATTCGTCACGCCGGACTGGATCGCGGCCTTGTACACGCCGTCGATGCCCGCCTGCGCCGCGCGCCCGGTTGGAAATGGCTTGTGGCT
>CAYMSU010000662.1:0-3019 GCA_964393165.1 uncultured Enterobacteriaceae bacterium
GCTCGTGCTCGGTTCGCGCAGGCTTCAGCTCCGCCGGCCCCCGATCCGCGAGCCGCAGCATCTTCGCCGCCGTGTCGACCACCTCCACCGCCATCCGCCGGTAGGTGGTGAGCTTGCCCCCCGCGATCGTGATCAGCCCGTCGCGACCCACGATGATCTGGTGCTCCCGACTCACCGCGGACTCCTTGACCGCCCCCTCGGCCGGCGGAGGCGCCATCAGCGGGCGCAGCCCCGCCCAGGTGCTGATCACGTCGCCCCGGGTGAGCGGGTGCTCGGGAAAGTACGCCCGCGCCGCCGCCAGCAGGTAGTCGACGTCCTCCCCGGAGGCTGCCACCTCCGCGGGATCGCCGTCGTAGTCGGTGTCGGTCGTGCCCACGTAGGTGTGCTCGCCCCAGGGAATCGCGAAGAGCACCCGCCCGTCGGTCGGGTGCGTGGCGACGACCGCGTTGCGGACGGGCAGCTTGGCGTGCGCGACCACGAGGTGCACGCCCTTGGTGGGCCGCAGCAGCGCCCCCGACTCGAGCGCCTGGCTCATCGCGATGGTGCGATCGGTCCACGGGCCGGTGGCGTTGATCACCGCGTGGGCCCGGATCTCCTTGAGCTCCCCGCCAAAGGCGTTCTCCACCACCGCACCCACGACCCGCGCCTGCGGATCCTTCACGAAGGACACGACCTTGGCCCAGGTGGCGATCGACGCCCCGTGCTCCGCGGCGTCGAGCGCGTTCTCGAGCGTGAGCCGCGCATCGTCGGTGCTGCAGTCGTAGTACAGCGGCGCCCCGGACAGGTTGTCGGTCGTGAGCGCGGGCTCCTCTGCCCGCACGTCGGAGGGCCGGAGCGTGCGGTGCAGCTTGGGCGAGCGGAACAGCGACAGCCCGTCGTACAGCCACATCCCCGCGTTGATGAACCACAGCGGGCGCCGGCTCGAGCGGAACACGGGGAACAGGAAGCCGAGCGGGTTCACGAGGTGCGGCGCGATGTCGAGCAGGATCCGCCGCTCCGACACGGCCTCGAACACGAGGCTGAACTCGTAGTGCTCGAGGTAGCGGATCCCGCCGTGCACGAGCTTGCTCGAGCGAGACGACGTGCCGAACGCGAGATCCCGCATCTCCACGAGCGCCACCGACAGCCCGCGCCGTGCAGCGTCGCGCGCGATCCCCGCGCCGGTGATCCCCCCGCCGACCACGAGCAGATCGACCTCGGAGGGAAGGCTGGCCCACATCGACGCGCGCGTGAAGGTCGTCATGACCGGTGCGTATCGCCCCCGAGCGACCGAGGACCCCACGGCGGACGCTCCCCCGCCCGCACCTGGTCGAAGCTGGCTCGACCGATGGCCGCCTCGCCGCTGTCGACGCACTGCGTGTAGGCATCGTCCTCGATCGACACCCGATCCCCGGGGCCGCGCCCGACCGACGCGAGGACCCCGCGCTTGAACGCCGCCACCGCGGTGGGCGACCGCGTGAGCACGCGCTGAGCGAGCGCCTCGGCCCGCGCGAGCCCCTCCTCCACGCTCGCCGCGCGCTCGTGCACGAGCCCGATCGCAGCCGCCGCGTCTGCGCTTAGCTGCTCCCCGGTCATGCCGAGCCGCAGCGCGTGACCGACCCCGATCTCGGCCCACAGCTCGCTGGTGCCCCCAGCCCCCGGCACGATGCCGAGCCCGGTCTCGGGCAGACCGAACACAGCACCGTCGGCCGCGATCCGCCAGTCCGCGGTGAGCAGGAACTCGGTGCCCCAGCCGAGGGCCACCCCGTTCACCACGACGACGTGGAGCACGGGCGCCCGGCGCAGCGCGGCGAGCACGCTGCGCTGCCAGCGCACGTGGGACTTGACCTGGTCGTCGGACCACTCGAGCCGCTCCGTGACGTTGGCGCCGGCTACGAAGATCGGCGTGCCCTTGCGCGACCGCCGCTCGGAGTAGGTGACGAGCGCCGCGACCTCGTGCTGCTCCAGGTGATGGGTGAGCCCCTCGAGCTCGCGGAGCACGGCCGTGCCGATCTCGTTGGCCTTGCCGTGGTCGAGCCGCAGGTGAAGGAGCCGCCCATCGTGGCTCTCCGTGACGTGCAGGTGCTCGAATCGGATGCCGTCGCTCATGTGCACTCCCCTACCCACTGGCCGTCCTGGACCAGGAACGTGTACCGGCACGCCGCGCGCCCGGCGACCACCTCGAAGGGCACCCCCGCCCACGACCGCCCGTCGGCATCGGTGATCTGTGCCCGGTACACCCCCGGCACCAGCCCCTCGAGCTCCCAGGGCGCGGTGCCCTCGACGCGCCCGGTGGTGGCGAAGCCCTCCGGCCCCTCGAGCACGAGCTCGGCGCCGCGCGGATCGCTGTACGACAGCGCGGTGGGGACGGGGCTGCGCAAGGGCTCGAGCCAGCCGAGCGAGATCGCCCCGATGCCGAGGACCGCGAGCCCGAGGACCGCGCCGATCACCCCGAGCCCGAGCAGCGCGGTGGTGATCAGCAGGCGCCGGAGGAAGTCCTCGGCGGGCGACGGAGCCGGGGGCGCCTCGGGCAGCCGCGGGGCGCGAGGCGACACGCTCCGCCGCAGAGCCCCCGGCACCACCGGGACCTGCGGGCCGCCCGCCCGGTCTTCCTCGACGACCGCACCGATCAGCGGGTCTGCGTCCGCGGGCCGGGGCAGCGCCGCGCGCGCCTTCGCCACCACGGCGGTGCCGAAGCGCGCGAGCGCCATGTCGGTAGCCCCTGCCGCGAGGTCGCGGAAGGTCCCCACGAGGTCAGCGGGGCTCGGCCGATGGTCGGGATCCCAGGCGAGCATCTGCCGCAGGACCCCTCGCAGGGCGCCGGCCCACGCCGGATCCCCGCGGAGCAGCACGGTGTCGAGCCGACGCTCGAGCTCCTGTGTGTACTCGGCGGGAACGGGGGGCAGCACCCCGAAGCTCGCGAACGTGAGGAGCTCCCACAGCGACACGCCGAGCGCGAACACGTCGGACGCAGGCGAGCCGCGCTGCCCGCGCAGGCGCTCGGGCGACATGTAGCCCTCGCTGCCGAACGCCTGGGTGT
>CAYMSU010000663.1:0-3017 GCA_964393165.1 uncultured Enterobacteriaceae bacterium
ACACGATGCCTTGCGGCGGCCGGCGGCTCCAGATGGGTCAGCCCGGGAGCTTACGCTCGCGGATCTCCCCGAAGACATCGAGGCTCGTGAAGGCCGACTCCGACCGGCCGCCCAGTGCGGTCAGCAGGGCCTCCGCGAAGACCGAGTGGCCCGAGCCGCCTCCGTCGAGCACTGGCTCCTCGTGGCCACTCGAGATCAGCAGCCGCGACCGCGACGCGAGCAGCCGCGCCAGGTTCTCTGCGGTCGGTCGCTTCGGTGCGTCGAGCACCCGGGAGGACCGCGTGAGCTTGCCCGAGTAGCAGCTGTCGGAGACCACGAGCACGCTCTTCGCTGGCATGATCTTGATCGCTGCCCGGATCTGGTCGGCTGAGATCCAGCCCCCGAACACCGATCGGGGGTTGGCGTCGGCAGGCATCCAGTAGGCCTCGTCCAGGTTCTGGGGGATCTCGCTGTGGCCCGCGTAGTAGATGAGCACCCGGTCGTCGGGCTGGGTGTTCATGGCGAGGACCTCGAGCGCACGGAGGATCTGGTGGTGCGTGGCGTTCTCCAGCACGAGGTCGTGCTCGATGCCGCCGGGCTCCACGAGGGTGGTGCGGAAGCCGAAGGCGCTCGTCAGCAGGTCGCGGATCGCGGCCACGTCGCCGAGCGGCGTCTCGAGGTCCGCGATCTCGTCGGACTCGTAGTCCTGGACGCCGATCAGCAATGCGTACTGCTCGCCGCCGATCAGCTGCTCGACGTCGAGACCGGGCTGCACGAGCTCGACCCGCTCGGTGCGCAGGGTGAAGTCCTCATACACGGCAGCGACCCAGAGCTCCGCGCGGTCGCTGGTCAGCGCCGGCACGTCGATCGTGAAGTGGCCTCGGGTGTCGACCGGGACGACGGCGCTTCCGCTGCGCACCAGCTTCAGGCCCCTGGTCGGGGACACCTCCCCTCGCATCGTGGTGCCCCGGCTCGAGACGGGCAGCCACTGCGCGCCACGCTCGTCGGTGCGCAGACCGCGCGCCCGGAGGCGGATCTCGGCGCCAGCGGCCAGCTGGCTGCCGCCGCGAGTACGCGGGCGGAGATCCCCGAACAGCGGCAGGTCCGGATCGGATGCCTGGATGAGCGGCCGCTGGTACGGTGCGGCGCTGGCGAGAAAGGTCGTGACGCCGTCGGCGACGGTCCGCGGGGTTGGCATGTCCAGGGCCGACAGCGTCTGCGCGAGGCCGAACGTGAAGGCTCCGCCTCCGACGTCCGCGCCCTCGAGCTGCATGGCGTACGACGTCGCGTCAGCGGCGAAGAACGCGGCGAAGTCGGCGGCGTTGGTGCGGAGGGTGAGCGGGCTGGTGGCGTCGGCGGCGTGCGTCCACACGCTCGACGCGCCCCGGGCGCCGACGTCGGTGCCGTGGCAGGAGTCCATGAACAAGATCGGGGTGACGCCGCGGTTTCGCGCCAGCGTGACGAAGGCGACGAGATCGGCCGACGTGAGCGCAGTGGGCGCCGCACACCCCGGTCCCGCGACCGCGCACGCGCGCGTGCTGTCCCGCCCGAGAATGGCCGTGGTCTCTCCGTGCCAGCCCTCCGTCTGGACCCCGATGCCCGCATAGGACAGGTAGACGCGGTCGCCGCACCGGGTGTCGGTCAGCGCCTTCGTCATCGCGGCCTCGATCTGGGCCTTGGTGGGCTCCTCGAGCTTCACGATCTCGCTCACCCCGTTCTGCTCGTACAGCTGGGCCATCAGCCGCATGTCGCCCACGGTGTCGAACGTCTCCGGGACCTCGGGGTCGTCGACCCGAGAGACCGCTACCGCCACGCCCACCGCCGAGGGGGTCTCGCGGGGCCGGCAGTCCTCGTGGGACAGACGTACCCACTCCTCGAACGTGGCGAGCGCGATGCCGTGATCGTGGTCCGACCAGGCCTGGCGAACCGGATCCGCCCGCTCCGTCTCGGGGGGCGTGCCGTAGCGGTTGATGGTCTCGAAGGTGCCGGCGTGGGCCAGTCCTCCGAGGAGGATTGGGAGCATGAGCTTGTACATGGCGGCATCCTACACACGCCCCCGGATCGTTACGCCAGGGTCATGGCCTCTCCTGCGGATCAGCACGTCGATGCCGTGGTCGTGGGCGCCGGCTTCGGGGGCCTGGGGGCTGCGCTCCAGCTCGCCGAGGCGGGGCTGCGGGTGGTGGTCTGCGAGGCGCTGAACTATCCGGGAGGCTGCGCGGGGACCTTCACCCGCCAGGGCGGTCGCTTCGACGCAGGCGCCACGCTGGCGCTCGGCCTGGGGGAGGGGGAGGCCATGCAGCACGTCCTGGCCCGCTACGGGCTGCAGGTACGGCGGACCCGCCTCGATCCGGTGATCGAGGTCCGCACGCCGGGCTGGGCCACGGCGCTGCAGGCGGGTCCAGAGGGCCTGGCGCGAACCCTGCGACAGGTCGCCGAGGAAGATGGCGCGCCCGCCGAGGGCGTCGATGGCTTCGTGCGGGAGGTCGACCAGACCGTCCGCGCCGTCGGGCCGATCCTCCGAGATCCAGCCCTCGTCCCCCCGCCCACGCTGACCGCGCTGGCGCGGCACGCGGCGCGGCTCCCGGCCTACTTGCCGCTGCTGCGGCAGGTGGGCCTGCCGGTGTCCGCGCGGCTCCGGTGGCACGGCCTCGCCGACGCCCAGGGGCTTCGGCGCCTGCTCGAGCCCCTGTGCTGGCTCACCGTGCAGACTGGCCTGGACGAGGCCGAGGCACCGTTCGCCCTCGGCGCCATCGATGCGCTGTCTCGCGGCGCCTACCACGTCTCGGGGGGCCTCGGGGCCCTGGCCGATGCACTGGTCGAGGCCATCGGACGAGCGGGAGGAGAGGTCCGTCTGTCCACCCGGGTACGGGGTCTCGCGAGGGAGGGTCGGAGCTGGCGGATCGACACGCGCCGGGGGGTGCTGCGGGCGCCGCTGGTCCTCGCGAACGTGCTCCCCCAGGGGCTGCCGGACCTGCTCGGGCAGCCGGTTCCGCGGCTGGACAGGCGTGCACGCGCTGTCGCCACGGGGTGGGGGGCGG
>CAYMSU010000664.1:0-3004 GCA_964393165.1 uncultured Enterobacteriaceae bacterium
GGAGGCCGTGGACCACCTCGTGGAGCTCGACCACGACCGCGTCCGCGGGTTGCTGGTCAAGGCCCGCAGCGGCGGTCCGGACGTGGTGCGCTGGTACGCCGACCTGGCGCTGGCCGCGACCTCGGGCTCGGATCCCGGCGTCTTCGAGCGCGCCATGGCCTCGGGCGATGGCGAGGTGCGGGCGCTCGCAGTGCGGTTCGCGTCCGAGGCCGTGGCCGGCGCCTCCCCTCACCGGCGGGTCGTGCGGGCAGCGAAGGACGTGATCGTCCAGGCGCTCTCCGACGACGAGCCCCGGGTCCAGGCCGCGGGCCTTCGGGCCGTCCGCGAGCGCGGCATGACCGAGGCCATCGAGGCTGCCGCGAGGTGGACGGCGAGCCCCCACAGTCGCGTGAGAATCCTCGCCGCTGCCGCCGTACTCGCGCTCAGGCCGCCCGAGGGCCGAGAAGCACCCTGAGCTGATCCAGCCGGGCCTGGACCTCATCCGTGCTCAGCCCCTGGAACCGCTCAGGCAGCATGCGCTTGGCAGAACACTCGAACACCGCGAGCATCTCCATGTACTCGAGCATGCGGGTGTCGCGGCTCGGGATGATGTCGCGAGCCGCCTGATCGATGTGGGCCTGCTGGATGGTGCTGTCGCCGCCGGGCTCGTCACCGGCCAGGGCCGCCGCCGCGAGGAGCACGGCCTCGATCTCAGCCCCCGAGAAGCCGTCCGTCTGGGTCACCGCGAAGTCGTAGCTCAGGTCGTCGGCGACGCTCAGCCGGTTCTTCCTCACGAGCGCTTCGTAGATGAGCCGACGCTCCTCGGCGGTCTCGGGGAAGAAGAAGGGGATCTTCATGTCGAACCGGCCGGGCCGCTTGAGGTCGGTGTCGAGCTTGTCGGGACGGTTGGTCATCATCAGGATCACCACGCGGCCCCGATGGCTCGTGTCGCTCATGAACTCCTTCAGCCGAGCGATCACGCGGGAGTTCACGCCGCCATCCGTCGAGCCCCCGCTGGAGAGCCCCCGGTCCGCCTCGTCGACGACGAGCAGGACGTAGCCGAGCGCCTCGACCAGATCGAGCACCTTCTCGAGGTTCGCCTCGGTGGAGCCGACCCACTTGTCGCGGAAGTTCTTGAGCTTGAGGCAGGTCAGCCCCGACTCGGTGGCGAAGGACTCCGCCACGAAGGTCTTGCCCGTGCCCATCGGGCCGACGAAGATCATGCCCATCGGGACCCGCGCCCGGTTCCCCCGCTTGACTGCGTCAGCCACCCGGTTGAGGTCGCGCTTGATCCGCTCCATGCCTCCAACGTGGGAGAAGTCGTGGCGCGGAGGGATGAACTCGACGAGCCCGTGGCACTCCTGCTCGATGATCTCCTTCTTGCGGAGCGAGACCTCGGCGAAGCTCACGGGCTCCCCGGTGAGCGCCGCAGAGCGCAGGATGTTCCTGATCTGCACCAACGAGAGCCCGGCGGTCATCTTGCCGAGCACCGGGGGCTCGACCTGCAGGTTCACGCTCGACAGATCCTGGGACTCGATGAAGTCGCTGCGCTGCTCGACCTCGGGGAATGGGATCTGGATCGTGGCGAGCTGGGCGCTCGCGGTGATCCGGCGCGACACGTCGGAGAGGTGCTCACAGACGAGGATGACGAGGTTGTCGGTGGACATGAACGATGGGTCGGACGACCACCGCTGAAGCGCCACGAGGTTGGCCTTGTCCTCGTGGACCATGAACGCCACATCGGCGTTCGGCGCGATCATCTCGAAGTAGTCCACGATGACCCCGCTGCTGTGGGCAGGGTCGGTCACCAGGTCCTCGATGACGGGAATCGCGTCGGTCGCCTGTACCGGAAGCGTGCGGAGCTTGTCCTCCCCGCGCATCTGGCGGCGACCGTCCACGATGCTCCGGAACAGTCGCGCCTGCTGCTTGTCGGGGAACTGCAGGCCCTGGCTCACGTTGTAGTACACGGTGACGTCGCGCGTTCGCTGGAGAAAGCGCTCGAGGAACGCACGCAGGTCGAGCCAGCTTCGCGGCTGCCCGTCCTCCTCCCAGCACTGCAGGTCACGCACGTTGCCGTGGAGCAGGAACATGCTCGCCTCGCCGGCGAGGTAGCGGTTGCGGAGCTCGTCCGCCCACTCGGGCAGCTTCAGGCCCATGGCACCTCCTTTCGTCGAACCCGTTGTCCTGCGGAACCGTAAGTCCCAGGGGGTACGCGGCAACCGGCCGCGCTACTCCACCGAGGGCGCATTGCGCCGCCCCGCCGCCATGGTAGCGAGCGCCACCACGCGCTGCCGCGCCCCCGAGACCGGGGGATCCTCGGCGAGGAGCCCCCTCGCGCGGCCCTTGATCTGCGACACGAGCCACGCGATCTGGCCCACGTCGCCCCACACGAACGTGCGGACGGGGAGCCGACGCCCCGCCTGCCACAGGACCAGGGCCCCCCCGTCGAGGCCGGCATCGACGAGGTCCTCCCAGGCGTAGGCCGCGCGCCGGACCACGAGCCCGAGCCAGCGCTCGACGAGCACGAGCCGGTGGGGCTCGATCACCACCTCCGGCTGGACCACCACCCCCCACACGCTCGCGAGAACGCGCACGGGCGGTAGAGGGCGGAACACGACGCGGCCGAGGGAGACGCGCGCGGGTGGCTGGAGGCACCGCACCTGTGGTCCGTGCTGTGCCAGGGCCGACGCCGCAACCGTGGCGTGGTCGCATCTCGTCGCCAAGCGACGGGTTACGAGCCCGCCCATGGCGAACGAAACCCCTGCAGAGCGACTGGATCGGGTGGAAGCCCGGTACCGCGCCCGCTTCGGCGGGCACCCCCGCGTGTCCCGAGACCCCGAGGTGCTGGTCGAGATGTTGGCCACGCTCGACGGCATCGAGGCCGACGCTACGCCGGAGGACGGCCTCGCAGAGCGGATCGCGACCGCCCGCGACCTCTACGCGAGGGAGCGAGAGGCCATCGTGCAGGCGCGGTCCGTGCCGGGAGCGATCCAGGCGTACCGCCTGCGCTTGTGGGCAGAGCTCG
>CAYMSU010000665.1:0-2988 GCA_964393165.1 uncultured Enterobacteriaceae bacterium
ACATCTTTGACAGTAACGACTTGTTGACTTGACAGAGTTCCGAGTCGTGAGCCCCGAGTCACGAGTGAGCGGTCGCAGTTGGCTGTCGCAGTTACGGTGCGCCGAGCGAACCGGCAAAGCAACCGGCAAGCAAACTGGCGAGCCGACTGAGCCGTTGGAGCTCTCAGTGAAGAGCCTGCATGTTGCTTGTTCCCCAGGCCCACCACCTCGATGGCGACGAGCTCGAGCACCCCGGCGGCGGTGATCTCGGCGCCGTGCCCGTGGCCCCCAGCCGCGATCGCCACCAGGACCGTGAACACCACGACGCCGACCCCGTCGTTGAACAGCGACTCCCCCACGACCTTGGTCTCGACGGGCGGGGGGGCCCCCGCGGCCTTCATGATCCCGAGGACGGCAACAGGATCGGTCGGCGAGACCAGCGCGCCGAAGACGAGGCACCACAGCAGCGGCACGTCGAGGCCGAGGACCCCGAAGATCGCGTAGGCGCCGAGGCCGATCAGCGTGGTGGAGATGACCACCCCCACGGTGGCGAGCGTGGCGATGGGCGAGATCCAGGTGCGAAGGCGATCGAAGTCGGTATGCAGGGCGCCGGCGAACAGCAGGAAGCCGAGCATGCCTCGCATGAGCGCCTCAGCGAAGTCCACGTCCTCGAGGACGAGCTCGCGCAGCGCATTCCCGAGCCCCCACCCCGGGCGCAGCGCGTCGAGACCGAGGATCCCGAGGGAGGCGAGCAGCCCCGCGACGGTCATCGCGATGCCGAAGGGCAGCTGCAGGGTGCGGTGGTTGACGGCGCCGAAGCCCGCCGCGATCACGGTCAGGATGGTGACGGTCTCGAGCACGGGCTCCTCGGGGCGACGGGGGATGGGGTGGGCTTATCCGCCGGTCGCCGACGGGTCCGGGTCTGGCGCCGGCATGTCGGCCCACGCCGACACACGACCCGAGGTCGGCCTCGATCCGAGGGGCCGCAGGCCCGACACGACCGGTGGTCACCCTCGATCCCCGCCTGCCCGGGCCCGACGAGACCCGAGGTCTGCCCCGGTCGCCTGCGGCCGGCACCGACGAGACCCGAGGTCTGCCCCGGTCGCCCCCTCCAGCGGCCCGACACGACCCCAGGTCTGCCGAAGGTCGGCGGTTTCCCGAGCGGCACGACCTGAGGTCTGCCTCGACGGCCGGATCCGGGAAGCGGCCCAGACCTCAGGTCTGGCCGCAACGCGTTCTGCGCTCGTCGGGCCAGACCCGAGGTCTGCCACGCCCCCCGAAGCGGTCAGTTTTTGGGACCTGAGGTCTGGTCGAGGCGCGCGCGATGGGCCCGAACCCAGACCTCAGGTCTCGACGGGCGGAGAATCCGGTCGTCGATCGAGACCTCGGGTCTGGCTCGCCATCGGTCGAAGCCCCCGAGCGCAGAGCCAGGCGAGCACGCGCCCGAAGGCGGCGACCCCCAGCAAGGACACGGCCGGGTAGAACCACAGCCGGTTGCCGGTGATCAGCCCGGCCAGGATGCAGCCGCCCAGCGTGAGGAAGAACGACGCCAGATCCGCGAGCTGGGTGCTCAGTCCCCTGCCGTCGAGCAGCGCCATCTCGAAGAAGCCGCCCACCAGCGAGGGTGCGGGGCCAGGGCGCGGCGCCGGGCGGCACCTTCTGGGTGGCGCTGGACTGCCCCCGGTAGGAGTGGAGGAACGTTCACCACGGGCACCCTTCACGCCGCGAGCGTTCCTCGCCGCGAACCTTCGGCCGGGGATCCATCAGCGCTCGCCGTCCTCCGGCGGGCCGCCCCACCCCAGGGCCGTGCCCCGCGCCGCCCACAGCGTCAGCGGCACGACCGTGAGCATCCCCAGCGCCACCGCCAAAGCACGCGCCGGCAGGCCCTCCGCGTCACCCCAGGGGATCAGCGGCGCGAGCCACCCCGCCAGCGCCGCGCCGAACCCGTCCGCGACCCCGCCGAACACCCCCGTCGACGCCGCCATCACCAGCGTGTGCGCGGCGTGCTCGGCGGCGAACACGCGCCCGCGCACGAACGAGGGCGTGAGCTGCTGCAGCCGGATCGTGGCGAACACCCAGACCGTGGAGCCGCCCAGGTGGGCCAACACGATCAGCGCCGCCGCCAGCGGTAGCGACGGGGCGACTCCGAGCAGGACGTAGCCCGTGGCCGCCCCCAGGAACGAGACCAGCATCGCGCGCTCCATCGCGACCGGCTCGCTCGCGGTGAGCCAGCGCGACAGGAACGGCCCGACCCCCGTGCCGATGCCGCGCGCGACGTACAGCGCAGCGACCGACAGGAACGGCCAGCCCGGCGTGCGGAACGCGGTCTCGCCGAGCAGCGTGAGCACGAGCGTGCGCGCACCGGCGAGCTGCCACATCGGCTTCACCAGCGCGAGGCTCCACACCCGCGGACGACGCAGCATCCACCACGCGCCCTGCGCCAGCGCCCGGACGGTGCCGCCCGTCGGGGCCCGCGGCACGTCGGGCTCGTGCACCCGGACCAGGAACGCCGCCGACACGAGGTAGGTCCCGGCGTCGAGCAGCAGCGCGAGCGGCCACCCGAGCAGGTCCGTGAACACGCCCCCGGCGGCGGACCCGATGGCCAGCATCAGCGACCAGGTGGCGGACGACACGGCGTTGGCCGCCGTCAGCTCCTCGGGCCGCACGAGATCGGGCAGCAGCGCGTTGCGCGCGGGCTCGAAGACGGCCTGGAGCAGCGTCTGAGCGACGACGAGGGCGTAGAGCACCGCCACGCTGGGGAAGAACGCGAGCCCCGCCATGCAGAGCACCACCCCGGCCCGCCCGAGGTCGGCGAACAGCATGAGGTCGCGGCGCGACATCCGGTCGGCGAGCACGCCCCCCACGGGGGCGAAGACCGCGGGCAGGGTCTTCAGGATGAGCACGAAGGCGAAGCCGCTGGCGCTCTCGTCGCCGAACGCGCGCAGCATCGCCAGGATGGCGAGCAGGTTGAACCAGTCGCCGAACAGGCTGACGAAGCGCCCGGCGAAC
>CAYMSU010000666.1:0-2986 GCA_964393165.1 uncultured Enterobacteriaceae bacterium
CGACAAGCCGCTGCCCTGGCCCGAGGAGCGCACCCGCCTGACGGTCGAGTACCTGAAGGCCCATGTCGACGAGGCCCGGACCCACGCGAAGATGGACCCGAAGATCGTGGTCCTGCACTGGACCGCGGTGAACGGCCTGCAGGAGTCGTGGGACATCTTCGCGCCCACCGAGCTCGTCAACCGCCCCGGGCTGACCGACGCGGGCAAGGTCAACGTCTCGGCGCACTACCTGGTCGATCGCGACGGCACCATCTACCGCCTGATGCCCGACGACCTGGTGGCGCGTCACGTGATCGGCCTGAACCAGGTCGCCATCGGCGTGGAGAACGTGGGCAGCGGCACGCTCACCGACGCCCAGCTCGAGGCGAACATCGCCCTCGTGGCGCACCTCAAGGAGCAGCACCCGGGGATCACCCACGTGATCGGCCACCACGAGTACCAGAAGCTCGAGGGCCACGCGCACTTCCAGGAGAAGGACCCGAACTACCGGACGGTCAAGGTCGATCCGGGCGATGCGTTCATGGCGAGCGTGCGCGCAAGGGTCGCGGATCTGGGGCTCGTCGGTCCAGAGTGACCTCTCGGGGCGGGCGAGCATAGCCAGGTCCCGGAGCGCTCTCGCTCCCCGGAGGTCCCGTGCTCTTCCTCGCCCCGCTCCTCGCGTGTGCCCCCGACCCGGTGGAGCTCGCCCTCGTCGACCCGCCCGACGACGGTGACGCCTTCGTGCTCCTCGAGCTGTTCACGTCGCAGTCCTGCTCGGCGTGCCCGGTGGCCGACGAGAACGTCAACGAGCTCGCCCGCCTGTACCGGGACACGGACGTGCGGGTGTTCACGGCGGCCTTCCACACCACGCGGTGGGACGGGCTGCTCGGCTGGACCGACGTGTTCTCCGACCCGCGGCACACCGAGCGCCACCGGGCGTACATGGAGGCCTTCGACAGCCGGGTGTACACGCCGCAGATGGTCACCCAAGGGGAGTGGGGCTTCAACGGCCGCTCGGTGGTGAACATCAACCACGCGATGGACGTGTGGCTGAACAAGACGCCGAGGGTCGCGGTGTCGCTCACCCTGGCGCCCACCGACGGCGCCGTACAGGCG
Organism: uncultured Enterobacteriaceae bacterium; assembly: GCA_964393165.1. Classification (GTDB taxonomy): domain Bacteria; phylum Myxococcota_A; class UBA796; order UBA796; genus DRPG01. The sequence goes on from CAYMSU010000666.1 coordinate 1,096, forward strand.
ACGGTGGCTCTCTCGGAGGTCCCCGACGACGCAGACCTGCAGCTGCTCCTGCTCGAAGGCGGGATCGAGGTCGCGGTGTCCGCCGGGGAGAACGGCGGCGAGACCCTGCAGCACGAGAACGTGGTCCGCGGGTGGATCACCGTGCCGGTCGAGGAGGGGCGCGCGAGCGTGCCTCTTCCGTCCGAGCTCGATCCGACGCAGGCCTGGATCCTCGCCCTGGTCCAGCGCCGAGACACCCTCAAGGTGCTGGGGGCCGATCAGCAGCCCCTGCTCTGACGACCCAGCGAGAGGCAACGGCTGGTTGCACCCCCCTTCGGTGCCCGCCAGTCCGGCTGTATGACGGGGTGCCTCCAAGGACAGGGCTCCCTTCGAATGCTCGAGTCACGCGTCGGGAACGTGCGGACCGCCGCGGGCGCCGCCGCCGGGGTCGCCTTCGGCGTGGCCTTGGCCACGGTGTTTCCCCTGGGGGAGCCGGCGCGCGTTCCGCCGCCCCCCGTCGACGACGTGCGCCCCAGCTCGCCGCCGCTGCAGCCGACCTTCGACGGGCCCGACGCCCCGCGGGCACAGCTGCCGGGTCGGCTCGTCCCGATGGTCCGGGACGTGGGCCAGCCCACCGATCTCGCGTTCGTCCCCGGGCACCCCGAGCGGCTCGTCGTCACGTCCAAGTGGGGCACCGTGCACCTCATCGATCTCCGGCGGGGCACGCGGGAGAAGTGGCGATGGCTAGACGTAGAGGACGACCTGGAGCTGGGAGTCCTGGGGATCGGGTTTCACCCCGCGTTCGAGGCCAACGGGCGCTTCTGGGTGAACCACGTCCCGCGGACCGACGACGAACGCCTCGCCACCGTCCTCACCGAGCTGTGGACCGACCCCCGTACGCTGTCCAGGCCGCGCAAGGTCGCCGACGTGCTGCGCACCCCGCAACCGGAGGGCACCCACAACGGCGGCCAGATCGCGTTCGGGCCGGACGGGCGGCTGTACCTCGCCCTCGGTGACGGGGCGGCCGGCGGCGACCCCTATCGCTCGGGCCAGGATCGCAGCACTCGCCTGGGCGCCCTGCTGCGACTCGACGTGGACGTGCCCGGGGCCTATCGGGTGCCCGACGACAATCCGTTCGTGGACCTGGCCGGCGCGGCGCCCGAGATCTGGGCCTGGGGACTGCGCAACCCCTGGCGGTTCACCCACGCGCCTGATGGCCGCCTCGTGGTCGCCGACGTCGGGCAGAGCCAGTGGGAGGAGATCAACCTGGTCGAGCGGGGCGACAACCTCGGGTGGCGGCTGCGCGAGGGCACTGGGTGCTTCGAGACCGAGCCCTGCCCCCCCGGCGACGGCCTGGTCGATCCCATCTACGGGCTCGCCTGCGTCGGCGCTATGGACCGCCTCTCGGAGCTTCTCGGTGGCCGAGCCGGAGAGCGCCGCGTGGCGGCCCAGCTGCCGGTGGCTCGCCAGGCCGCCCGCGAGAGCATCCGGTAGGCTATCCGTCGGCGCGCGCCCGCCGGGCCCGCCACCAGCGCAGCACGCGCACGGTCAGGACCCGCCGCCAGCGGCGCAGCCAGGGCACGTCCCTCGAGAGCACCACGACGCCCAGCGGCAGCATCCAGAACCCGACCACCGGGAGGAAGCCCAGGAGCCCGCCTGCGACGAGCGCCCACCCCAGGAGCTGACGCAGCCACCGCTGCCGGGGCAGGACCACCGTGCGCTGCCCGATCCGAACCTCACCCATGGTGCCTCGTATCGATACGCGCGGGCCATGGCCGACGCCGAGACCACGCTGCCGCGCCCTGCTCACTACGACCTGTTCGCGACCCTGCGGTTCCTCCGGCTCGGGCGCAACGACCCCTCGATCCGCCTCACCGACGACACGTTCGCCCGCGCCACGCGCACGCCGCAC
>CAYMSU010000667.1:0-2986 GCA_964393165.1 uncultured Enterobacteriaceae bacterium
CGTTCCGGCAGTCTGCCTACCGCGCAGCGTCCTACGAGGGCTGCGCCATCGGGCAGGCCTGCTATCCGCTGGCCCGGGCCGATGCGGTGCGCACGGATGCGGCGCGGATCAACCGCGTGTACGGGGTCGGCTACGGGCTGGCCGCGCTCTCCGGCAGCCTGCTCACGATCACCGTGATCGGCGTGCCCGCCCGCGGTGGAGGGGCGCTGGGCGCGGATGGACGCGCCGTCGCCCCCCGCGGGTGGGGGCGGTGCGTCGCGTCTGCTAGGGTCCCTGCGACCATGGCTCCGCGGGAGGTCTGGGTGCGCGCACTGGGGGTTCTGCTCATCGGCGTCGGCTGCTACGACCCGCCCGACCTCCCGCCGATCGGGGAGGTGCCGATCGTGCCGCGGCCGTTCGTCCCCTGCGACGAGCCCGACGAGGAGGCACGGGTGGCCTGCGTGATCGACGGCGACACGCTCGACCTGAACGCCTGCGGCGCCGACGTGGGGGAGCGTGTGCGGCTCCTCGGCATCGATGCCCCGGAGACCGAGAAGGACGACACGCCGGCCGAGTGCTTTGCCAACGAGGCGTTCGCCTTCCTCCGCGACCTGGTCGACAACCAGCAGATCACGATGTCCCACGACACGAGCTGCGTGGGCGCGTTCGGCCGTACGCTCGGCTACATCTGGCTCCGCGGCGAGGCTCTGGAGGAGGCCCGGCGCGACCCCGACGTCGATGCCTTCACCTGGGCGTGGTACCTGCAACCGGAGGAGCCTGCCATCCTAGTGAACGAGCTCCTGCTGGGCCTCGGGTACGTGCGCGACTTCCCCGAGGAGATTGGAGGCACCCTGGCGTTTCAGAACCGACTGGATCGGGCCCGCATCGAGGCCCAGACGGCGGGCCGGGGATTGTGGGGAGCTTGCGAGGGCGCCGAATGAGAACGGTGGCGGACGTGCTCGCCGAGGTCGAGCGCACAGCGGCGGCGGAGAGCGACCGGCAGTCAGCGGAGCTGGCCGAGGTCGAGCAGCAGATCGTGCAGGTCCGGGGGGAGCTCGCGAGCCTCGAGCAGCAGCTGAGTGCCCTCACGACGGTGCGCGACCAGCTCGAGCGAAGCTCGTCGGCGCAGCGGCACGAGCGGCTGGCGCGTGCGCACCACGAGCTGTTCGAGGTCCTGCGGGAGCAGGCGGCGGGGCTGGGGGCGCGCGAGGGAGCGCTCCAGCAGCGCTCCCGACAGCACCTCGAGGGCATCGAGGCCCAGCTCGAGACCTCGTCGATGGCCCCGCTGCTGCAGGAGTACACCTCCTACATCGAGGCGGTGGAGCCCACGCTCGCCGGCCTCCCCGAGAGCTACCGGTCGGCGGTGGTCCAGCACCACCAGCGGCTGAAGACCCGGCTCGCGCAGCACATCCAGGCGCTGGCGGCGCAGATGCCCCCGCTCGAGCAGGTGGAGCCCCTGTCCGTCGAGCTGGTCTACGCGGTCGACGCCCCCGAGGGCACCGACGAGTTGCTGATCGTCGTCGTGCCCGTGTCCGATCAGATCGTGGTGGCCTGGCCCGAGCGCAAGGGCGGGCTGCAGACCTGGCTCGCTGCCCGGGTGGTCCAGCCCATCTACGAGGCGGGCAAGCTCGCGGGGTTCCCCCAGGCCCAGCCCACGTACGGGGGGTACCAGGGGCTCGTCGCCGTGGAGCTCGAGCTCGACGTGGCGCCCGAGGGGTTCGTGGGCGCCTTCGAGGAGCGCCTCCGCGCGCTGCTCGGGAGCGCCGCCGAGCTGCGCGACGCGCGGGTCGACGTCGAGCCCCAGCGGCTGCACGTCGATGTGGTGTCGCCCCCGGAGGTCGACGAGCATCGCACGCCCATGCCCGCGCCTGGTCAGGAGCCCGGCCGTGTGGGATGATCTGCGCCCGATCACGCTCACCCAGGCGGCCAAGCAGCTCGGCGTCGATCCCTTCGAGGTCATGCGCCTGCTGGTCGCGGCCGACGCAGTGCCCGTGGGCGCGCCGGTGCTCTCGGCGGAGGCGGTCGAGCAGCTGCGGGCGGTCGGGCAGCTCCAGCCGAGCTGGTGGCCCGGAGCGCAGCTGCCCGACGACCCCCACCCGCGGCGCGCGAGGGTGCGGGCGGCGCTGTCGCTGCTGCTCGAGCGGGGCTACGTCGGCGACGTCGTCACGCGGCTCGACAACGTCACGCGCGGGCTGCGGGCGGAGGAGCAGCGCCTGATCCTGGCGGCCCTGCGGGCGCTGGCGGAGGTCGGCCTCGTCCGCATCGAGGTCCGGCCCATCGGCGTGATGGTGGCGGTCGAGGCCGACCACGCAGACCGGGTGCGGTCCGTCGCGGCCGGAAACGAGATGCCGGCGGTCCTGCATCGTCTGCTCGAAGGTTAAGGGGGCCGCGAATGGGCCGACGCCGCCGCAGCTTGATCGACCAGCCCGCGCTCCCCGCCTCCGAGGGGGAGGAGCCGGAGGCGCCGCCGCCCCCGGTCCCCGACCTGTCCGAGGCCATGTTCGGGCCCGCGGTCGGCGCTCCGGAGCTCGCCGACGAGGCGACGACCCAGCACGACCCGTCGCCACCGGCAGCCCCGGAGCCGCCACCGCCACCGCCACCGTCGATGGCGGTCGACCCCGCTCCGCTCGAGGGGCTGTCGTCGAGCCCCCCGCCGGTGCCGCCGCCGCTTCCGGTCGAGCAGCCCCCGCCGCTTCCGATCGAGCAGCCCCCGCCGCTGCCGGCCGAGGCGCGGGATCGTCACGTGCCCGACATGGTCGAGCAGCCAGAGCCGATGACCCGGCAGGCGGCGGCCGCGGCGGGCACCGCCAACTCGGAGCCGGCCCCGCCAATTTTAGGTTTAACGGTTTTAAATATAACTGAAAATTATAATTTAATAGAAAGTATAGTTCACAGTTTGGGAGCAGGTCTGGGTTTTTTGTTGGCGCTTATCATTATTGCTAGTATTCGAGAGAGGCTGGAAGAAGCAAAAGTCCCTAAATATTTTAAGGGAGTACCGGTTGCTTTT
>CAYMSU010000668.1:0-2985 GCA_964393165.1 uncultured Enterobacteriaceae bacterium
TCGCCGAGGGCGGGCCGGCGCGCGCCGGGCAGGCCCGCCTCGTCGAGACACTCGAGGCTCTGGGCCTACCCTCGGGCGCGGGGGAGTCGGAGGGCGCGGTGCTGCAGGCCTGGGCCGGGTTCCTGCAGACCGTGCAGCGGCTCACCGACGACCTGTGGGCGGTGCACGACGGCGACTGGCCGGCCCCCGTGCTCGCCGAGGAGCTCGCCCACGCGCTCTTTCAGGCGTCGCTGCGGCCCCGCCCCCGCCACCACTCCCGGGTGCCGGTGGTCGACGTGCGCGAGCTGGTGGGCCTGACCCCGCGGTACACGTGGATGATCGGGCTGTCCCGCGGGGCGTTCCCCGGTCGCGGCCAGGCCGACTTCCTCGTGCCGCCGCCCCTGCGCCCCCGGCTGCAGCCCGATCGGATGGCCAAGGGCCGGTACCTGCTGGCCGCGATCCTCCGCGAGGCGCTGGCCGGGCCCGCCCGCATCGCGTCGCTGGTGCTGTCCTGGCCCGCGAGCCGCGAGGGCCGCACGGCGCCTCCGTCGCCGCTGCTCGCGGATCTCCTCGACCTGCCGACGGCCGCAGACGGTGCCCGGTTCGGGGCCTGGGCCGTCGAGGAGGTGGCCTCGGCGCCGGCCGCGCCGCCGCCGGCGGACGTGGCGGACGCGGCCGCCCAGCAGCAGGCGGTGCACGACCGGCGGGGGCCCCTCGGGGCGCGGGACGGCCTGCTCGACCGCCCGCCGCCGGTCCCCGACGCCCTGTCGGTCACCGCCCTCGAGGGCTACCTCCGCTGTCCCCAGCGGTACTGGTACGACCGGGTGCTCGGCCTCGCGGAGCCGGACGCGTGGGCGCCCGAGCTCGAGCCCCGCCGCCGCGGGATCGCGCTGCACCGGATCCTCGAGCGGTTCCTGGAGCGCCGGGGGCTGGCCCCGCTCGCCGGCGCCGACCGCGCCGAGGCCGCGGCCCAGCTCGCCGCGGTGGCCGCCGAGACGCTCGACGAGGTCGAGGCGGAGGGCGGGTTCGACCCGGCGTTCCAGGCCTACGCCCGCCAGCGCTGGCTCGCGGGGCTCACCGACGATGCGCCTGCGGGGATCCTCGCGGTGTGGCTGCGCGAGGAGCTCGACGCGGTCCCCGCGCGTCACCCCCTGCAGGTGGAGGCCTCGTTCGACGGCCTGCAGGTGGGCCCCGTGCGCCTCCGGGGGGTGCTCGATCGGCTCGACCGCCTGGCGTCGGGCGGGCTGCTGGTCACCGACTACAAGACGGGCCGCGCGCCCACCCGGGCGGAGGTCGCCGACGGTCTGTCGCTGCAGCCCTACGCCTACGCGGAGGCCGTGCGCCAGCGCTCGGGCGACGCCCCGGTGGCGGCGGCGTTCCTGTCGCTCGCGAAGCCGGACGCCCTGCGGCGATCGGGCTGGGTGGGGGATCCGGACACGCTCGCGGCGGTGTGCACGCCGGGGGAGCTGCGCTCGGCGATCCCGGTGACGGACGAGGGCCGGCGCGAGGTGCTGGCGCGCGTGGGCCGGCGCGCCGAGGGCCTCCCCGCCGGGCGGTTCCCGACGACCGCGCACGGACCGGAGCGGGCGGGCTGCGCGGCGTGCCCTCACGCGCGGATCTGCCGCGTGGACCACGCGCGGACCCTGGACCTCGACGACGACCGCGACGAGGGGGCCGGGTGCGCCTGACCGTCACCCGCGACGGCGACGACGTGCAGGTCGGCCTCGACCTCGCCGACTCCGCCCTGCGCCTCACCCCCGCCCAGCGCGCCGCCGTCGCTGCGCGCGCCGAGCGGGTGCTCACGGCAGGGGCCGGCGCCGGCAAGACCCACACCCTGTCGCTTCGCTACGTCGGGCTGCTCCTCGATCTCGCGGCCGCCGGCCGCGACGACGTCGAGGCCGTGCTCGTGCTCACCTTCACCGAGAAGGCGGCCGAGGAGATGGCCGAGCGCTGCCACCGCCGCCTGCTCGCGCTCATCGACGCCGTGCCTGCGGCCGCGGAGTCCCTCGGCGACGCCGCCGCACCCCTCGCCCGCCGGCTCACCACCATGGCCGACCGCTTCGAGCAGGCCCGGATCGGCACCTTCCACGGGTTCTGCGCGTCGCTCCTCCGCGAGTTCCCCGCCGCCACCCACACGCCCCCGGGCATCCGGATCCTCGACGAGGCCGAGGCCCGCCAGCTGCGTCGCGCCATCCTCGACGAGGGCCTGCGTCAGCTCGTCGAGGCGTCCCCCGACGTCCTCGCGCCGCTGCTCGACTGCTTCGGGACGCGGGGCCAGCTCCTCGAGGCCGGCGCGCTCGCGCTCGAGCGGCGGGGGGTGCTCCAGCCCATCCTCGACGCCCACGCGCAGGGCGCGCGCTCCACCGCCACGGCCCTCGCGCAGGCCGCGCTCGCGCCGGAGGAGACCCGGAGGTGGCTCGAGAAGGAGGGGCTGCCCGCGCTGCACGCGATCCGGCGGCTCGTCGCGCCCTCGGGGGGAGGCGGCCGGTTCGTGGCGCAGCAGCTGGTGCCGCTGCTCGCGACCTTCGACGATCCCGCGTGGGTCGAGGCCCCCGCCCTCGAGCAGTACGCCCGCTACCGCGAGGTCCTCGACGTGCTGATGACTCCGCCCAGCGGGCTTCGCACGCTCACCCACCACTCCGTGCTCGGTACGCGCGACCAGTGGCTCACCGAGCGGCACTACCGCATGGCCAAGCTCGCGCTCGGGGCGCTCCAGGCCAAGCTCGGGGACTGGCCCGCGCGCCACGCCGCCGCCCAGGCGCTCCCCACCTCCGCCGACGTCGCGCTGTACGCGGGCTTCGGGCCGTTCGCGCGGTGGGTGAGCGCCGCCGCCTCCCGGCTCGACGCTCGCCTCGCGGAGATCCGCGGGCTCACCTTCGACGTGCTCCAGGATCGCGCCATCGAGGCAGTGCTCGGGCAGCCCGAGCTCCGCGCGGCGCTGCGCGAGCGCCACCGCTACGTGATGGTCGACGAGTTCCAGGACACCAACAAGGTCCAGTACGACTT
>CAYMSU010000669.1:0-2984 GCA_964393165.1 uncultured Enterobacteriaceae bacterium
GGTTCGCCTGCTCCGGCGCGGCGGTCGGGGCACCGTCGCCGAGCTTCGCGACAGGCTCGTCCAGGAGAAGCACCACGCGGTGCAGACCGAGCTGCTGCGGGGCCTCGTGGCCCAGGCCCGGTGGGTGCGCGCGGACCGCCAGCTCCAGACCCTGCTCATCCGGGGGCGGCGCAGCGACAGTCCGGCGGTGCGCCAGGCCGCGACGTCCCTTGCGAAGGCCCTTCGGCTCGATCCGGGCGCTCCGGCGGCGGGGGAGGGGCCCATCGTGGCGGACGTGCGGGCGATTCGCGGGGCGCGCGTCTGGACAGACCAGGGAAGCTTCCGGATCGAGCTGAACCCCGACGTCGCCCCCCGTGCCGTCGCCACGTTCGCGTCGCTCGCCGAGGAGGGGTTCTACGAGGGCCTGCTGTTCTATGCGTCGGATCCCGGGCAGGAGGTTCGCACGGGGTGTCCCCGGGGCGACGGCTGGGGTGATGCCGGCGTCGTGGTGCCCGCCGAGCCATCCCCGGAGGACCTCCGGCCCGGCACCGTGGCGATGCTGGGCCATCCGCTCGGAGGGGTCGGAAGTCAGTGGATCGTGCGGACGGGGGACGGCGCCCGACCCCCGGCGGTGTCGCCGCTCACCACGATCGGCCGCGTGGTAGCTGGGGAGCACGTGCTCGCCAGGCTCTCGGCGGGTGCTCGGGTGGAGCGGATCGTGATCGAGCGGATCGCCGGGAGGGGCTCTGGATGACCGACGAGCAGCGAGCCATCGACCTTCTCGATGCCGCGCGCACCCGCGGCGACATCGGACGGCTCGCGCCCCTGCTCGATGCCGACGAGGCCCTCAGGCGCGCGGTGTGGGTGGTCGGGCGCGAGCGGGGAGCCCCCCTCGACGAGGAAGCTCTGCGCTGGCCTGCACGCCGCCTGCTCCGCGTGGCCAGGAACCGGGAGGCGGCGGCTCGTGCGCGGAGCAATCCGATCGCCCGCGACGAGCCCTTCGTCTGCGGCCACTGCGGCCGGGCGGTTCCCCCTCACGGGCGCACGGCCCGCAACCACTGCCCCTGGTGTCTGCGGTCTCGGCACGTCGACGTCGTCCCCGGGGACCGGGCCTCGGACTGTGGGGGGCTCATGGACCCCTCGAGCGTAGAGCTCGCCGGAGGCCGCCCGGTGGTCGTGCATCGGTGCCGCACGTGCGGGGCAACCGCCCGGGTGCGTGCCCTCCTCGACGGCGACGTCCCCGACGACTGGAGCGTGATCGTCTCGGTGAGCGCCGGGGAGCGCCCGTGAGCCACCCCACGCGTCTTCGGCACGAGGTCGGCGCCGCCATCGTCCAGCGCGGGCTGTGGGAGGAGGCGGATCGGGTCGCGGTCGCGGTATCGGGGGGAATCGACAGTGTGTGCCTGCTGGACCTGCTGCTCGCCACCGTTCGCTGGCACAAGGGGGTGCTGTCGGTGGTCACCGTGGACCACGGCACCCGGTCCGACGCCGCCGCCGACGCGGACTTCGTGGAGGCGCTGGCGGGGGCGCGGGGGGTCCCCTGCGTGCGGGCCACGCTGAAGCTGGGCCCAGGGGCGTCGGAGGCGGTCATGCGCGAGGCCCGCTACGCGGTGTTCGAGGATCTGGACGTCGACCGGGTGGCGCTCGCCCATCACCGCGGGGACATGGCGGAGACGCTGCTCCTCCACGCGCTGCGCGGCACCGGGACCACGGGGATGGCCGCCATGGCGTGGCAGCGCGACCGCTACGTCCGCCCCCTGCTCGACGTGCCGAAGTCGCGGCTGCAGTCCTGGGCGCGGGCCCGTCACCTGGCCTTTCGAGACGATCCGTCGAACGACGACCGGCGGTACCTCCGCAATCGGCTACGCCACGAGGTCGTGCCGCTGCTCGAGTCCCTGCGCCCGGGGGCCGAGGCAGCGCTCGCCCGCACGGCGGGCCACGCGGCCGCCGACGATGCGCTGTTGCAGTCGCTGGCGGATCGAGCGGCCCCCGCCGGTGCCGCCGACGGGGTGCTACCCACCGCCTGGGTCACGTCGCAGCCCGAGCCCCTGGTCCGGCGACTGCTGCTGCGCCTCGCCCCCTCGCTCACCTCCGCCCACATCGACGACGTGCTCCAGGCGGCGCGGCGCGGCGCGGGGCGCGTCGTGGCGCAGGGCGGTCTCATCGTCGAGGTGTCCGAAGATGCCGTGAAGGTCGAGAAGCCAAGGGACTCCCCCGAGTAGGCGAGATCGCGGCCGGCGCTCGGTCGGCAGGGGGGTAGTCGGCGGCTTTGCTGGTGTTAGTTTCCACGACATGGCATCGCTCAAGGTGCCCCTGGAGCCAGGCCCTACATGAGGAGCTTCTCTCGGGCGAACATATTCTGGTTCGTCATCATTCTCGCGATGGTCATGTTGTTCGTACAGCTTGGCCAAGCCCGCCGCGGCGGCGAGACCATCGACTTTCCCGTCTTCATGGAAAAGGTGGAGCGGGGCGAGGTCAAAGAGGTCACCATTCGCGGCCAGGACATCAAGGGGGTCTACACCAACGACGCGCGGTTCAAGACCACCGGCCCGGAGTTCGTGGAGCCAGTCTACAACAAGCTCCTCGAGAAGGGCGTGACCCCGAGCTTCGAGGAGGCCGAGGACGACTCGCTGTGGGTCACGGCCGCGATCACGCTGGTGCCGGTGATCGGCGTGGGCCTCCTGCTGTACTTCTTCGCGAGGAACCTGCAGGGCGCGAATGGTCGGGCGCTCTCCTTCGGCAAGTCCCGCGCGCGCCTGCAGAGCGAGGGAGCGCGCCGCATCACGTTCGACGACGTGGCAGGAATCGACGAGTCCAAGGAAGAGCTGTCCGAGATCGTGGAGTTCCTCAAGGACCCCCGCAAGTTCACGCGCCTCGGCGGGCGGATTCCCAAGGGCGTGCTCCTGATGGGCCCCCCGGGAACGGGTAAGACGCTGCTCGCCCGCGCCGTGGCCGGCGAAGCAGGTGTGCCGTTCTTCTCCATCTCGGGCTCGGACTTCATCTCC
>CAYMSU010000670.1:0-2974 GCA_964393165.1 uncultured Enterobacteriaceae bacterium
AACCGCGCTCCACCAGCTCGTGCACGCGGGCGAAGTCACCGAGGTAGCGCTCGACGCTGGAAAGAGCATGGGCGGTGTACGTCGCGATCTGGGCCGGTTGCAGGCCGCGAAAGCAGAGCTCGATGACTCGGGTCTTGTGGGTGCCTACTGTTCCGGCAAGTGTGACCGGATCCGATCCCAGTTCATCGTAGATTCCTTCTCGCGGCGGCGCGGGGCCGTCGCGAAGGAGGAATACGAGCATGGTCGAGTCATTGGATGAGCTGGAGTCCGCGTTCGCACAGTGGCGCAAGAGGAAGAAGCACGCGCGGGAGCCGATACCTGACGAGCTGCTGGCCCGCGCCCGGCGGGCCACGAAGAAGCACGGGCTGGCAGCCGTGGTTCGCGTGACGCGGGTCGAGCGGGCGCGACTGTTTCGGACCAAGCCTGCCCGCGCTAAGGCACACGTGTCGGCGAGCACGACGCCGAAGGGCCTGCCGGAGTTGATCCCCCCGTTCTCGAGGTTGGAGCTGAGCGCGCCCTCGACATCGAGGCCTCGCCCCATCGCCGAGGTCGAAGCGTCGGGCGTGACGCTGCGCGTGTTCGAGCAGACGCCCGAGATGATGGGATTGCTCTCGGCGGTGTGCGGCTTCGGAGGTGCGCGATGATCCAGGTCCCGGCGCAAGCGAGCGTGTTCGTGATGCACGAGTCGGTGAGCTTCCGCAAGGGCATCGACGGCCTGGCCGCGGTGGCTCGGGTGGTGCTGGGCGAAGAGCCGATGAGCGGGGCGTTCTTCGTGTTCCGCAACCGTGGGCGCCACATGCTGCGCATCCTGTACTACGACGGCGGCGGGTTCTGGCTCTGTACGAGGCGGCTGTCGAAGGGGCGATTCTCCAACTGGCCGGCGGGCGACGGTACGCGGCCCTGCTCACCCCTGCTCGCGCGCGACCTTCAGGTCCTCATCTGGGGCGGTGACCCATCGAGTTGCTCGTTCCCGGACCTCTTTCGGAAGGTCGCGTAGCGGCGCCTCGCAATCTTCGAGGTTAACCATCGGGCCCGAGCCCGATCCTCGGTTGCGACTCTGCGGCGCCGAGGGGCCGGTGCGCTCGATGAGTCCCGGGGCGCAGGGGATGCCCGATCCCCTGCGCAGGAGAGGGGCTCGGGCTCGACGGCGGGGCCCGCGGGACCCGGTCGAGCTCCTCGAGGCGGTCGCGATAGACCCAGGGCAGGTAGTGGTCCGGCCTCTTGGCGAGATCCTCGTGGTTTCGCAGGCACTCGGTGAGGTAGGCGACCGGCTCGACGCCGTTGGCGTTGGCGGTCGCGATCAAGGACATGTGACGGTCCCCGACATCGGCACCGGTCTGGGTCTTGTAGGCGAAGGAGCCGGCGAGGTAGCGGACCGGGATGATGAGGGCTTGCTCGACGAGGCTCGAGTCGAGGGGGACTCCGGGTACCTCGTAGAACCGGGTGAGGCGATGCCACTGGTTGATCACGAAGGAGACGGGCTCCCACAGCGGCGAGTTGGGCTCGACGAGGTTGCCGTCGGTCTTTTCCTTGCACATCTGCAAGAGCCTGAGCATCTGCGGCTTCGAGTGCTCGCGGTGGTACAGCATCCTCTCGCGGGGGTCGAGGCCGAGCGCCTTGGCCTCGTCATCGTTGTCGAAGACCTTCTTGTAGACCTCGCCGGCCACCGCGTACTCGGCCGGAAACAGGTCCTTCACCGCCTGGAACTTCATAAAGCAGTGCGCGTTGCAGACGGCCTGCTCGAGCTCATCGGTGTGGTTGTGAGCGAAATTCTTCGAAGCCGCGTCGGAGATCGCGACGACCTTGTTGGCGCGGATCAGACGATGCCGGCGGCCAAGCCGTGGACGTACTTCGTCGCGTTGACGAAGGCATCGGCGCCGTTGCGACCATGGCCCTTCTTCGGCGGATCCGGCTGCGCGGGGAGGGCCGGCTCGCCAGGTCCGGCGGCTCCCTCGGGTGCGGGCTCGCTTTGGAGCACGGCTTCGCTCGACTCGTCGGTGGCCTCGGCGTCCGCGTCGGGCGAGGACCCGACGCCGTCGACTTGGCCAGACGCGGCCTGCTTCGTTTCCTGCTGAGCGGCCTTGGCCTTCAAGCGCTTGCACCGCGCTTCGGTGCGCGCGATGAACATCGAGACCAAGGCGCCGACCACCGCCCAGTCCGCTGCCGCGAGCTGGCGGCGACCGACCCGCTCGTGTAGCTGGTGGAGGTCCTCGAGGGTGATGTCGATGCGAGTGGTCATCGATGCGCTACGAAGTCGCTGAGCATGAGGGCTCCACCGCGCACAGCCGCGCGCGGAAGTCGCGGACGAGCGGGTAGCCCCACACGTCTTTGAGGGAGCGGTTGGGTTGATGTGTCTGGTCGTTTTTGCCGCGCCCTGTGGTCTGCCCCATCCAGACCCAGTTGGCTGCCCGATAGCACGTGCCCCGATAGCGCGTCGGGTCCACAAAGGTCTCGGCAAACAGGACCGGGTGGGCGTACACGCGCTCCCAGTCCGCCGAGAGCTGCCGTGACATCCGCCCCAGCAGGTGCGAGGCCAGATGCGGCACGTGCAAAGCCAGCAGCAGCTTCCGGCAGGTTGAATCGCACAGCCGGCCGTTGGGCTGCGCCCAGCCCCACGCCTGGCAGACCTGCTGCGAAAGCGCCCTGCGGCTAGGCGCCCCTGCCGTGATCAACGCCTGGATGGTCTCCACGTCCTCGGTGTGGACATCGCGACCGCGGAATCGGAGCACCAACGCCATCTGCGGCCCAGATAACCACAGAGGCGGCTAGGGCGCAAGAAGAATCGACGAGAATCTCCTTCAGAGGCCGCGGGTGCTGCCCCGGGCTCGCAGCGGCCGCGCCGCCCGGCGTGGTTACGCTTGCCGGAACAGTAGCCTGGTCGGTGGGATGCCGGCGGCGGTCGAGGAGTGGGCACGAGACCGCTCGGCCGTGGGCGCCCGCCAGATCCAGGCCGACCTGATCCAGTCGTTGGCCG
>CAYMSU010000671.1:0-2968 GCA_964393165.1 uncultured Enterobacteriaceae bacterium
CATATCCTGCTTCGGGAAGGGAGGGATCTCAAGTCGGACCTGGAAGATTCTGTCCAGGAATCGCCGCGCGTCGGTACGAGCCAGGTGCCGCCCCCGAGGCTGCGCATGCCCCCGTACTCGCGGTCGACCCACAGGATCGGCACGAGGCCGCTCCACACGGTGCTGCCCACGTTCAGCCACACCCCCACGCCCATCGCGATCCGAAACAGCGCCAGGCTCGTGGCGTCTTCGCGGTGGGCGAGCCAGTCGACGAGCCGGCTCATCGCTCGATGACCCGGACGACGGCGAGCTCGGGCTTGGTCTCGGGGATCACCCCCGCCCTCGCCTGCGCCGGGTCGAGGGTGCGGTAGCGCAGGAACTTCACGCGGACCCGCTCGGCGGCCGGATCCTCGGCGGCTACCTGCTCCGCAACCCACGTGGCGAACGCGTTGCGCGCGCTGCGGTAGTGCCGCCAAGCGTACCGGAAGATCGCCGCCCGCATGCGGTCGTGATCGAACCACCGCCGGTGCCAGCCGTGCTCCGCGGAGCGGGCCACGTACAGCAGCTCGAACCCGTCTCCGCGGTCGACCTCGATCACGAGCCGGCCGGGGTAACGATGGGGGGCCACGAACATCCGCCAGGACTGCGACGTCTCGGCGTACTCGAGGTATGGCCGCATCGGCCGGAGCGCGACCCGGCGGGCCTGCTCGTAGCCGCTGGCGAAGCCCCAGAGAAAGTCCTCGAGCTCCTCGACGGTCACGTCCAGGCCGAGGCCGCGCACGCGGGCGGCCCACGTCTGGAACTCCTCCTGGACGGTCGGGCTCTTCCACGCGGAGCGGTTCATCCCGCTCCCGACCGAGGGAAGCGCCACGAGGGTGATCGCGAGCAGGTGGAAGACCACGAAGGCGACGCGCCCGTAGCGGATGATCGGAGACTCCGGCGGGGGCGCGGTCACCCTCGCCTACTCGCGCGTGGGCAGCAGGTCGACGCTCGGCAGCAGCGTGGCCTCGACCCGCCGGGCCACGAGGTCGAGGCAGAGCTCCTCGCCGTCGTCACACGCGACGCACGGCACGCCCTGGGCCTCGGCGAGCTCGCACAGCCGCGCCGGATTGCTGCCCTGGATGGTCTCGCCCACGAACCGGGTGTCGGCCCGGCCCGCGAGCACGCTACCGCCGATCCTGGCGCCGTCGGCCGAGAACGTGCCCTGGAACAGGAAGTCCTTGACCGGGATGGCGATCACCTCGTCTTCGATCTTGTACTGCAGGTTCACGAGCTCCGACTGCGCGTTCACGAAGGGCTGATCGAGGAACGGCGACAGGCCCAAGTTCCAGGTGGGCACGCTCGTGTCCTGGCGGATCTCACCACCCTGGACGAGGCCGGGGGCGCCGAGCAGCCGGATGTCGGACGCATCGGCGTAGGTGACCTCGAGCAGGATCGGATCGTTGACGTACAGCGCGACCAGCGGGCCCAGCGTGGGCGGCTCCACCCAGTCCGCCTCGGCGAGGTCGACGAGGTAGGTGTTGCCGATGAGCGAGCTCGGCCCACCGACGAGCGGCTGCCCGAGGCTGCTCGTGGTGAACGTGATCTCCTGCTGGGCCTCGCAGTCCTTGAGGAACATGGTGTAGGCCGTGTCGGGCTCCAGCCACCCGTCCGAGACCAGATCGAAGGACAGGTTGCTCTCGGCCCACGCGAGCGTGGTGGGCACGCGCTGGGCATCGCCGTCGGCGAGCCACGCGTCGTAGCGCAGGGTGCGCGGCGTGGCGGTGAACGCGCCCGGCCGGTCGCGCCAGTACCAGCCCGCGGTGCCGTCCTCGGGCACGACCGACACGAACTTGTCCTGGCAGCCGTCGGGCTCCCCGGTGGCCTCGTCGAACCAGCCGGTGTCGAGCAGCCGGGGCGGCGGCTCGGGGGTGCAGGCCCCGAGGAGCAGCACCGATGCGAAGCCTTGCCACACCCTCATTGCGCCTCCACCGTGACGTCGAGCACATACCACCGATGGCGCCCCTCGTCGGCGAGAGGCTCGCCTTCCGTCTGGGCCTGCTCGAGCTTGAAGAACAGCACCTCGCCCCCGGACGAGGCGTAGGTCACGTCGGGGTCGGGAGCGGGCGCGGGGCCCGGCCCCCCGCGCACCGTCTGGATCAGCTCGAGGTCCTCGTCGTAGAGGAACCCGGTGAGGTTCGCCCCCGAGCCCTCCTCGCGCCCGTTCACGTCGAACCGCACGTCGTGCCGGCCGCTCTGCACGTCCACCCGGTACCAGTCCTCGTCGGGGAGCACGTCCCGCTCCATCACACCGAACACCGCGTCTCCGTCGCCGAGCGGCTGGGCCGTCGCGAAGTCGTCGTTGCCCTCCACCTCTACGGTGGTCCACGAGACGGGGGCCTTGATCTCGCTGACGAGCACCTCGTACGCGTAGCGCTCGCCCCCGTTGCCGTCCTCTTCGTTGACCGCGAGGGTGTAGTCGCCCGCCGGCGCCTGGAACGCGAGCCTCACGTCGTCGGTGTCGTAGGCCTTGTCGCTCACGACGACGAACTCGGGATTCGACAGGCGCATCGACACGTCGGCGATCGAGCCGTCTGCCGCAGCGACCTCGAACTCGACCCAGCCATCGTCGTCGAGCGTGAAGGCGTAGACGTCGGGCTCACCGTCGAGGCGGCCACACGCGCGCTGCTCGACGATCAGCGGAGTCGCCTCGTCGGGCGAGTTGTTGGGCTCCGCCTCGACCACCCGACACGGGCCCGCGGGCCCCGTGTCGGTCGTCGGCGTGGCCGTGTCCGCCGTGGTCTCGGGCGAGTCGTCGTCGTCGGGGGGAGCCGGGAGGCTGCCGGCGCACCCCACCCCGGCCAGCACGCTGAGCACCAGGCGCATGAAGTCTCCTCGAACGCGAGCGTACCCGCGGTTGTCTCCATTGGCCAGCAGGGTTGTCGGGGGCCTGCGGTGGTGAATATTCACGCCGGGACCGTCCCGAGGAGGCTCTGCAGTGACGTGGTGG
>CAYMSU010000672.1:0-2968 GCA_964393165.1 uncultured Enterobacteriaceae bacterium
GACCTCGTCGACGCCTGGGAGCGACGCCCGGATCGGCGGCACCACGTGGTGGTCGTAGCGGGAGCGGACCACCGTGGTCGGCACCGGCTCGGGCCCCCGGGCCAGCCGCTGCACCCACGGACCCTCGGGGTCGAGCACGTCCCACAGGACCCTCGGGGTGAGCCGGAAGAGGTCGGTGCCCGCGTGGGGGCCCCCGAGAGACACGAAGCGCCGCACGTAGTTCGCGCCACCGAATGCCTTCAGGTAGGCTCGGGCGGCCACCGCTCCCAGGGAGTGCCCCACGAGG
Organism: uncultured Enterobacteriaceae bacterium; assembly: GCA_964393165.1. GTDB lineage: Bacteria > Myxococcota_A > UBA796 > UBA796 > DRPG01. The sequence goes on from CAYMSU010000672.1 coordinate 287, forward strand.
TCCACGGGGTGCACCTCGGCCAGGGGGGCCACGACGTCGTGGATTCGCCGGGCGATCTCGTCGAGCGCGAATCGCGTGGACGGGTACTGCACCGTGTACACGGGACTGCGCCCCGCCCGGTACATCCGCCGGGTGAGCGAACGAAACATCGCCGGGTGCCCCAAGAACCCGTGCACGAGGACGATCGGGGGGGCCTCGGAGGGAGCGGGCGGCAGCGGCATGGGACGCAGGAGTGCCACGGGCCAGCACGCGCAGCGCATCGTGGCGATGGTCTCGGTCGCCACGACCATCGGGAGAGCCCGCAGGCGAGACCGTGGTCCGATTTGCTGATGGGGAACGTGACGGCGTCTGCGCATGAGCTCTGAGGGGGCGTTAGGGTGCCCGGACGTTTCATCGGACCGTACTTCGGGTCGCTGATGTCGGCGACCCTGGTGTCACCCGCGGCAAGCGTGGTAAACGTCGATTTCGTCCCCAACCATACCTGCCGCCCACTTCGGATCCATGGCCAACCCGTTTTCCGTCTTGTCCACCGATCGACGCTCCGAACGGCTCACTGCGGATCAGGAGAAGGACATCGCGCGTGAGATCCGTGCCGCGGAGGCGGCCGCGCGCGATGCGATCGAAGGCAACGAGCTGGCCGAGTCGATCCTCCAGCGGCGACCAGACCGGGAGGAGCGCACCCGCGCGGGGGCGGTCGACCGGCTCGAGTCGGCCGTCGAGGCCGTGTGGCGGGCGGCGAAGGCCGACGTGCAGTTCCGCCAGGTCGCCCGGAAGGCGAAGGGGGCCTGGGCGCAGGCCGAGGCGCTGCGCTGGCGGCTCGCGATGTCGGGCCGCCGGATCGCACACGGCGAGGCGCGCAAGCTCGCGGGCCCGTTCATGGACGAGGAGGATCTCGTCCAGGAGGGGTACATCGGGCTGCTGCGGGCAGCCAAGCGCTTCGATCCGGACCGGGGGATCCGGTTCTCGACCTACGCGCGCTGGTGGGTGAGGGCCCAGATGACGCGGGCGATCGACCACACGGGGCGTCCCGTGAGGCTGCCCGGCTGTGCGGTGGAGCAGACCCGGAACCTGCGCAAGGCCATGAAGCGGTTCGAGGCCTCGGGCGTGCCCTACGGCACGGCAGAGCTCGCAGAGGAGGTCGGCATCGACAAGGAGCGCGCCGAGCTGCTGCTGTCGCAGGGCAACACCATCTCGCTCGAGCAGCCGGTCGACGATGGGCCGCGGCCGCGCCCCCTCGAGCGGTTCCTGTCCGACGAGGAGGCCACGCAGCCCGACGCAGACGCGATCAACGCCCAGGAGCTGGCCCGGATGCACGAGGCGTTCGACGTGGTGCTCTCGGAGCGCCAGCGGTTCGTGCTCACCCGGCGCTACGGCCTCGATGACGGCGAGTTTCGCACGCTGTCCGAGGTGGGCAAGGAGATGGGCCTGTCCCGGGAGCGGGTGCGTCAGATCGAGCGCGAAGCCCTGATCCGCCTGCGCGACCAGTCCAACATCCGCGATGCCTTGCGCCGGCGTCAGGAGCGGGCGTAGGCGCTCACCCGCCCCCGCGGTCGGGGGGCGCCTGGTCGGTGGCCCGCAGAGTCTCGTGGAGCCAGTCGACGCCGTCGTGCAAGCGGGCGAGCGGCGGCCGCTGCATGGTCCCCGGGACGGCCTGCCGCACCCCGGGCCATGCTTGGAGCGCAGCGTCGTCGGTGCCCACCGTCGACAGCCAGCGCTGGTGGGGGCGAAGCGCCGCCAGGAACGCGGCTCGGTCGGGCACCTGGTGCAGCGCCAGCGAGCGTGGCAGCGCGCCGGGCCGGAACCGGTCCGCCGGAAGCACGTGTACCGACCAGGCTGCGCCCTCGTGGACGTGCCCGACTGCGCGGGCGAGCGCTCGGCGGGAGCGAATGGCGGCGGCGTCGGCGGCCGAGACCGACCCGCGGGGCCACGCCCGCTCGGCCCGCGCCATTCCCTCGGCCAGCGCCGAGCCCGAGCGCTCCGCGGGAACGTCGGTGAACACCGCGACCGGGCTCATGCAGCCGAGGCCATCGTGCAGCGCAGCATCCTCGGCGACCTGGGCGAGGTGCGCGGGCTCCCGGATCCAGGCCACGCTGAACCGGTGGCCGAAGCCGAGGAACCGGGTGCCCGGGGCCAGGCGCGGCGCGAGCTCCGCCATCGTCGCGTCGGATCCCATCGCCACCACCAGCTCCGCGCGACGCCCCGCGTCGCGGTCGGACGTGGCGGTCAGCGGCAGCCCGTGGGCCTCCGCGAGCGCGACGAGCCCGGGCCCGAGCCCCGGCACCCCGCGAGGATGCTTGAGGACCACCGCCGTGCCGCGCCCCAGGAGCACCGCGACCCACTCGAGCGGGGCCGTGAACACGGTGCGGGCGCAGATCACCGCCGCCGTCGCGAAGGGCGCGCCCGGGAGTGCCACGGCGGACCGGAGCGCGGGCTCGTGTAGCGCGTCGACCGCTGCGTCCAGCGCGGCTCGTGCGCCTGCCGGGGACAGGTGAGGGGCTGCCGGCGCCGGGTCCAGCTCGCGGACGTCGGCCAGCCAGCGGAGCACCCGGCGCAGGGCGCTCACCGGGCCCATGCCTCTTCGACCGTGAGGGAGCATCCCCGCGCGGGGGCGCCGGGGAGGCGACCGTGGAGCGTGACCGAGCCGTCGCGGTGGACTACCCCCGCGTCCATGGTCTCGACGCC
>CAYMSU010000673.1:0-2958 GCA_964393165.1 uncultured Enterobacteriaceae bacterium
GCCACCAACCGGCTCGATGTGCTCGATCGGGCGTTGCTCCGCCCCGGTCGCTTCGACCGCCGCGTGAACGTCCCGGCGCCGGATGTCCGAGGCCGGGCGATGATTCTCAAGATTCATGCCCGGAAGATCCCCACGTCCGACGACGTCGACTTCGAGCGCGTCGCGAAGGTCACACCAGGCTTCTCCGGTGCTGACCTCGAGAACCTCTGCAACGAGGCCGCTCTCCTGGCGGCGCGGCGGAACAAGGACCGCGTCGACATGAGCGACTTCGAGGAGGCACGCTCGAAGGTGTTCATGGGTCCCGAGCGTCGGTCCATGTTCATGCCCGAGCCGGTGAAGGCGAAGACCGCCTACCACGAGGCTGGTCATGCGCTGGTCGCTCACCTGCTGCCCGACCACGACCCCGTGCACAAGGTCACCATCGTTCCGCGAGGGCGTGCGCTCGGTGTCACCTGGACCCTGCCGAACGAGGACAAGCTCGAGCAGACTCGTGAGCAGCTCGTCACGATGATCACGATGGCGATGGGCGGCCGCGCCGCGGAGGAGATCGTCTTCAACGCGATCACCGGGGGGGCGCAGAGTGACATCCAGCAAGCGACCAACATCGCGCGCACGATGGTCTGCGACCTCGGGATGAGCGACGACCTCGGCCCCGTCGCGTGGAACGACAGCAACGACGAGGTCTTCCTCGGGCGCCAGATGTCCCGGATGAAGAACTACTCGGAGCACACGGCGCGTCGCATCGACGAGGAGGTCCGAGGGATCATCACCCGGGCCTACAATGCCGCGCGCTCCATCTTGCAGTCGAACGTGCACATCCTCCACAAGGTCGCCAAGACACTCATCGAGCGCGAGTCGCTCGACGGCGACGAGTTCGCGCGCCTGGTCGACGAGTCCGACCCCGTTCCGGTCGAGGCCGGCTGGTTCAACGCCGCCCCGGCCTAGGCCGGTGGCGGGCGCCGAGCCAGGACAGCAGGCGGCCTCCGCATCGGAGCCGCTGCTCATGGGGATCGTGAACGTCACACCGGATTCCTTCTCGGATGGTGGTGCGTTCCTGGAGCCTGGTCCGGCGGTGGCCCACGCCCTGCAGCTGCTCGACGAGGGCGCCGACTGGCTCGACGTGGGCGGAGAGTCCACGCGACCCGGCGCGGCCCCCGTCTCTGCCGAGGAGGAGATCGCCCGGGTCGTGCCCGTGGTGCGGGAGGTGCTCCGACAGCGACCGACCGCCGTCGTGTCCGTGGACACGAGCAAGCCGGAGGTCGCGCAGCGAGCCATCGAGGTCGGGGCCCAGGTGGTCAACGACGTCACGGGGCTGACCAACCCGCAGATGCGCGAGGTGTGCGCCCGTGCTGCCGTGACCTGCGTGCTCATGCACATGCGGGGGTCGCCGCGCACCATGCAGCAGGACACCCGCTACGTGGACCTCGTGGGCGAGGTCCAGGACTTCCTCGCCGCGCAGGTCGCCCTGGCCCTGGCCGCGGGCGTTCGCGCCGACCGGATCCTGGTCGACCCTGGCGTCGGCTTCGGCAAAGCGCTCGAGGCCAACACCACGCTGATTGCCGAGACTGCCAGGATCGCTGCGCTCGGATACCCCGTTGTCGTGGGAGCCTCCCGCAAGTCCTTCATCGGCCGGCTCACGGGGCGGTCGGTCGCCCGCGAGCGGGTGGCCGGGTCGATCGGCGCGGCGCTCGCAGCCGCCCGACATGGCGCCCGTGTGCTGCGCGTGCACGACGTGCAGGCCACCAAGGAGGCCCTCACGGTGTACCTGCGGTGCGTGAGGGGAGACGAGTGAGAGGCACGGCCTGGCTGTTCGAGACGTTCAGCGGCGCCAACTGGCTCGACTGGGTCGAGATCGGGCTTCTTTCCTTCGTCATCTACCGCGTGCTGATCACGATGCAGGGTACGCGGGCGGTGCAGAGTCTGCTGGGGCTCGGCCTGCTCGCCCTTCTGTACCTGGTGAGCGACGTCATCGGCCTCACGTCGGTGCACTGGATGCTCGACAACCTGTTCGGGTACGCCGTCATCGCCGTGCTCATCCTGTTTCAGGACGACATCCGCCGCGCCCTCGCACGAGCCGGCGGCACGCTCTTCGCGAGCGGGGTCGGCGTGCGCCGCTCGGAGGCCAACGTGATGGAGGAGGTGGTCAAGGTGTGCTTCGCCCTTGCCCACCGCAAGATCGGCGCGCTCGTCGTGATCGAGCGGGCCGTGTCGCTCACGCCCTACACAGAAGGCGCGCACCAGCTCGATGCCGTCGTGAGCACGGAGCTGCTCCAGTCGATCTTCCACCCGTCTTCTCCGCTTCACGACGGTGCGGTCGTCATCCGCGGCGAGCGAGTCGTGGCCGCCGGCGTGTTCCTGCCGATCTCGCTGTCCAAGGAGATCAAGCGGGCGTGGGGCACCCGCCACCGCGCGGCGATCGGGCTCTCCGAGGAGACCGACGGGCTCTGTCTGGTGGTCTCGGAGGAGCGTGGGACGGTGGCCGTCGTGAAGGCGGGCCGGGTGACCCCCGTCGCGGACGCCAACGATCTTCGGCAGCGGCTGGTCGAGAAGCTGGGTGAGCAGGACCCCTCGGAGCCCGAGCAGGCAGCCTCTTCGGCGCAGCCCGGAGGCAGCCGTGCCTGAGGCCTCGGAGCGCTCGCCGTGGGACGCTTGGCTCGCCTGGGCGGTGTCGAATCCTCTCACGAAGGTGCTGTCCTTCCTGCTGGCGATGGGGCTCTGGCTGTACGTCCAGGGTGACGAGGTCCACGAGGTGCGCCTACAAGCCCGGCTCGCGTGGGTGGTCCCCCCGGATCTGGTGAGCACCGAAGAGCTCCCCAAGACCGCGCTGCTGCGGGTTCGAGGGACCCGTGCCGCCACGCGTCGCGCGCGGGAGGCGGTGCTTCGCCTGCCGATCGACCTGTCGGACCGCGGAATCGGCGATCACGGCATCGAGCTCGCCACGCTCCTCCCAGAGCAAAG
>CAYMSU010000674.1:0-2950 GCA_964393165.1 uncultured Enterobacteriaceae bacterium
GGCGCAGTGAGACCGCCAGACCCTCTCAGGGTCGGCAGTCTCCGCCGCGAGCGTTCCCCAGTTGGAACCTCTGCCACCGCGCGGCGGCCGCTCGCATCGCGTGCCCGGTGTAACTGCACGCCCGACCGCGATCCGGTACCGTGCGCGGACCGCCGGGGAGAACCCTTGGTGCCAGCCTGCACCCCGGAGCACCCATGCGTACCGCCTCCCTCCTGACGCTCGCTACGGCAATCGTCGCCTGCAGCCCGGCTCAGCAGGCGACGCCCGTCTCGTCCACGGGGGCTGCACTCACCGTCGACTACTTCGGCGACACCGACGTCGTCGGCTTCCACTTCCAGGTCGAGGCCGTCGCGTGCGACGCCTACCCTGACGTCTCGCCCGTCGCCCTCGCCTTCCTCGTCGACCTCGTCGACGGCATCTTCCCGGGCCAGATCGGCTTCGCCGACGGGCACCGAATCTGGAAGGCCTGCGCCGACATCACCACCCGGTTCACCGACGCCTACCTCTTCAAGGTCCAGGTGTGGGACCAGGGCGTGGAGGACGGCACCCTCGTCGACCTCGAGACCGTGCTCGGCAACCAGGACCCGCCTCGGGACTCGAACGACATGCTGACGTTCCCGATCCACACCAACTGGGTCGAGGACCCCCTGTGCTTCGAGGACGACGGGACCCTCGTGCCAGCGCCCGGCGTGGTGATCGACCGCGCCGCGGACTGCGAGATCACCGAGACCGCGGTCTGGTACTGCGAGGAGTCACCGCTCGAGATCCGCGACTTCGTCTGCCCCGAGGGCGAGTTCGATCCCCATGCGCTGTACCCCGACTGCCCGAACGTGGAGGTCTGCGACGACCTCGACAACGACGGAGACGGTGAGGTCGACGAGGGGTTCGTGACGGGCCTCGAGTGCGTCTACACCACGTCGAACGAGGGCAACCAGAGCGCCGGCGAGCTCGACCACCTCGAGTCCATCTACAACAGCGTGACCGAGCCATGGACGCTCACCACCGAGTTCTCGGAGACCAGCAGCGGCGACCTGCCGGACTCCTACACCGTCGCGATCTCGGACGGGCCCAACCCGAAGGGCCAGGCCCAGCTCGCGCTGGCCTACGTCGACTGCACCGCCGAGGTGGCCGACGACGGCGTGGCGACCGTGCCGCGGGTCACCGTCTACGCCTACAACGGCCAGAACGACGCGTCGTCGTTCGAGGACGGCAGCGACGACCCGGGCCCCCAGGCCCCCGACGCGATCACCAACTCGGTGCTCGACCCGAGCCTGCTGCTCGAGGGCACGTCCTGCGAACAGCGCGTGGACCTCGTGGAGAAGTTCGTCCTCGACGCGAACGGCGACATCGTGCTCGACGAGCTCGGCCAGCCGGTGACGGTCCCCTTCCCGGTAGACCGCATCACGATCCGCCTGGTGATGGACGTGCGGGGCATCAACGCCCACAACCCGGACTACGTCGAGGCCTACGACTGGGAGGGGATCATGCACGACGAGCGCTTCGGGGTCTGGCTGCACCCGCGCGCCGACAGCACGTTCACCTACAAGACCAGCGGCGACCTCGACACCTTCATCGACACGTACTCCTGGTCGACGGAGGGCTGGCTGGACCTGATGGACCGCACGGCGACGTGCGAGGACGTCTGCATCGACGGCGGCCCCGGGCACTGACTTCGGCCCCAGGGGCTCGCTCACTCCCGGTCGCGCGCGCGCACCCCGAAGAAGCTGCCGCAGTGCCGCTCGGTGCCCGGCAGCACGTACCCCACCGGCACGTTCACCAGCGCCGGACGCCCGTCCCTGGCCCGCTCCACGAGGGTGGTGGAGCCGCCCCCGTCGAGGTTGATCGCGCCGGTGACCCCGAAGTCGAGCAGCCAGTCCGCCAGCTCCGGCGTGGTGACCCCCTCGGAGACCCCCTCCTGGCGACCGTCGACGACCGCGAGCACGACGACTCCGTCGCCGGTCACCCCGATCGCCGTGCGCGGATGCAGCTCCTCCCAGGTCGCCGTGTTCCGGCCGTCGGTGACGATCTGCTCGAAGGCGCCGACCCCGTCGTCGTAGACCGACCGGTCGTCGGGCGGGAGCACCACCGCAGCCTGCCCGTCGGCGGTGATCCCGAACCCCACCTCCCCGTCGTCGAACGGCGAGACCTCCTCCCCGTCCGACAACGCCCAGCCCACCAGCTCGGCTGGCTCCTCGGGGCTGGCCGGCCACGGGGCGAAGAAGTGCGCGTTGATCGCGACTGCCGCCCCCACGTCGGCCAGGAACTCCGAGCCCGTCTGCCGGACGGTCTCGAGCGGGGCCGCGCCGTTGCCCGGGGTCCCCGTGAACGACACCCCCGGCGCCTGCGGGTCGACGAGCACGAAGTGCGCCGAGAGCGGCCGCGGTACGGTCACCTCCCGCGACACCATGCGCACCCCCACGAACGGGTCGCGCACGACCTGCTCGCCGACGTCCGGCAGCTCACCGAACGACGGTGTCCACTCCGGGGCGTCGGGCGCGCCCGCGCACCCGAGCCACCCGAGCGCCAGACAGCCTGCCCTCACGTGCCCTCCCCGTGGCGCCCTTCGCCCTGCGCGAACCGCAGGGCTCCGGCCACCCCCTCGGCCTCGACCACGGGCAGCCCCGTATCGAACTCGCGCCGCAGCGCCTCCGGCAGCGGCCCGTCGAACGCCGCGTAGGCACTTCGCCGATCTGCGCGGAGGCACTCCTGTGGGAGCGCCGACAGCCGCTGGGCCAGCGCCTCCGCCTCGGCGCGCGCCTGCCCGGCAGGCACCACCCGGTTCGCGAGCCCCCACTGCAGCGCCTCCTCGGCGCCCACCGGCCGGCCCGTGAGGATCAGGTCGAGCGCCCGGGACAGCCCGATCAGCCGCGGCAGGCGCACGGTGCCCCCGTCGATCAAGGGCACCCCCCACCGCCGGCAGAACACCCCGAGCACCGCATCTTCTTCGACC
>CAYMSU010000675.1:0-2940 GCA_964393165.1 uncultured Enterobacteriaceae bacterium
GCCGAGGGGGAGCGGTTCACCCGCGCCGCCCGCCGGTGCGCCACCCGCTTCGCCGTGCGAGAGCAGGACGGGCTCGTCTACACCCGGCTGGACGACGATGCCCCGGCCGACATCGAGCCGTTCCCCATGCCGTTCTGGGGCCACCCGCGCTGGCGCCACCTCCGGCTCGTCAACACCTTCGAGAACAGCGTCACGAACTGCGTCGAGAACTTCGTCGACGTGCCCCACACGGTCTTCGTGCACCCCGGGATCTTCCGGACCACGAGGGGCCAGCACCTCCGGGCCGTGGTCCGGCGCGCCCAGGGCTCCGTCGACGTCCACTACGAGGGCGAGACCTCGAACCTCGGGTGGTTTCGTCGCTTCCTGAACCCCGGCGCCGCCCCCATCGCGCATCGCGACAGCTTCCACGCGCCCAACGTGACCGAGGTCGAGTACGTCTTCGGGCCGCGCCGGCGCCTGTTCATCGTGTCGCAGTCGGTCCCCGAGGAGGACATGCGCACGCGGGTGTACACCACGCTGTCGTACGACTTCGGCCGGCTGAGCCGCCTGGGGGTCCTGAACCTGCTCACGAGGCGCGTGCTGCGCTACCAGGGGCAGTCCGTCATCGACCAGGACCTCGTCGCGCTCGCCGACCAGGCCCGGGTGCTCGCGAGGTACGGCACGGACTTCCAGAACACCTCCGCCGATGCCATCCACGTGCTGATCGAGTCGATCCGGCAGGCGATCTCGCGCGGCGAGGATCCGCGAGCCCTGCCCGAGACGTCGCTTCAGATCGAGCTCGTGGTCTAGCGGTGGCGAACCCCTGGGGCACCGCGATCTCCGCGTTGCCGGCCACGATCGTGGCCGGGGGACTGGGGTGCGTCGCGTGGGCCGTGGCCACCTCCGACCCGCGCCCGCTGGCCCTGGGGGTGGCCGTCGTGTACCTCGTGCCGCCGCTGCTCCACCGGCTCCACGACCGGATCGCGCCGCTGCGCCCCGGGTGGTGGCCCGTCGTGGGCGATCACTACGTGCCCTGGTGGGGCTCGCACCAGATCCAGCTCGTGTTCGTGGCCCTCCCCTGGCTCGAGGCCGCCTTGCGCCTGGTTCCCGGCCTCTACAGCGCGTGGCTGCGGCTGTGGGGGGCCCGCATCGGGCGCGCGGTCTACTGGACGCCCCGGATCCAGCTCATGGACCGGAGCCTCCTTCAGATCGGCGACGGCGCGGTGTTCGGGCACGAGGCGGCGGCGAGCGCCCACGTGATCAGCCTGCGCAAGGGGCGGCTCATGCTCTTCGTCAGCCCCGTGGTGGTCGGCGCCGGCGCGATGATCGGGGCGCGGGCCGTGCTGAGCCCCGGCGCGCGGGTGCCCGAGGGCGTCCAGGTCCCGGCGACGACCATCGTCGGCGTCCGAGAGCGGTGGTCGCCATGAGCGGCGTCGGCGGGCTGGCGCGGCGGGCCCTCCTCCGCGGGCTGCCGGTGGCGCTCGCCCCCGCCGCCAAGCGGCTCAGCCTGGCGCTGCGGCAGCCCGCGCGAGAGCAGCGTCGCCTGCAGCACCGGCTGGCGCGGCAGCTGGCGCGCACGGCCTACGGGCGGTCCCTCGGCGTGCGCACCGCGGCCGACTGGGCGCGGGTGCCCATCACCACCTACGAGGAGCTGAAGCCCTGGCTCGACCGCCAGCGCGCCGAAGAGGGCGCCATCGTCACGCCCGAGCGGGTGCTGTTCTACGAGAAGACGAGCGGCAGCTCGGGGCAGGCCAAGTACATCCCCTACACAGCCAGCAAGCAGCGTGCGATCCGCGATCTGTTCGCCGCGTGGGCCTACGACGTGCTGCGCCACGGCCCGAAGCTGCGGACCGGGCGGATGTACGTCAGCGTGTCGCCGCGGCTCGGTCCGGCCGAGACCACCGCGACCGGCCGCCCGGTGGGGCTCGAGCACGACGCCGCCTACCTCGGGCGCGGCCTGCAAGCCCTCGTGGGCGCCTTCTGGGCGGGTCCCCGTGCCGAGCACCGGCACGCCGACGCCCCCGCCTTCCTCGACGCGGTCGCGAGGAGCCTGCTCCAGGCGCGCGACCTCGAGATCGTCAGCGTGTGGAACCCCACGTTCTTCGAGGTCGTGCTCGACCGGGCGGCCGCGATCCTCGGGGGGGAGCCCGACTGGGCGGAGGTCTGGCCCTCGCTCGGGGTCGTGTCCTGCTGGGCGGCCGCCGCCGCAGCCCCGATGGCCGAGCGGCTCCGTCGTCGGCTGCCCCACGTCTGGCTCCAGGGCAAGGGGCTGCTCGCGACCGAGGCCGTGATCACGGTGCCGTGGGTCCGGGCCCACGCCTGCGTGCCGTTCGTCCACCACACCCTGATCGAGCTGCTCGACGACGACGGGCGGGCGCGCCCGCTGGTCGACGCCGAGCGCGGCGAGACCTACGAGCTCGTGGTGAGCACGGCCGGGGGGCTCGTGCGGTACCGGCTCGGCGACCGCGTCCAGGTCACCCGCCGCTACGGGGCGGTGCCGTGCCTCGCGTTCGTGGGGCGCGCCGGAGGGGTGTCCGACCTCGTGGGCGAGAAGCTCGGCGAGGCCTTCGTCGCGGAGGCGCTGCGCGCGACGATCCCGCAGCCCCGGGGGCTCGCGGTGCTGGTGCCGGTGCTCGGGCCGCCGGCGCACTACGTCCTGGTGAGCGACCAGCCGGTGCCGGGGCGCGCGGTCACCGCCCTCGAGCGCACGCTGGCGGGGGCCCACCACTACGGGCTGGCCCGGTCGCTCGGGCAGCTGGGGGCCCTGCGCTGCGTGGTGGCGCGCGACGCGGGCCGCTGGATCACGGAGCGGGAGATGCGGCGAGGGCTGCGGCTGGGCGACGTCAAGCCGCGGGCCCTGCTGCTGCATCCCGCCGACGACGCGCTGCGGCGGGCGCTGGAGGGGGCGCGTGCATCGGGCTGACAAGGACGGGCACACCCGCCACGAGAACCGCTTCACGC
>CAYMSU010000676.1:0-2940 GCA_964393165.1 uncultured Enterobacteriaceae bacterium
GACCGCAGCCACCCCCGCGGGGACCCACCCCCGGCGACGCGCGCCCCGCGCGGAGGATGCGGGAGGCGCGGCCCCGACGGGCGACGCAGGGTCGGGGTCGGGGTCGGGATCTGGAACGGGCACCGTGAACGCGGGGGATGCCTCTTCGGGCGGGCCGATCGTGGGCGACGACGGCCGCAGCTCGGGGACCGGCCCCAGCTCGGGGACCGGCCTACCCTGGGCCAGGGCCGCGAGCGCTTCGATCACCTGATTGCGAGAGGGCCGCGCCGTGGGCTCGAGGGCGCACAGGGCGAGGACGATCCGGTCGAGCGGCGCGATCCCGGTGGGCACCCCGCCGTCGGGCGGGTGCGCGCCGGTGGCGAGGAACCCGAGAACCCCGCCGAGGGCGTAGAGGTCTGCCGCGGGGGTGAGCGCGTCGCCCCGGTGCTGCTCGGGGGCAGCGTACAGCGGCGTGAGGCTCTTGTCGGTGGTCTTGGCCACCCCCGCCTGCAGGGGACGGGAGATCCCGAAGTCCGCGACCTTCAGGTCGAAGCCCTCCTCGGTCGGCAGGACGAGCACGTTGCTCGGCTTGAGATCGCGGTGGAGCACCCCGGCGTCGTGCAGCGCGCCGAGCGCCTCGATGATCTGCAGACCCGCGCGGGCGGTCTCGCTCGGGGTCAGCGGCCCCCGGCGGAGCACCCACGCCTCGAGATCCCCGCCCTCGACGAAGTCGGTGACGAGAATCGCGCAGCCCTCGTCGGGCCGGTCGCTGAACTCGCGGTAGGCGACGACCCGGGGATGCCGCAGGTTGCGCAGCAGCTGGGCTTCGCGGACCAGATCGCGAAAGCGGCGGTGATCGGTCGCCGGGATCCGCTTGATCGCGACGGGGCCGTGAGGGCCCTCGGCGGCCCAGGTCTCTCCGCCTCCTCCCTCGCCCAGGGGCTCGACGAGGCGATAACGGTCGAGCACCGTCTGGCCGGGATTCCACATGGTCCGACGGTAGCGCACGGGAGTCGCCATGGCACGCATCGAGATCCACGGGCTCGACGGGTCCTCCACGCGCCCGCTCGCCACGAGCACGCTGCTCGGTCGAAGCCGGGCGTGCACCTGGCCGCTGACCGGTCCGCGGGTCCCCCTGTACTGGGTCGAGCTGCGCTGGGTGGGCCGCTGGGCGTGGCGGGTCCTCGTGGGCGAGGACCTCACGCGGGGGCCGGGCCGGGTGGAGCCCGACGGGTGGCGCCAGCTGCGGGAGGGCGACCAGCTGCAGGGCCCCGACGACGTCGTGGTGCGCCTGGTGCAGGGAGGGCCCCCGGAGCCGTTCGCGGTCGACCTCGAGCGCCACGAGGTGCTCCTCGGCGAGGCGCTCGACACGGTCATCGAGGAGCGGGGCGACGGCGCGTGGCCGCTCGCGGCGGAGCACGATCTCCTGCGACAGTCCCCGCTGGACGACGCGGAGGTGTTCCGGACCGCCTCGCGCCTGCTTCGCTACCACGCCGGCCAGCCGCCGCAGCGGACCGAGCGGGGCCGCGCGAGCCTCGACAGCCCGGACTGCGAGCTCGCGATCCGCCTGGTGGCCGACGGGCCGTGCTCCCTTCAGGTCCTCGACGGGGCCGAGGCGGTGCAGCTGCAGGGGGAGTTCGTGCGGGCGCTGGTCCCCTACGTGGAGGCGCGGCGGCAGGACATGCCCCCGGGGGGCTGGCTCGAGCTCGATGCCGCGCACTTCCGCTGGCAACAGCTCGGCGGGAGCGCGGGGAGCAGCCGCGACCGGATCGCCCAGGATCGGAGCCGCCTGTGCCGCACGCTGGGTCGGGAGGGGGTGGCGAGCGCGGCCCGGCTGTTCGAGACGCGGCGGGGTCCCGAGGGCTGGGTCACCCGGGTCGTGCTGCCCGGCGACCGCCTGTTCATCGACTGAGCGAGGTTCCGGGCAAGGTCGGGCAAGGGTCGGACCGACAGGGGGTCATCTTCCGATCACACACTGGAGGAACCCATGGTCGCTCGTCTCACGCTCGCCCTCGCTCTCGCCGTCGTCGGCTGCACCCCCCAGGACGAGGGCGATCCCGCCCGCAACGACGATCCGTCCCCCGGCGGCACCGAGGAGCCCACCACCCCGCCCGACTCCCTGACCGCCGAGGGCGTCACCGCGTCGACGGAGGAGGACGACACCGCGCTCGCCCTCGATCTGGCGTCGGGCCTCGCGGTGGCCTTCTCCGAGCCGCAGGCCGCGGACTACTCCGAGGACGGCAGGGTCGACCGCCGCGGCCCGACGAGCCTGCAGTGCGTCACCGCCGAGATCGTCGACGAAGATCTCGTGCTCGACTTCGACGACTGCCACGGGCTGGACGGCATCATCACCTTGTCGTTCTCGCTCGGCGGGCCCACGGTAATGACGTTCGACGACGCGCTCACGCTCGACGGCGACGACCTCGACGGCTCCCTGAGCGTCGACGTGGCCCTGCGCGACGGCGACTTCGCGCTCGATGGCACGGTCCTGTACCGCGGCGTCGACCTGACCACCGAGATCGATCTGCAGGTCGGTGCCGGCGTCACCCTGTGGGGCTTCGTGGACGTCGCGACGGCCGACGCGAGCTCCCGCGTGGACCTCGGCACCGAGGAGGACCCGCTGACCTACGCGCAGGGCTGCCGCTGCGCCACCGGCGGCGCGCTGGACGCGACCGCGAGCGCCACGATCGAGGAGATCGTGGTCGACCTCGACGCGGTGGTCGATCCGCTGAACGACGAGGGCGACTTCCCGCCGCTGCGGGTGCCGGTCGCGCCGTTCACGGCGACGGTCGACGCCGGCATCGACTACACGGGGGCCTGCGAGGACGTCCTGGTCACGGTCGAGGCGGACGACGTGTCGGTCGTGATGCAGAAGGCCGACCTCGAGGCCGAGATCGACGCGGCGTGCCGCTCGCCCCGTGTTCGGCGAACAGGTCGGCGAGATGCGAGCCCGGCCGGATA
>CAYMSU010000677.1:0-2925 GCA_964393165.1 uncultured Enterobacteriaceae bacterium
ACGCAAGCACGCAAGCACGCAAGCACGCACGCACGGGTCGCTCACCCCTGAAGGAGCCATGGAACAGCCGCTCGAAGACGTCCGGCGGGAGCTGCGCGCGCTCCTCCGGGAGCAGGGCCTGCGCGCCACGGCCTCGCGCATGGCGGTGCTCGTCGCGCTGCACGAGCGGGGCGCTCCGATGACCCACGAGCAGGTGATGGAGGAGCTCGGCGAGGAGGGCTTCGATCGCGCCACGGTGTTCCGGATCCTCGCGGACCTGTCGAGCGACGGCCTGCTGCGCCGCATGGATCTGGGCGACCGGGTGTGGCGCTACGAGCTGCTCGATGCGTGTCGCCAGGTGGGCGACGACCATGCGCACTTTCTCTGTGAGGACTGCGGGATCGTGCGGTGCCTGCCGGCCCTCGAGCTCCGGGCGGCCGAGGGGCCGCTGCCCTCGATTCTGCGCGAGGCGGACCTTCGACTTCGGATCTCGGGCACCTGTCCCGACTGCCGCAGCGCGGCCACCGGATAGCGGAGTTTCCAGGTGATTCGGACGGCGGGGAACGGCCGTCCTCCCTCGTGCCTGCGGGCCGTCGCATCCCGGTTGCAATAGTGGCTCGGGTGCCCGAGCGGGATACGGCCGCCGCGGTGACCTCCCGGATCCCCGCATGAGCTCCCTCGGCCCCGTCCTCGCGGCGACTGCCGGGCTGCTGGTCGGCCCGCTGATGCGCGGCTGGACCGACCGGTCTCCGGCTGCCGCGGCTGCCCTCCACGGCTTCGCGGTCGCGCTGGTGGCGGGGCTGTGCCTGCTCCACCTCGGGCCCCATGCGGTGGCCGAGGGCGGCTGGGCCGCGGTCGTGGGCATGGCGGGGGGCCTCGCCATCCCCGCGCTCATGCACCGCTACGGGCGGCGCGCCGACTCCGCCGGCGTCACCCTCGCGTTCCTCGGCATCCACGCTGCGATCGACGGGGTGGCGCTCTCGGCGCTCGACGCGGCGCTGACCTCCTCGGTCACCCTGGCGATCGTCGCTCACCGGCTGCCGGTGGGCGTCGCGGTCGCGGCCCAGGCCTCGTCGGCGCAGGCCGCGGTGCGCTCCGTCGGGGCCCTCGCCGCGCTCACGCTGGGCGGCTGGGCGCTCGGGGGCACGCTCGCGGGCGGCCTGCCGGCTCCGACCGTGGGCGCCCTCGAGGGGCTGGTGGTGGGCACCCTCCTGCACGTCGGGCTCACCCACCACGGCCCGCTCCCCGCCGCCGGACGGCGCTGGCGCGCCGGAGGAGCGCTCCTCGGGCTGGCCGTGGTGGCGCTGTACACGTCGGTGTCGCCTGGCCGCGAGACCGACTGACTAGCAGTCCGTCGGGCTTCGGCCCTGCGACCGGTTCACGACCACGACCACGACCACCAACACGACCACGACGGTCGCGACAGGCGGTCCGAACTGGTCTGGGTTGAGGGCCTGCAGCCCTCATCCCGCCGCCGGGATCCTCGCCGCTTCGCCAGAGAGCTTCAGCAGGTTGTGCGCGAGGGTGACGAGGTCCCATTCCCCGCTCACCTTCTCCAGACCGCGGAGCATGAACCTCCGGAACCCGCGTACTTCCAGGATCGCTTGAGTCGGAACGGCCAGATTGCTCGCTCGCGGCGTCCTCCGGCTCTCCGTCCGGGTCGGGATCCCCATCCGATGTCGTGGTTGCAAGCCCCTTGATGGCGCGCCCGCGTCATCGGACGGGCCTGGAGCGCGGGGCACAGGGCCATCTCGGGCTCCGAACGCCGAGCCATGCGCGTACGTTTCTGGGGCACGCTGTGCAGGATGAGCCCGACCAGACCGCCGCACCCCATCGCATGCCGCAGTGTGGTCCCCCATCCCGACCCCAGCCGTTCAAGTTCGCTTGGGCGCGATCCGATCCAGACGGACGCACACGTGCGCCCCGGCGATTCGGGGCTGCGCGCGCGGATCCATGCCCCGTTCCGAACGGCTGGTGAGGATCGACCCACCTCAGGGAGAAGCGACGTGACTCCGATCTTCGCCATCCGTCCGGGCCTGCGCCCGGCCCTCGCCTGCGTCGGCATGCTGGTGCTGAGTGCGACGCTCGCCCAGGCTCAGCCGGTCGACGACGAGGAGCCCGTCGGCTTCGATTGGCGCTCGGGCCCCACCGTAGCCGTGCTCGGCGAAGACCTGGCGGAGATCCGCATCCCCGCCGGCTACATGGCCCTCGACCGGGCCGAGACCCAGCGCCTGATGGAGTTCCTCGAGAACCCCGTGAACGGCACCGAGGTAGGCACGATCGCGCCCGACAGCGAGGACGTGAACTGGTTCATCGTCTTCGAGTGGGACGAGATCGGCTACGTGGAGGACGACGACCACGAGGACATCGATGCAGAGGCCCTGCTCGCGATCATCCGCGAGGGCACCGAGGCCGCCAATGAAGAACGCGCGCGACGCGGCTGGGCGACCATGGAGATCGTCGACTGGCAGCAGGCACCCCGCTACGACGCCGCCACGCACAATCTCACCTGGGCCGTGCTCGGAAGATCGCAGGGCCAGGACAACGTGAACCGGGTGGTCAAGATTCTCGGGCGGCGCGGCGTGATGACCGCGACGCTGGTCACCGACCCGCACCTGCTCGCGGTCGCCGCCGTCGAGAGCGACCAACTGCTGGCCGACTTCGACTTCCGAGCGGGGCACACCTACGCCGAGTACGTGCCCGGCACCGATCGCCTGGCCGAGATCGGGCTCTCCGCGCTGATCGTCGGCGGCGCGGGCGCGGCGCTGATGCAGACGGGCCTGCTCGCGCGCTTCTGGAAGGTCATCCTGGCCGGCTTCGCCGCCGTGGGCGGCGGCCTCGCCAAGCTCTTCGGACGCGGCGACAAGGGCGATCCGATGAGCGGCTCCATCGGCTAGCCCGGACTATTCATGAAGCCCGTAGCGAGGTGCCGTAGATTCGTGCTCT
>CAYMSU010000678.1:0-2918 GCA_964393165.1 uncultured Enterobacteriaceae bacterium
GGCGGCGTAGGGACCGGCGCGGGCACGGGCGCGGGCCGGGCGCGGGCGCGGGCGCAGGCGCGGGCGACACTCCGGCAGCGGGCGCACAGGTGGCGCTCGGGGAGAACACCCAGCGGCTCCCGATCCTGGCCGCGACCACCGCACACTGGCCCTCCGACGACAGCTCGGCGATAAGGATCGTCGGGTCCACACTCTCGGTGATCTGGACCACGCGCTTGGCCCACTCTTGAACGTGCCTCCCGAGGCGAGTCTCCACGAGGAGCACGACCCCTCGTATCGGCTCGCACGGGTCGTCGGCCCGCGCCGTGAGGATGGCGGTGACTGCCAGCAACCAGGTCGCCATGATTTCCTCCAGCGCGAGGAACATACCACTGGCAAACCTCCGGAGATAAGGACAGACCTCGGACATCGCGCTGGACCCGGCGCCCCCCCCAGGGACGGGGTGTGGGCAGGTTGGAAGACCCGCCTCGCTTGGGCGGGCGAGCCGCTGGTTAGCCCTCCTCCTCGGGGATCACCGCGAGCTCGTCGACCCCGGGCCGCAGGTCGATGCGCACATGACCCTGCTGCACGGTGACCAGGTCGCTGGGGAGACCGAGCTCGCGCAGACGGGCGGCGAGCCTCGCTCGATTCCGGTACCAGTTGTCGGGCGTGGGGTTCACCTTCCAGATCGCACCGGCCACCTCCGTCCAGTGCACCGGCCCGCGCTCCTCGGTGAGGCGCGCCGTGTGGCGGAAGATGTCGTGAGACCGCCCCGCGAGCTCCACCATGCGATCGCCCGAGCGGATCCGCGTGACGCTGGGCAGAACCTCGATCGCCAGCGGAGGATGGGCACTGCGCGTGCGGATCGTCTGCCCCTCGCGCCCTGCCGCGACGGTGACCCCGACCACGGGCAGCGCGTGCTCGCCGACGCGCACGACGTCGCCGATCTCGAGCGGTGCGATGTCCCCCTCGGCCTCGCCGGTGCGGGCCCACCACTGCCCGTCGGTGCGCCAGATCCAGGCGTCGGCGTCGCCCTCGAAGTCGGCGCGCACGCGCAGCGGATCCTTGCGAAGCGACCAGGTGGCCTGGCGAAGGACGAGGGGCTCGTCGCCGACCCCCTCGAGGGCGAGGATGATGTCGGGCACGTGCACCTCGTGCACGCGAAGCTCGACGCCCTCGGCGAGACGGACCTGCAAGCCGGGATGCAGGGCCACCTCCGAGCCCCACCGCCCGCCGGTCCACAGCGTGCCCCGGAGGGCGAGGAGGAAGAACCCGTCGGCGCGGAGCGAGACGAGGGCGTGGCCCTCGGAGATGCGCGGATCCTCGAGCGGGACGGCGGAGCGAACCCCGCGCCCGACGAGGTCGCCCGCGTAGGCAGGGTGGCGGTCGCCGGCGCCGGTCTCGAACACGACCATGGGCAGGACGGAGGCGGACATGTCGGGAGTCTACCGCACGACGCGGCTCCATCCAGCGACGAACCCCGAGACTTGGCTCAATCCTCGCGCAGCCGGGCGAACGGAAACACGTCGGCCGGGGCGGCGACCGACAGCCAGTCCGCCGTCTTCATGCGCACCGAGGCCGTGGGGCTCGCCAGGCTGAACGCGAGCTCCGGCTCCGCCGCCCGCGCCGCGTCGACGTACAGCGGCAGATCGAACACCGGCCGGCCGAACGGCGGCACGCACCCCGGTGGGAGCCCGGTGAGCGCCAGCAGCTCGGCGCGCGTGGCGAACCGGTACCGCCGGATCCGCAGGTGGCGCCGGAGCCCCCGGTTGTCGACCGCGCGGTCCCCGCCGAGGACGAGCACCGCGAACGACGTGCCGAGCTTCATGACGATGGACTTGCCGCCGATGGCGAGCGGCGTGCCCCGCGCGGCCGCGGCCTCCTCCGCCGAGCCGGCTGGCGGGTGGGTGAGGATCTCGAACGGCACCGCGTGGGCGGTCAGCAACGTGCGGATGTGCGCGGCGGGGCTCACGCTCCCGGGTGTAACGCAGGCGAGTATTCGTCCGAGAGGCCCCCTACAAACCTCGCTCACCGCTGTCCCAACGGATCCGAGTCACGTGAGACTCCGGCGCCTCCGCGCTTGGTCGGCCGAGATTCTGGCCCAGCAACGCTGGGCTTTGAATCGGCCTCGGTCGCGCTCCGTCGGCGGATGGTCGGCATGTCCGGATGGCTGCGAGACCTCGGGAGATCCTGACCGGTGCCCGCGCCGCCTCGGGGACCACCGGGAGACCCTGCGTCGAGCGCGGGTCTCGTTCATCAGCCTCGTGCTGTTCCTGTGCACCCCCGTCTACGTCGCCCTCGCCGTCGTCAACGGCCACCCCGAGGTGGTCCCCCTCGACCTCGCCTGCGGGCTGCTCTACGGCCTGCCGTTCCTCCTCGTGCGGCGCGGCGGCGATGCGCGCATCGGCGCGCACCTGGTGTGCGCTATCGGCACGGCGCAGTCGGCTGGCGTGCTCGCGTTCTCGGGGGGGCTGCTCGGCGGAGCAGCTTCTACGCTGCTGTTGCCGGCCATCGCCGCCACCCTCACCATCGACGCGCGGGCGGGCTGGACCTGGTTCGCGGCGGCGGCGGGCGTCCTGCTGGTCATGTCACGGCTCGAGCCCGCCTGGGTTCCCGTGACCGAGCCAGGCGATCTCGACCACCACCGCCTGTCGACGGCGCACCTGGTGATCCTGACCGGCGTGTTCCTGCAGCTCGCCCTCACCATCTATGCCCGCACGAACGACCAGCAGCGTGCGGCGGTGGATCGCCTGCTCGCCGAGCTCGAGGACCGGGTCGCGGAGCGCACCGAGGCGCTACGCCGCGAGGTCGACGACCGGCGGGAGGCGGAGGCCGCGGCCCGCGCCGCGAGCCAGGCCAAGAGCGCGTTCCTCGCCAACATGAGCCACGAACTCCGCACGCCGCTCAACGCGATCCTGGGCTACACCGAGCTCGTCGCC
>CAYMSU010000679.1:0-2900 GCA_964393165.1 uncultured Enterobacteriaceae bacterium
GACGTCCCCGTCCCCGTCCCCGTCCCCGTCGCCCTCGCCCGCGCCCTCGCCCTCGCCCTCGCCGAAGGCCTCGTCGGCGCCCCCGGGTGCGGCCGAGGCCCCGGGCTCCGGTCCGCGGGTCGAGAAGGCGCAGATCGCCGTGCGCGACGTCACCGGGTTCACGGTGACCTGCGGCGACCGCCGGTTCGAGGGCACCGCCTCCGCCCGGATCACCGACTTCCCCGCGGGCACCTGCGTGATCGAGGCCGAGCACCTCGGTCGCACGCTGCGCGCGGAGGTCCCCGTGGAGCGGCCGCGCACCGTGCGCTGCACCGTCACCGGCGAGGGGGTGCTCTCGTGCTCGTGACGTGGCTGACCCTCGCCGTGGGCGGCGCCGCCGAGCCGGTGGTGGTCTGGGTGGGGCCGGCGCCCCCGGAGGCCCCCGATCTGGCCGAGGCCGCGGGCGCCTCCCGCCAGATCCTCCCCGTGGGCCACGTGCGGGCGGCGCGCACGCGGGTCACCGCCCGCGATGCGGAGGCCCTGGCCGCGCTCGACCGCGCGGTGGCGCGGGCCCGTACCTACGAGGCGCAGCTCGACGGGGAGCTGCTGATCCTGGAGCTCATCGAGCCCGCGGTGCGGGGGGTGGGGTTGCTGCGCAGCGAGGCCGACACCCGCGCGCTCTACGCGGCGCTGGCCTACCAGGGCTTCGCCGTGAACCGGTTCTTCGGCGACGAGCTGGCCACCGCCCCCGCGGCCGCTGCGTGGCGGGTGGCGGTCGCGGGCGAGGTCGTCGAGCGGCCCTGGCGCGACGCCGTCGCGCTGGCGCCGGAGCGGCTGGCGACCCCCTACGAGATCGCGGAGGCCCCCCAGCGGGTCGCCTACGGCCAGCGGCGCGAGCGCATCCTGGAGGCTCCCCCGGGCCTCCTCGCGCTGCCCCCGCTGCCCGAGGAGGCCCTCGTGCTGGTGGACGGGCGGCGCACGAACCAGGGCAGCGGCGACGTCGTGCCCGTGCCGCCAGGGCGCCACCTGGTCCACGTCGACGTGAACGAGCGGGTGGTCGAGCGCTGGGACGTGACCGTGGACTCGGGGGCGCGCGAGGCGCTGGTCCCCGTGATCGACCAGGCCACGTTCGAGCGCTTCTTCGCGCAGCTCGCACCGGAGCGGCCGGTCCCTCGGCCGGTGGCGGGGCTGCTCGCCGCCCTGGACGGGCCGGTGTGGCTCGCGACCGGCGCGACCGAGGGCGACGTCCGGTTCTACGACCCGTCCACCGGCTCGCTCGTGCCCACGGGGAGCGCAGGCGAGAGCCCGCGCGGGCGGTCCGCCGCCGGGGTCGGGGTGGAGGGCCACCTCGCGGTCGTCGGCGGGTGGTTCGCGAGCGACGACTTCTACCTGCAGGATCCGGCCAACCAGCCGGCCACGTTCGCCACGGTCAACGCGCTCACGGTCGGGGCCGTGGGCTCGATCGAGGCGGCGCTGGGTCCCGTCCGCGTCGGGGGCGGCCTCGACGTGATCGTGCCCCTGGGGCCCGCGCACGTGGCGTTCACCGGCGACCGGGTGGTGCGGGTGCGGGTGGCCCCGCACCTCGTGGTCGGCCCGGCGTTCGCAGATGGCGAGCACGCCGTGCTGCTCACGGCAGGGGTGGTGCGGCCGTACCACCCGGCGGTCGGCCTGCGCGGCCGGGTGGGGCTGCCGGGCCGGCTCGAGCTCGTCGCGCAGGGCTGGTACGGGCCCGGTCTGCGGCGGGCTCGCGAGGCGGGGGCGGACTGGCAGGGCTCGCCGATCTTCAGCCTCACCGGGGGCCTCGGGATCCGCTGATCCCACCCTGGGTCGTCCCAGGGCCCGAGATCTGGCGCGCGGCACGACCCGAGGTCGTGGCGGAGTGGAAGACTCGTCCTTCGACGCGACCTGAGGTCGTCGTCCGGTTGGAGGATTTGTACTTCGACGCGACCCGAGGTCGTCTCCGGTTGGAGAACTTCTACTTCGGTGCGACCTGAGGTCGTCCCTCGGTTCGACGATTCCTCCCCGGGCACGACCCGGGGTCGTGGCCGAGGCCATGTTCTGGCTCCGGGGGCGACCTCGGGGGGCGCTGGCGGACGGATCCGGGGGTGCGGTACCCCTGCGGGACGCGCCGGGCTGACGCGGCACCTGGGAGGTCGCCCGGCCCACGAGCGAAGCGTTAGGCCTCCCCTTCGGCGGAGGTGGCGTGCGGTATTGGGCTCTCGGCGACATCCACGGCAACGCGAGCGCGCTTCGCGCCGCCCTCGCGCTCGTCGACGCAGATCCCGCCGATCAGGTCGTGTTCTTGGGCGATCTGCTCACCTACGGGCCCGAGCCCGAGCAGGTCGTGGAGCTCGTCGCGGAGCGTGTCGCCCAGGGCGCGTCGTGCGTGCTCGGCAACCACGACCAGCTCTACCTCGAGCTCGCGGAGGGTGCGCACGACTACTACGACCGTCTCTCGCCCTGGATCCGGGCGTCGGTCGACTGGACGATGGCGCGCATCGATATGCCCTCGCTCCGGGGGCTCCCCTTCGTGCTCGAGGTCCCTGGGCCCGGCGTGCTCTTTGCCCACGCCAACCCCTGGGCCGAGCGCCCCGCGCGGGGGCCCCGCTGGGCCTACCTGAACACCGAGGCCGACCACGCCCTCGCCGCCGAGGTGCTCGCCGAGCGGGAGGTCCCCGTGGGGGTGTTCGGGCACACCCACCGGAGCCGGGTCGTGGAGATGCCGCAGGGGCGCGGGCTGGGCGACGACGAGCGGCGCGAGGTGCGCTGGCGCCCCCAGCAGCCCGAGGAGGTCCTCCTGCTCAACGCGGGGTCGGTGGGGCAGCCGCGGAACCGGCGCGCACAATCCACGCTGCTCGGCCTCGAGCGGCACGACGACGGCAGCTGGTCGGCGCAGGTGCACCCGCTCGCCTACGACGTCG
>CAYMSU010000680.1:0-2892 GCA_964393165.1 uncultured Enterobacteriaceae bacterium
CACCACCTCGATGGGAGCTGGTAGAATCCGAAGGCGGCTATTGTCAGCTATCCGCTCGGGCGACTGGGTCGGGGTGTAGGGCTCCGGTAGCGGCAGGACGAGATCGACCTCCGACGGGGGCGTGGGAGGGGGCAGGGCCGAGAGCTCGGGGACGCCCCCGTCGGCAGCCCCCGCGTCGACGAAGTCGAGGAGGATCGCCCGTTCCGCCTCGGTCAGGGACCGGTCGTCGAGGTAGGTGTTGCAGGCGTTCGACGGCATCCAGGGGGGCATCCGGCCCGCGTCGACGGCTGCGCGGACCGCCGTGCGGGCGTCGTGGACCTCCTGCCACGTGGTGAGCGGCAGCGGTGCGATCTCCCCCTCCTGATGGCATCCGGCGCACCGGGCCTCCACGACGGGCGCCGCCTCGACCCATGTGACGTCGGAGATGCCTGTGTTGCCCGGTGCGAGCGGGGTTGTGCCGCATCCGGCGAGCCAGATTCCTGCGATCAGCATTCTCGACCTCTTGCGAGGTCCTCCTCTCCGCGCGGTGTTGAGCGGTCGTGGAGGCGCTCGACCTTCCCCGGGCCGAGCGGATCGGACGGCGGCGAGTTTCGTGTGGTGATTGAAAGTGAAAGTCAGAGTCAATAGAGGGGCTGGGCCACTTGGGAGGACCCATGAACGTCGTCCGATCGCCCGCCCTGTTCGCCATCCTCGTCGCCTGTGCGGCGCCTCCGGACACCGTCGATGACACAGGGGACAGCGCTGGCTCCGTCGACACGGGCACCGCGTCGGCGGGGGAGGGCGCCGTGGTGGCCGAGGTCACTGTCGACGCCACCGACGCCGAGGCCTTCGTCTACTTCGACCTCGACAACGGCGTCGTGCTCACCGATCCAGGGGTGGCGGACACCACCGACTGGACCCTCGCGATGCGTCGCTTCGAGATCCTCACCAACGGCGGGACTTCGGGCCCCGGCGACGTCACCGCCGGGCTCGGGGTGGCCCAGGACGACTTCTACGACGCCGACGGTGAGCCGCTCGTCGACGCGTTCCTCGACGCCACGCCGGAGAGCGAGCTCGAGCACCTGCTCTCCGAGATCTACCTTCCGACCCTGTCCGCCGATGAGGTCGCGTCGGTGTTCGGCGAGGACTGGTACATCTACGATCCGGGCACCAGCCTGATGTCGCCAAACGACGCCAACGGCTGGCTCGTCCGCTCTGGAGAGGGCGACGCCTATGCGCGCGTCCGCGTCACCGCGCTCGACTTCCCGACCCGGGAGGGCAACGGCATCCAGAGCTTCACCGTCGAGGTCGAGCTCGACACGAAGGGTGGCTTCGCTGCACCGCTCACCTTCGAGGGCAGCGTGCCCGGCGAGGGTGGCAGCGTCTGCTACGACATGGACGCCGACGCCAACGTGGACTGCACCGGCGCCGCGTGGGACCTGCAGCTCGGCTTCACCGGCTTCACGACGTTCCTCTACACGAACTCGGGCGCCATCGGCGAGGGCGAGGGCGGCGCGCTCGGGCCCTATGCGTGGAGCGAGCTGTCGAATTGGACGTCGGCCACCACCGACCCGAAGGGCCAGGATCTGACGCCGTGGTTCGAGGAGGACGTCTCCCAGAGCATCTTCTCGACGGAGTCGTGGTACGCCTACAACCTCCAGGGGATGCGCCGGCTCTACCCGAACTACCGGGTCTACGTGGTCGACCCCGGACAGAGCAGCCCCACCTATGCCCTTCAGGTGATCGACTACTACGACGAGAACGAGGTGAGCGGGCACCTCACGCTCCGCTGGGTCGAGCTGTGAGCCGTCGCCCGCCTCTCGCCGTCGTCCAGAGGCAGCACCGGGCCGGCCGAGGGCTGCTGTGCCCCTGACCTGGTTCGCGATGGCGCTGGCGGGCTCGACGGCGCGGGGGCAAGAGCCCGACCCGCCCGCCGACGCCGTCGATCCCGACGCCGAGGAGCCCTCGGTCGACGAAGAGATCGTCGTCACCGGCACCCGGACCCCCCACCGCAAGGGCGAGTCGCCGGTCGCGGTCGAGGTGATCGACCGGGAGACGATCGAGGCGTCGGGCTCCCAGGACGTGGCGGAGCTGCTCGAGCAGCATCCCGGGGTCGCGGTGGAGCGGGGGTTCCTCGGTGCGTCGGTGCGCTTGCGGGGGCTCGAGCCCGACCACACGTTGATCCTGGTCGACGGACAGCGGGTCGTCGGCCGCAAGGACGGCACCCTCGACCTGTCGCGCTTCCCCGTCGACAGCATCGAGCGGATCGAGATCGTCAAGGGGGCGTCGTCGGCGCTCTACGGCTCCGACGCGCTCGGCGGCGTGATCCACATCATCACGCGGCGCGCGGACGAACCGGTCCAGGCCAACCTCTCCGCGCGAGGGGGCGCGCCGCTCGCCACCGACGCCACCGCGGGCCTCGGCCTGCGTTCGGGCGCCTGGTCGCTGCGCCTCGACGCCGGCTGGCACAGCCACGAGCCGTGGGACGTCGACCCCGCCGACCCCGCGACCACCGGCAACGGCGCGCGCCAGGGGCATGCCGCAGCCCGTCTCGAGCGACGCATCAGCGACGACGTGAGGGCCTGGATCCGGGGCGCCTGGACGGGCACCGACACGTTCGGCGTCGACCTCGGGCAGGGCGGCGCAGTGCTCGATCGCCGCAACCTCACCGAAGACGGCCTCGGAACCTTGGGGGTCGAGGTCCTGCCCGACGAGATGTCGCGGCTCACGACGACCCTGGGCGTCTCGACGTTCCGCGACCAGTTCCTCCTCGATCAGCGCGATGCCGGTGCGCTCGACGTCTACGAGGAGACCCGGGAGACGCTGGGCCAGCTCACCACGCAGTACACCCGGGTGATGGGGCGGCACGTCGGAGTGGTGGGGATCGAGGGCTTCTTCGGAGCGATCTCGGCC
>CAYMSU010000681.1:0-2889 GCA_964393165.1 uncultured Enterobacteriaceae bacterium
GGCTACAGCGGCGGCGGCGACCCCACAGGGGGCGGCGGCGGCGGCGGCGGCGGCGGCGGCGGCGACGACGGCAGCGCCGACGACGACATTCCGTTCTAGGACTCGGTGAGGCTCTGCGCGGCGGCCACGAGGCGCTCGTAGGGCCCTTGCTGACCGATCAGCTCGGGGTGCCACTGCACGCCCCACGCGAAGGGGTGCCTGGGGTCCACCACCGCCTCGGCCACGCCGTCCGGTGACCTGGCCACGATCTGGAAGGCACCGGGCAGGTCGACCGCCTGGTGGTGGGTGGAGTTGACCTCCACCTCGCGGGCCAGGCCGAGCGCCGACGCGTGGTCGTCGTGCGTGAACACCACCCGGTGGCTCGGCTGCGCCGGGTCGTTCGCCTGCTCGTGCCCGAGAGCGGCCGGGAGATCCTGAACCAGCGTGCCGCCGGTGGCGACCGCGAGCACCTGCATGCCGCCACACACCCCGAGGACGGGAACCCTACGGTCCACGCAGGTTCTCGCCAGCTCGAGCTCCAGCTCCGTGCGATCCGCCTCGACCCGGTCGATGCGGCCGGTCGGCGCCTGCCCGTACAGCGACGGATGGATGTCGAACTCGCCCCCGGTAAGCACGACCGCGTGAGCCACGGCCAGGAGGGCCGCGGGATCGGCGGGCCCCGGCGGGAGCACCAGCGGGAGACCTCCCGCCTCGCGAACGGCGTGCACGTAGGCCTCGAGCACCCACACCTGATCGCGCACAGGGCGCACCCGGGGACCCGGCCCGAGGCCCTCCCCACGTCGTCGGTCCGCGGTCACGAGAACCACCGGTGCCATGGGCCAGGGTTATCAAGGGGAGCCGCGAGAGGCAGGCGTGAGCGGAATCGGCGTCATCACCAACCCCATGAGCCGCAAGAACCGCAAGGATCCGGCGGTGGCCCGCACACTCGCCTACGTTCTGGGGGAGAAGGGCCAGTTCGTGGCCCCGGGAGATCTCGAGGCGCTCGCCCGCACCGCACGGCGCTTCCGGGACCATCGGATCGAGGCCCTGTGCATCAACGGGGGCGACGGAACCGTGCACCAGTCCCTCACGGCGATGGTGCGAGCCTATGGGGAGGACCCGCTGCCGCCGGTGGCCATCCTGCGCGGCGGCACGATGAACATCATCGCGGACTCCGTGGGAATGCGCATCAGCGCCGAGGCCATGCTCGACCAGGTGGTCGATGCCTACCACAGCGGCGCGGAGCTCCCCGAGCGGAGGGCGCGACTTCTCGAGGTTCGCCTCGACGACGGGCCACCCCGGTACGGCTTCCTGTCGGGCAACGGGGTGATCGCAGGCTTCCTCGAGGAGTACTACCGCAAGCCGAGCCCTTCCCCGATCGACGCCGCAACCCTGCTCGCCCGCGGAGCGGTCTCGGCGGTGGTGGGGGGCCGCACCGTGAAGCGCTTGCTTCGGCCGTGGAGCGGCGCCCCCGTGCTCGACGGGCAGCGATGGCCCGACCAGGAGTGGGTGGCGATCGCGGTCGGCACCGTCGAGCAGATGGGCCTCGGCTTCCGGGTGTTCCACCGGCTCGCCGCGAACCCCGACGCCCTGCAGGTCGTCGCCATCGGAAGCAGCGTGGCGCGGCTCGCGCGCGACCTTCCATCCCTGTACGCGGGTCGTGGGGTGCGCAGCCCCGGCAACCGCTCCGAGGTGGGCCAGCGGCTCGTGCTCGAGAGCACGGGGCCGTTCGGGCTCATGGTCGACGGCGACCTGTACCGCACCCCCGGCCGCCGCGTGGAGTACCGCGTGGGCCCCGAGGTTCGACTCCTGCTACCGGCTACTCCGCCGGCGGGAGCACCAGCCGCTTCTCCGACTTGACCTTGACCGTGTCCGCCTGGACCGTGTCCGCGATCTCCTCGGCCCAGGCCCCCGCGGCCTTCGCGTCGGGGAACGGGTTGGACGCCACCGTGACTCCCCACGGCTCGTCGCAGCGCTTGAGCTTGGGCTTGAAGCTCGCCTTCGCCGCGGCCTCGGTCGCGTCCTGCACGGACCATCGAGCGCTCGGGTCCTCCACGACCGCCCAGTGGATGACGGCCTTGCCCTCGCACTTCTCGACCGCGGTCACCGCGTAGAGGAAGCTGCCGTCAGCCTGCTGGGTGCCTGGGTTGAGCTTGGGCAGCAGCTGTGCTGCGGCATCCTCGCGCCCGGCGCTGACCAGCGCATCCGCCACCCGCCCCACGCCCTCCTGGGGGAGCTCCTCGGCCACGGCGAGCAGCGCCTCCGCGAGCCTGTCGGAGTCGGCTCCCTCGGGCTTGGCTCCGAGGCCGGCCGGGGTCACGGCCTTCACCATCGCCTCGAGGATCGAGGCCACGGGCCCGTTGCGGGAAGCGGCCAGGACCGCCGCCTCCTGCAGCAGGGGCAGGGCCTCGGCGCCCCGTCGCTCTCCGTACAGCTCCACGACGCGGGCGTACTTGTTGTCGAACCGCGCGTTGGGCGGATCGCTGGCCTGCTCCCGGAGGTCTGCGGTCACGGCCTCCGCCTCGCACCGGGCCACCGCCGGGGACCACGTGACGTAGTCGCGGTCCTTCAGCGCGCCGTGCAGAGAGCGCACGAACTCCACGACGGGCTCCCGGTCGCATCCCTCGCCGATGGCTGCGGCCACGCTCTCCCGCAGGCCGTAGTCGCCGATCGCCTCGAGCATGCCGTAGACGGGCTTCGTGACCTCGAGATCGAGGGCTGCGAACGCGAGCTCGGCCATCGGCTCGGCAGCGTCGAGCTTGCGCTGGGCGGCGCCGAAGCGGGTGGCTCCCTCCTCTGGCGCGCACTTCGCGACGGCCCTCCAGGCGTCGATGGTGGCGGGGCCGGCGGCCCGGTCGAAGTCGCGGACCTGGCGGGAGCACGCCCCGCTGGCGAGGGCCGGCGCGGTCA
>CAYMSU010000682.1:0-2875 GCA_964393165.1 uncultured Enterobacteriaceae bacterium
GTCTCGCTCGGGACATCGGCTTCCTACAGGTCCAGCGGGGCTCGGAGGGGCTCACCCTGCGCTACGGCGAGCGGTATCTGCACTTCGCTCCCATCGGCGAGGGGGAGGTCGGAGTGGAGTTCGAAGGCACCGGAGACGACGAGCATCGCCTGTATCGGCAGGCCGAACTCGGCAATCGGTGGGTTCACCTCTGGCGCCGGCGCCTCCGCGAGGATCGCGTACCGCTGTTCGATCAGGGCGTCGAAGAGCTGCTGGTGCGGGCCCTGGGGCTGCCACGGCCCGACGAGGACCCCTCGGACGAGCTCCCCGAGAGAGGCGACCGAAGCCTCTGACCTGCGCCTGCACTCAGGGCTCGGGGGCGACCAAGACGCGGACCTGGTGCACGGCCCGGTCCGAGGCCGTCTCGACGTGGAAGGTCACCCGGCCCACTCGCACGACATCACCGTTGGCCGGGATGCGCCCGGTGACCGCGAGCAGCAAGCCCGCGACCGTCTCGTAGTCGCCGCGAGGGACCTCGCGATCGATCGCCTCCTCGAGCTCTTCGATCTCGGTGCGCGCAGGCACGCGCCACTCCCGGTCCCCGATCCGGTGGATGCCAGGGCCGCGGAGGTCACGCTCGTCCTCGATCTCGCCCAGGACCTCCTCGAGAAGGTCCTCCAGCGTGACGATGCCGATGGAGCCCCCATACTCGTCGACCACCACCGAGAATGGGTCCCCTACCTCGCGCATCTCCCGGAGGAGCTCGTCGACGCGCTTGCTCTCGGGAACGAAGCGCACGGGGCGCACCAGTGACTCGATCCGCTCGGTGTCGGCAGGGCTGAACAGCAGGTCCCGGTGCTCGACGCGGCCGACGAGATTGTCGATCCGGTCGCGATAGACGGGCAGCCGAGAGTACCCCTCCTTGAGCACGAGCTCGATCCCGTTCGCGACGGTGGCGCTCTCGGGGAGGGCATGAACGTCGACGAGCGGGGTCATGCACTCCTCGACCGTGGTCTCGTTCATGGCGAGCAGCCGCTGAATCAGCGCCCGATCCTCGGGGTCGATGGGCCCCGACTCTCCGTCGAGGAGCTGCACGATGTCCTCGCGGCGGACGTCGTGCTCCTCGCTCGAGCGGAGCAGGCGCTGCAGCAGGCGTGCCCAGTGGCGCACGACCCAGAGCATGGGCCAGAAGGCGCGCTGGACGAGTCGAATGGGCGTGGCCAGAACCGGCGCGAGGGTGTCGGAGTAGTGGCGGTAGACGAGCTTGGGCACCGCCTCTCCCACGAGGAGCCCCAGCGGCACGTACAGCAGCGTCTGTAGCCACTCCTGGGGCAGCCCCTGCTGGACCATGACGAGCCCGAAAAGCGTGGTGCCGCCTATCAAGCACAGGTTCGTGCCGATCAGGCACGTTCCGAGCAGGCTGTCCTCCTGCTCGAGCATGGTCAGCGCCAGCTGGGCGCCGGCGTGCCCCTCCTCGGCCCGGGCCTGCAGGCGGGCTCGGTTGGCGCTCACGAGCGCCATCTCCGACCCGCTGAAGAAGCCCTGAAGGGCAAGGCAGCCGGCCACGAGCGGTAACCCGACCCACGGACTCACACGGCCTCCCGATTGCCCGGGGACCGGACCACGACCTCGGCGATCCGCCGCCCCTCCATCTTCGCCACCACAAAGCGGTGATGCTCGAAGGACACTGCGTCGCCCTTGCGCGGCAGTCGCCCGAGCTCGTGGAACACGAAGCCGCCGAGCGTGTGGTAGTCGCCCTCCGGCAGCTCGATGCCGGTCTCCTCCGCGAAGTCCTCGACGTCGATAGAGGCCTTGACCGTGATCGCGTCCGGGCGTAGCTGGGCAATCTCGCTGTCTTCGGCGTCTTCGTCCTCGCCGAACAGCTCCCGCAGGAGGTCGTCGAGCGTGACCAGGCCCACGAAGGTGCCGTGCTCGTCGACCACGAACGCCATGTGGAACCGACGCTCCAGGAACTCTTCGAGCATGTGGTCGGCAGGCTTGGAGGTGGGCACGAACACGGGCGGCAGCAGCAGCGAGCGGAGCTGGCGGGGGCCCGACGGTGCCGACCCCCGAAAGCGAAGGAGGTCCTTGAGCAGCAAGACTCCGATGATGTCGTCGCCCTTGCCGCGCACAGGGATGCGGCTGTGGCCGTGTTCCTTCGCCTGCTCGAGCAGATCCTCGAACGGGATCCCGAGCGGAATGCTGAAGACATCGGGGCGCGGCGTCATCAGGCGCTCGACGGCCATGCCGTCGAACTCGAACACCGCTTCGATGATGTCGCGCTCCAGCGGGTCGAGCGCCCCCGACGCGGTACCATGGGCCACGTAGACGAGCAGCTCCTCCTGGTGGACGCCCTCGGGCGTGTCGCGGGTAGCTCCCAGCGCACTGGCGATGGCGCCGACGGCTAGCGACAACACGAGGCGGAAGGGCAGCACCGCCCAGAAGAACACCGTGAGCGGCCACGCGGCGAGCCGCGCCCAGGTCCTCCGGAACCGGAAAGCGAGGACCTTGGGAGTAATCTCGGAGATGAGGACCAGCGCCGGGGTGAGGAGCACCACGTTGAGCCAGGGCATCGTGGGGAACCACGACGCGACAAGGCCGGCGCAGGTCGCGGACAGCGCGATGTTGACGGTCTCGTTGCCGAGCAGGATGGTGGTGATCAGGGGGGCCCGCCGGCTGTGGAGCCAAGCCACCTGCTGGCCCGCCCCGCGACTGCGGGAGAACAACTCGAGATCGACCTTCTGCAGCGAGAACAGCGACGTCTCGGTGCCCGAGAAGAAGAACGAGCCGAGGAAGAAGGCCGCGATCGCGACCCAGGTGAGCGCACCGACGTCGACGTCGACGCCCCCGCTGGCGAGAACGGGGGTCACGCGGGGCCCCTGGTCCGCGGGTGGAA
>CAYMSU010000683.1:0-2869 GCA_964393165.1 uncultured Enterobacteriaceae bacterium
CAGCGGCTCCACCATCGGCGTGAAGACCGTCACCACCAGGCTCGACCCCTCGAAGCGAGCCTCGCACACGCCCGAGGTGATCTCGGTGCCGGTGAACGCGCACCGGTCCGAACGGTCGGTCCCCAGATCGACCTCCAGTGCGTAGGCGGCGCCTTCCTCCGCTGCGTCGGGGAACGTCAGCTCCAGCGACCCGTTGCACCCCACCTCGGTGCACCCTCCGATCAGGCGACACCCCGCGAACACTCCCGCCAGCCACATCACGATGCCCTCCTCACGCCCAGGCCGCGCCCCGCCTACCGAATGTCGACGAACCGCGGAAATGGATCGCCCGAGCACGCTACGCCACGTGCAGACCCCGCTGCCGATCGGCCAAGGAGACCCATGACCCCCGTCGACGACCTCGAGACGGCCCTCGACGCCGTCCAGGAGGCGACCGACCTCACCCGTCGCAGCGCCCAGACCCACCTGCTGACCTTCGCGGAGGCCCAGCTCCTCGAGGGCGCAGACGGTGTGGTCCGGCTCCTCGAGCTCGCCCCCCGCTTCGAGGAGGCCGGCGTGTTCGTGGGCGGCCCCTGGGAAGATCCCAGGCGCCTGCAGGTCGCGCTCGTCGGCGGCACCCTGCGGGCGCCCGGGCTGACGCCCGTGGCCGAGACCCTGAGCGAGCTGCGCATGCTCGCGGTCGCCCAGGGGCGGGCCACGTCGGCCGAGCTCACCGCCGACGAGGCCGTGGACTTCCTGCAGGAGGTCGTGGCGCGCAACCTCGGGTACCTGCTGCCCTCGCAGGGGGCCACCGAGGCCGAGCGCAGCGAGGGGCCAAACCGCCTGCGTCAGGCCCACGAGCGCCTGTTCGCGCTCATCGTCGACGAGCTCGACGACGCCGCGGTCCTCGACGAGATGCTCGCCGAGCTCGACCAGCGCCTGGCCCAGCGCCCGATCAGCACCTGGGCGATCAAGCGGACCATCCACCGGATCTCCACCTGGGTGGGTCAGCGGTCGCTGACCGGCCCGGCCGTCGACCGGGTCGAGCGCTACGCGCGGGCCTACCGGGGGCCGACCCCGCTGTCCGCGCCAGGCGCCGACGGGCGGGCGCCGGGGCCGCGGGCCTACCGCGACGCGCTCGCGGGCGCTGATCGGCTCACCCAGGAGCAGGAGGC
The DNA here is from genome assembly GCA_964393165.1 of uncultured Enterobacteriaceae bacterium. Classification (GTDB taxonomy): domain Bacteria; phylum Myxococcota_A; class UBA796; order UBA796; genus DRPG01. Next base: position 1,155 of record CAYMSU010000683.1, read on the forward strand.
GCGCGGGTTCGCGGCGTCGATGCTGGAGACCGGGCTCGTCGCCCCCGCCCACGGCGTGTTCGTGCGGTGGGCGGCGGAGCACGCGCCCGCCCTGCTGGCCCCCGCGCTCGGGCTCGACGCCGCGGGCGAGGTCGAGCTCGATCGTCACCTCGACTTCGTGCGGGAGCTGATCGCGGCCAGCGTGTTCGCGACCACCGCGCAGTGCCTGTACGGGCTGCGCGAGGCCCTCTCGCGCACGCTGCTGTCCCGGCCCGAGGTCACCGCCGGGCTCGAGCGCCTGGTCGGGCTCGAGATCCTCCCCGAGGTCGCCGAGGCGCTGCTCGCGCGCCGCGCCGACGACGACGACGTGTCGGCCGACGCGGTGCTGCTCGCGGGAACCCTCGCGCTGCTCGGGCAGCCTCTGGGGCTCGGGCAGGGGTTCAACCCGAGCTGCCAGTCGGCGCGGGCGCTGAGTCTGTGGGCGCAGCACGATCCGGCCACCCTCGTCGAGCGCGTGGTGGCGGCCGCCCGCGACGGCTGGATCGACCAGCGCTACGCCGGCCAGTGGCTCCGCTCCGATCAGCTGCCCCCGGGGATGACCAAGGAGCTCGACCTCGACCTCGATCCCGTGTCGATCGTGCTCGTGCCCCACCTCGACCGGCTCTACAGCGAGATGATGCGCCGCTCGGGGCTGTACCTTGAGGACGCGCACAAGTGGATCAACCCGGCGATGTACGGCCGCTGGGTGCCGAGCGAGCTCGCCTCGCCGTTCGCGGATCTCGCGCAGACCACCCTGCAGGGCTTCGACACGTTCGTGCGGCGGTTCTTCGCGTCGCATCACCCGGACTTCAACGGCGGGCACCGCCTGATGTACCCGAACCCCGTGGGCCTCGTGATCACCAACGCTCGCGGCCGGTACCTCGGCCCCCACGCGGTCTCCATCACGCGGGTGGACGCGCACGAGGGCGAGCAGCGCGTGTACTTCTTCAACCCGAACAACGAGGGCCGGCAGGACTGGGGGGAGGGGATCACCCCCACGGTGGCCGGCCACGGCGAGGAGCCGGGGGAGTCCTCGCTCCCCTTCGACCAGTTCGCCGCCCGCGTCTACGCGTTCCACTACTCCGCGGGGGAGATGGGCGAGCTGCCGGACGTGCCCGAAGAGCGGGTGCAGCCGGTGGTGGCGGCGGCGCGCCGCACCTGGGGCGAGCGCTTCATCTGGCTCGACGCGGCCTGAGCCGCAGGGGCGCCGGGCGGGCCGAGAGCCGTTACCGTGCGCGGCGTCCGGAGGCGACGTGGCACGCACCCTGGCGCTCCTCTCGATCCTCGCCCTCGTGCCGGGGGCGCGGGCCGAGCCCGTCGAGCCGCCCCCCACCCTGCGCGTCGCGGTCTACGACTGGTGGGGCTGCTGCTGCTCGTCCTCGTGGTGTCGGGCACGCTGCTGTGGCTCGTCGAGGGGCGGGCCCGGGGGCCCGGCGAGGACAGTACCCGTCGGATCTCGTCGCTCGGCGACGGGCTGTGGTGGGCGGCGGTCACGATGACCACCGTGGGCTACGGCGACAAGGTGCCCCAGTCCGTGGTGGGCCGGCTCATCGCGATGTGCTGGATGTTCACGAGCATCATCCTCGTGTCGCTGTTCACGGCCAACGCGAGCTCGATCTTCACCACCCTGCGGGTCGAGTCGCACGTGCGCACCGTCCAGGATCTCCGGCGGGTGCGGGTGCGGGTGGGGGCGGCGG
>CAYMSU010000684.1:0-2840 GCA_964393165.1 uncultured Enterobacteriaceae bacterium
GGCCGAGCGAAGCGAGAGCCGAGACCTCGCTCAGCTCGGCACCCACCTCGCGACAAAGCGGATCGAGGTCCCGGCTCGTCGCCTTCGGCGCCGTCCGGGATGACGACGAGGGTCACGTTGCGGCCCGAGTCCGCATCACCGTCGAGACGAGCCCGCTCGGAAGCCGCGTCTCGGCGAGTGTCGTGAGCGGCGCCGACATGCCGAACCGCGGGTCGGGGCCCGCCCGCCGCTGTCCACTACCACAACCACCCTCCGTCCCCCGGCGTCAGGAGATATCAGGGTCAGGGGGCTGTCTGGTCAGTTCTGCGCTCCGGGTTCTCCGCGCCCGTCGGGCGGCTCGGCACGGTCCCGAGTTGCTTCTTCACCGAGCAGCGCCATGTAGGCAGCGTGCTCTTGTTGATAACGCTTGTTCTCCCGTTTGAGCTCGGCCGCGATGCGCTTGTGGCGCTGGAGCAGTTGCTTGCGCATCTCGCCTCGCTCGACTTCGGCGAGTTCCTTTCTCAGTTCCTCCAGCTTCTGGATGATCCGCTTCGTTGCCAAGCGGGCAGCCTTGACGCGAGCGCCTGAGGCCAGGAGCTCCGGAGCAACACGGCGGCCTTCTCGAGCGTCATCGTTCATGCTGCCTATCACTCCTCGCCAGTTGCCGGAGCGAGCCAAGGGTATTGCGCGTAGAGGTCGTCCAAGTGTCGCTCGGCCTCGCTCAACTGCCTTGCAAGCTCTGCTACCTGCGGATGGCCCGGGCGCGCCGTGTTGGCTGCCTGAGTGAGCTGGTCTTGTATCCGCGCGAATTCTGCCTCAGCCCGCATCACCTCCGCGGCCGAAGATGGCAGGTCACCAGGATCGCCGAACCCGGAATCATACGGGCCTCGACCGCCCTCCGGCGACATGCGGCACTCGGGCCCAGTGCCGGAACCGCCGAGTTCCGTGGACAGCATGTCCATGAGGCCCCTGGAGATGACCTTCTCCACCGCCGGGTTGCGCGTGTCGTGGTCGCCAGGCCCGATGAAGATGGCCCACGCGAGTTGAAGCATCAGAGACCACGCTGCTAGTTGGGCGACGCCGCGATGACCGTCCGGGTCGATGTAATTGATCGGGTCCCCGCCCGCGTAGAGGAAGTGGTTGAGGCCTCCGCCGAAGAGGATGGGATCCCTTGCCGTCCACCGCCCGATCTCCGCGTCGTAGTCCCTCGCCCCAAACCTCACGAGGCCCGTCTCCGGGTCGTAGAGGCCCCCCGCGAATCCGAACGGCTGGAAGCCGGGGCTCGTGTCCGAGAGCACCCTCCCCCATGCGCCGTAGTCGATCCTCTGCGCCACCTCGCCCGTGGCGATGTTCACCACGAGGCGGACGCTGCCGCGCACGTCGCTGATGATGCGGTAGGTCGCCCCGCCGCGGACCATGTAGTCCGGGACGTGGGGGCGGGTGCCGTAGATGAAGACCGAGCGGAGGGCGCCGGAGCCGTTCAGCTCGGCGACCGGGTTCAGGGCGTCCTGGTAGACCCACTGGTGCGTGGGGGTGCCGTCGACACTCCGCGCGATGCGGCGGCCGGTGGGGTCGATGGCGTACTCCACCTCGGTGCCGTCCTCCAGCGTGACGCTCCGGAGCGCGCCCATGGCGTCGTACTCGTAGTCCGTCCTGCCGCCGGGGCGGGTGCGGGAGAGCAGGAAGCCGTTGTCGTCGAAGTCGTAGGTCGCACCGCCGTTGTCGATGATGCGGTCCTGGGCGTCGAAGGTCGCGGTGATGTCCGTGCCCGCGAGGAAGTCCTGGGCGCGGGTCCTGTTGCCGTTCGGGTCGTAGTCGTAGTCCGCGACCAGGACCCCGTCGTGCCAGACCTGGTCGAGGCGGTCCGCCGTGTCGTAGACGTACTCGCGGGTGACCAGCGTGCCGTCCACGGTCTCGTCGACCTGCCGGATGCGGCCGAGGTCGTCTCGGGCCGTGAAGGTCGCCCCGTAGAGCGGGGTGCCGGCGTAGGAAGCCGAGGTCGATTCCAGCTCGCCGAAGGCCGTGAAGGTCTGAGCTGTCGTGACGCTGCCGAGGCTCGTGGCGGAGACGAAGCCGTTGACCGGGTCCCGGGTGATCGCGAGGTCGCCGGCCGCGGTCATCAGCCCGTCCGGGTCCCCGTAGGCGTAGTCGAGCCAGTAGGTCGCCGGGCCCGTGGCCGAGTCCGAGAGCGACAGGTGCTCGACCCGCAGGTCCGCGTCGTGCTGGACCTCGACCCAGGCGTCGAGGGTGCCGGTCCACGTGGTGCTCGTGGGCAGCGAGCCGTCGTAGCCGAAGGCCATGGACTCGCCGTCCGGAGCCGTCACCGAGACGAGCTGCCCGGTGTCGTTGTCCGGGTCGCCGTCGCCGCCGACGTCGTAGTCGAATACCGTGGACCCGAAGGGTATGGGCCAGGTGATCGACGTCAGCAGGTCGCGCTCCTCGTCGAAGTCGTAGGTGATGGTCGACCCGTCGGCGCGGGTGACTCCGGTCAGGACCCGGTCCCGGTCGAAGGTGTAGGTCGTCGCCGGCGAGGGGTCGTCGACGACCGGCGGCGAGTAGGAGCCCATCAGGTCCACCGGCGTGTAGCCGAAGAGGTGGGCGGGCTGGTCCGGGGGCGTGACCGACTCGACGTTGCCGTTTTCATCGTAGGTGAAGCCGATGCTCTCGGAGTCGGGACGGCGGAGGCTCGTCACGCGCCCCCCCGGGTCGCGCGTGTATGTCCACAGCCGTGCCATCGGGTCGATCACCGTCTGCAGATACCCATCCGGATCGTAGCCGAAGGCGGTGGACCGGGCATCAGCGCCCGCGCCCACGTCCACCGAGCCGACCCGCCCGTCGGTGCGGAAGGTGGTGGTGAGCGG
>CAYMSU010000685.1:0-2832 GCA_964393165.1 uncultured Enterobacteriaceae bacterium
GTCGCCTCCGGCGCGGCCGGGCTCGCCTACGAGGTGTCGTGGTCGCGGCAGCTCGGCCTCACGTTCGGCCAGACCGCGCGCGCGGCCGCGATCGTCCTGGCCGCGTACTTCCTCGGCATGGCGGTGGGCTACGCCCTCGCCGGTCCGCGGAGCGCCCGCATGCGGCAGCCGCTGGTGGGCTACGCGCTCGCCGAGGTGGCGGTCGGCGCGTGGGCGCTGCTCCTCCCAGGGCTGCTCGGCCTGCTGCCCGACGCGATCGACGGTGGGCTGAGCCGGGTGCTGGTCGCGCTGCTGGTGTTGCTCCCGGGCACCACCGCGCTCGGGGCCAGCCTGCCGTTCGTCGCGCAGGCCGCCGCCGCCGGCTCCGACCGGGCGGGCACCTCGCGCGTCGCGACGGTCTACGCCGCGAACCTGGCGGGCGCGGTGCTCGGCGTCGTGGCGAGCACCGCGATGCTCCCCACCGTGGGGGTCGTGACCACCAGCCTCGTCGCCGCCGCGGGGTCCCTCCTCGTCGGGGCCGTCGCCTGGTCGCTCCGCTCCCGGTTCGAGGCCGAGGCCCCCGCGCCGCCGGCCACCGCCCCCCGCGAGCCAGGGCAGGGGCGCGAGGCGGGGATCTGGCTCCTGGCGGCGGCGGTGTCGGGGCTCGGCAGCCTCGGGGCCCAGGTGCTCTACGTGCGGCTGTTCTCGCTCGTGTTCCACAACAGCACCTACACGTTCGCCGCCATCCTCCTCGTGGTGCTCCTGTCGCTGTCGATCGCGTCGACCGCGGCGGGGTGGGCGCTGCAGCGGTACGACGCCCGGGCCCTGCTCGTGGGCGCCTCGCTGGTCGCGGCCGCCACGCTGCCGCTGTCGGTCAGCCTGTTCGTGCAGATCCAGGGCCTCGCCTACTTCGCGGCCGGGGGCGTGTTCGCGGGCTACCTCGCGGCCTCCGCCCTGCTCGTGGCCGCCGTCGTCCTGGTGCCCGTCCTCGCGATGGGCCTGGTCCTCCCGCTCGCGTGGCACCTCGCGGGCGCGGATGCGCGCCCCGGGCCCGTGGTCGGCCGGCTGACGACCGCCAACACGCTGGCCGCCGCCGCCGGCGCCATCGGCGCGAGCTTCCTGCTCCTGCCCGGGCTCGGCCTGTGGAGCTCGTTCGCGGCCCTCGCCGTGCCCTACCTCGCGCTCGCGATCGTGGTGGGCTGGCCGCTCGCGCGCCACCGGCGCCGGCTCCTGCTCGGGGTGGCCGTCGCCTCGGGGGTGCTCGTCGCGTCCACGCTGCTCTCCCGGCAGCACGACGGCCTTGGCCGCGACGAGTTCCTGATCGCCCGGTACACCGGCCCCTACGGGTGGACCGACGTGACGCGCGACGCCGACGACTATCACCGGCGCCTGCAGCAGAACCTCCACTACGGGCTGGGATCTCGCAGCTCGAGCGCGATGCAGCTCCGCCAGGGCCAGTTCCCTCTCGCGCTGCACCCCGCCCCCGAGAAGGTGGCGTTCATCGGCCTCGCCACCGGGGTCACGGCGAGCGCGGCCCTCGAGCGGCCGGAGATCGCCCAGATCACGGTGATGGAGCTCATCCCCGAGGTCGTGGAGGCGGCCCGGTGGTTCACCAAGGAGAACCGAGGGTTGCTCGACGATCCGCGCGTCTCGCTCATCGTCGGGGACGGGCGGCGCCTCCTCGGCGCGAGCGACGAGCGCTACGACGTCATCGTGGCCGACCTGTTCGTGCCGTGGGAGTCGAAGACCGGGTACCTCTACACGGTGGAGCACTTCGCGGCGGTCCGCCGGCGGCTGGCCGAGGACGGGGTGTTCGTCCAGTGGCTGGCGGGCTGGCAGGTCGGGGGCCGCGAGCTCGACGTGGTCGCGAACAGCCTGCACGCGGCGTTCGAGCACGTGGCGCTGTGGCAGCTGTCGCGGCACGAGGAGCGACCGCTGTTCGCGCTCGTGGGGGTCCCGACCCCCCGGCGGTTCTCGCGCGCCGACCTGGAGGCGCGCCTGTCGGCGCGGCGCCCGCCTCCGCGGGGGCGCGAGCGGGTGCTGGAGGACGTGGACGACCTGGTCGCCACCTACGTGGGGGACTGGAGGCGGCTGCCGGACGTCCCGCTGAACACCGACGAGCACCCGATCGTGGAGTTTTCGGCGCCGGTGACCCACGTGGGTCGGGACCGCCGGCTGCGCGAGGCGGGCTTTCACGCGTACGACGCGGCGCGGCTGGCCCACCTGCCGCGGGAGGTGTTCACGTTCGATCCGCCGGCGCGGCCGGACGAGCGGATGCGCCCGAAGTAGCCGGGCGCGGCTAACGGTCGACGATCAGCACGTCGGAGGGATCCACGGCCAGGAACGCCGGCGCGACCTCCGCCGCGTCGCGGGTGGGGCCGGCCAGGGGACGCCCGGCCATCGCCCCGAGGTCGGACGGCCTGCGGACGACAGCATCCGACAGGTGCACAGTCTGCCCCGGCGTGATCTCCCACAGCTCGTCGTCGACGTCGCCGATCAGCACGGCCAGCAGCCGGTCCCCGGGGCGGCTCTCGATCCAGAACCCTTGCCCGTCGTCGATGACGGGGCCGACGGCGACCTCGCCCTCGACGGCACGCCCGGCCCAGCGGGCCGGATCTTCGACGATGGCGTCGAAGGTGGGGCCGGTGAGCGTGTAGATGGCCAGGTCCGCGGGGCCTTCGTCGGAGGCCGTCGCGGCGATGCCGGCGGGCGGGGTGCTCGCCTTGGCACAGGCGACGAGAAGCGACAAGCTGAGGACGAGAGCGGGACTGCGCACGAGGGCCTCCATGGGGGAGGCCTAGGTGCAATTGTCTGACGCTGTCCATCCGTGATCGTCGCCTCAACCCCGAATGG
>CAYMSU010000686.1:0-2821 GCA_964393165.1 uncultured Enterobacteriaceae bacterium
TGTCGATCAGGATGAGCGAGCAGGCCACGCCGGCATCGGCGATGCGGTCGGGGACCTTCCACGCCTCGCTCACGTGGTGCAGCACGATGTCGAGGTCGAACTCCTCGCGGAGCGCGAGGATCGTGACGATGTCGTCGGCGCGGTGGGTGTGGAAGTGGACCGTGCGCTGCTTCGCGAGGACCTCGTCGAGCGCGCGGTTCCCGAGATCGGACGAGCGCGTAGGGGAGGCGGAGGCCCGCGCCTTGCGCCGCTTCTTGCGCGTGCCGCCGTCTTCCTTCGGGCCCGCCTTCTTCGCGTCGATCAGCCGCTGCCGGAGCATCGCGGCCGCGCCCATGCGGGTGCGGGGGCCGCTCGCGCCCTGCGGGTTCGTGCCGTTGGCCATCTTCATGCCGCCGCAGATGTCCTCGCGCCGGTCCTCGCAGTACAGCAGGTCGTCGATCGCGGCGGCGTCGCGCAGCTTGAGGTAGGCGGTCTGGCCGCCGACCAGGGTGCCCGAGCCGGGCATCACGTTGGCCGTGGTGAGGCCCCCCGCCTGGGCGAGCTGCACGCTCACGTGCGTGGCGTCGAAGCTGTCGACGGCCGAGACGGCCGGCTGCAGGGGCCCCGAGCTCTCGTTGAGCCCGGACCCGCCGATGTGGCTGTGCGTGTCGACCAGGCCGGGGATCACGACCTTGCCGGCCAGATCGACCTGCTGCGCGCCGGCGGGGATCGCGACCTCCCCGCGGGCGCCGACGGCCGCGATGCGCCCCTGCTCGACCACGAGCACCCCGTCGTCGATGGGCGGTCGGGACACCCGGTGCAGGGTGGCCCCGACGTAGGCGACGGGGTTCGCGAGGGCGGCCGGGCCGAGGGCGGTGGCGAGGGCGAGGAGCATGGCTCGGGAGCCTAGCACCCTGGCGCCGGCTGACAAGTTGGGACGGGGCACGTCCCCCGCGGCGCAATTACCTCGGCAGACCCCCGTACCGGCAGGGCCATGAACCTCCGCGAACGACTCCCCCAGCTCGCCTGGGACCGTCCCGTCACCGTCCTCATGGTGTTCGTGGCGTGCCTCGTGATCGGGCTCGTCGCCTCGTGGCGGATTCCCCTGCAGATGATGCCGTCGGGGTTCGAGCCCGGCTGGCTGTGGGTCTGGGTGCCCTACCCCGAGGCGAGCCCCGCCGAGGTCGACGAGCGCATCGTGCGCCCCATCGAGGCGCAGTTCGGCACCGTGCCCGGCATCCGCAACCTCAACAGCCGGGCCAACCCCGGCTCCGCGCAGTTCAGCGTGGAGTTCGGCCAGGCCGCCGACATGGACGAGGCCTACAACACCATCGTGGACCGGCTCGAGCGCACGATGCCCGAGCTGCCCGACGACGTCGAGCGCTACGGGGTGTACCGCTACAACCCGAACGACGAGCCGGTGATCTGGGCCGGCGTGTCGTTCCCGGAGGACGTCGAGGACCCCTACTACGTGATGACGCGGGTGGTCCAGCCCGTGCTCGAGCGGATCCCCGGGGTCGCGGCGCTCGACGTGTGGGGCGTGCCCCAGCGGGGCGTCTACATCGACTACGACCGGGAGCGGACCTACGCCCACGGCGTGAACCTGGGCCAGCTGCAGCGCCGCCTGCAGCAAGACAACTTCCAGCTGTCCTCGGGGCAGATCGTCGACCGCGGGCTCATCCGTCACGCCCGCTCGCTGTCGCCCCTCGAGGGGGTCGAGGACCTCGAGCGCTACCCCGTGCAGGGCGACATCGTGCTCGGCGACATCGCCGACGTGCGCCTGCGCGCCGCCTACTCGACCTCCATCAACCGGGTCAACGGGCAGGAGGCGGCCGCCATCGCGGTCCGCAAGGAGTCCAGCGCCAACACCGTGCAGACCACCCAGGCGGTCGCCGCCGCGCTCGAGGAGCTCCAGGCAGATCCGCGCACCGAGGGCGCGCAGTTCTTCGTCTTCTTCTCGCAGGGGGAGCTCATCCGGCAGAGCATTTACACGCTCGCGAGCACCGCCTTGTTCGGGGGCCTGTTCGCGGTCGGGGTGCTCTACCTGTTCCTCCGCGAGTGGCGGATGACGCTGCTGATCGCCGCGTCGATCCCGTTCTCGCTGCTGATCACCATCGGCGTGCTCTACTTCACGGGGAGCACGCTCAACCTGATCTCGATGATGGGGCTCATGCTCGCCGTGGGCATGGTGGTCGACAACGCCATCGTGGTCGTCGAGACGATCTACCGGCGGCGGGGGGAGGGCCAGGCGCCGCGCACCTCCGCGATCACGGGCACCGCCGAGGTCAACCTCGCGATCATCGTCTCCACGCTCACCACGATGGTGGTGTTCCTGCCCGTCATGCTCATGTCGGACAACGCCACCTTCGCCTTCTTCCTGCGGGTGCTCGGGCTGCCGGTGGTCTACGCGCTCGCCGCGAGCCTGCTCGTCGCGCTGCTCTTCGCCCCGCTCGCCACGCGCTACATCGGCCACGCGCAGGTGCGTGAGGATCCGGGGTGGCTGCGGTGGCTGTCCGCCCGCTACCGGCGCGTGCTCGACGCCACGCTGCGCCGCCGCACCGACGGGGCCTTGAGCCTCCTCGCCATGGGCCTGCTCACCGTGTTCGTGGCCATGCCCGGCGTCCAGTGCACCGACAGCGACGAGGGCAACCTCAACGACTTCGTCGTGCGCTACACGGTGCCCCCCCAGGCCGACATCTACGAGCGCGACGACATCGTGCGCGCGCTCGAGGGCACCGTGTCCGCCCACCTCGACGAGTGGGGGGTGCGCGTGTTCCGCACGCGGCTGTCGAGCGACGACCGCGAGGGCCGGATGTGGATCTACCTCGAGACCGGCGGCCCC
>CAYMSU010000687.1:0-2816 GCA_964393165.1 uncultured Enterobacteriaceae bacterium
CCTCGGAGGGGCAAGCGAGTCCTCAGGCGACCTCGCGGATCTCCGCATCCTTGAGTCGGCCGAGGGCCTCTCGCTCGATCTGACGCACCCGCTCCCGTGAGAGGTTGAGCCCCTCGCCGACCTCGGAGAGCGTACGGAACTGGTCGTCGTCGAGGCCGTAGCGGCGCGCGAGGACGTGACGGTGGCGCTCGGTGAGGACCTCCGACAGCGCCATCTTGAGGCGCTTGAGCTCCTGGATCCGGACCGCTTCCTCCTCGGGGTCGATCGCCTCGTCGTCTTCGAGGAAGTAGTCGAGGTTTCGCTGCCGCGGCCCCTCCTCCACGGGCTCGTCGAGGGACACGGTCTTGCCCTGCTGGAGCAGGAAGCGCGCTCGACGCTCCTCGATACCGACCTCTCGGGCGAGATCGCGGATCGTGTAGTCCTGGCCGGCGAGCTCGTACTCCTGGATCACCTTGCGCAGGTTCCTGGTCTGCTCGACCGCGCCCCCGGGGAGTCGCACCGGACGGCCGTTGTGGTCGATCGCCCGGGTCATCTGGGCGCGAACCCACCACCGGGCGTAGGTGCTGAAGCGGATCTTCCGGTCGGGGTCGAAGCGCTTCGCCGCGCGCAGCAGGCCGATGTAGCCCTCCTGAACGAGGTCCGCCTCGTCCATGAAGGGGCCCGCGAGCTTGCGAGCCTCGCCGTGGGCGATCCGGCGCCCGGACATGGCGAGCCGCCAGCGGTGATTCTCCGCCTCTGCCCAGGCTCCCTTGGCCCGCCGCGCCACCTCGCGAAGCGAAGCGTCCTCTTGGGAGGCTCGCCAGAGGGCTTCGATGGCCTCCTCCAGACGCGCAACCGCTCCCGCCTTCGTCTTTTCCGCACGCTTGGGGGTGCGCAGGAGGATCTCCTCCGCTACGGGGATCGCCTGGACGAGCTCGAGCGCCCGCGCCTCCGCAGCCCGGATCGCGCGGCCGGCTTCCTTCTCTTCTTCCGCCGTCCACCGCCGACTGCGAGCCGGCTTGAAGTGGGCCATCTGTGTTTCCTCCCCCTGTGTATCGGTACACCCGGGCAGCAGGTTTTCTTCCACCTCGGCGCTGCCCTGGTCGCTAATCGTTCAGGTTTCGAGTTGCGTGAGCGGGGATCCGGGGATTGGGACATCCCGTGACAGTTCGCGACACCCCTGGGGTGGAGCCGATGAGGCGGAACGAGCTGTGTTTGGACGACACCCCAACGGCTCACTTTCATCTGTGGGGCCTGCCACGTTTTGTTTCCGGGCGTTGGCGGATACGGGACAGATTGGCAGCGGCGCAGTGCGAACGCGAACAATCACTCGCCCGCGGCCCTGCCTTCGCCTGGCGGATGATTCCTGGCGGCCCGGTACCGGAGCGAGACGACGACGCCCGAGGGCACCCTGGGGATCAGCTCGCGCACCCCGAACCGAGACAGTAGCGTGACGCCGATTCTCGGCGATGCATGCAGATCCACACCCCACACGAACCGAGGCTCGAGCAGGTGCTCGGTGCGCAGTCCGCGCCGGCGCGTGTCGGACCGGACCAACGCCCCGGCGGCGCCCATGCGGAACAGGACGTCGAGGCGCCGATGCAGCCGGAAGCCCGAGGCGAGCTCGAGCGTCGCGCCGAAGCGCCGGTGGCGATCGTCGAGCGACCGGAACGCGAGGTAGTCGACGGTCAGCGCAGGCCCGAGCCACACCGCCCCGCCCGGCGACGCCCACGCTGCGCCGCCGCCCAAGCTCCACGACGTACCGCGGTCGCCGCCGTCGCCGGAGACGACCACCGCGCCCGACGCTCCGACGGTCCACCATCCCCCGGGGAGAGGCTGGGCCACGCCCGCGGAGAGGCGCGGGACGATTGGGCTCAGGACGAGGCCTGTCGGCGATCGGAGGCCGGGAAGCGTCTGGGCTTGCGCCTCGACGACGACCCCGGGGCGCTGGCGGGCGGCCGGCGACAGTCCGGCGGGCACGTACTCGGTCCCGAACGTGACGTTGGCAATCTGCGCGGCCGACGGCGACGCCACGAAGAAGGCGAGCGCGGTCATCGGCCGGTGAGCGACCGCTCGGACAGCCAGGTCCGCAGCATCTCGAACAGCTCACCCACCGTCTCGGGAGTCTCGTGGTGGACCTCGTGGCGCGCCTCGGGGAAGATCCGGAGGGTCTTGTCGGCGCTGCCCAGGCGAGCGAAGGCCTCCTGGCTTCCCGCCGCGCTGGCGATGTGGTCCTCGGCGCCGTGCCACATCAGCACCGGCATCGTGATCGCCTGGGCCCCATCGACGACCCGGGGCGTGTCGTGGAGCACGGACCGGCCCAGTCGGACGGAGACCATTCCGTGGACGAGCGGATCACTCGTGTAGCGCTCCACCTCTGCAGGCACGCTCGAGATGTCCTGAGCACGCAGGCCGCTCGGTAGCGTGAGGGAGGGCGCGACGGCGTCGAGGACGGTGCCTGCGGCGTCCTTGATCCGGATCTCGAGCGTTCGGTCCACGCTCGCAGGGATCGAGCTCATCCACGAGGCGACGATGGCTTCGTGGGGCGGGTGGCGGGTGAGGTACCAGCCGACGACTGCGGCTCCGAGGGAGTGGCCGTAGAGCACGACCCTCGAGGCGCCGCTGCGGTCGAGGATCATGGGCAGGATCTCGTCGAGATCGGCTGCCAGCTGCTCGAGCCGGTCGGCGTGGCCCTGCTTGCCCCCGGAGTGTCCGTGGCCCCGGGAATCGAATGACCAGACGTGGATCGGGACCTCGGCGAGGTGTCCCACGAACGAGGCGTACCGCGACGCCAGGCTGTGGAACACCAGCGCCGGCGCCGCCAGGTAGAGCACGAC
>CAYMSU010000688.1:0-2804 GCA_964393165.1 uncultured Enterobacteriaceae bacterium
CCACCACAACGATCGCCGCGCGGTTGCGGAGCACGGCCGTGCGTGCGCTCGACAGTGCGCCTCGCACGTCCCGTCGCTCGGCGAGCTCGAAGCCGAGGGCCTGGGTGTACCAGCGGATGGACGCCTCGAGGTCGTGGACCGCGATGGTGACGTGATCCACTCCCCGTACGACGGGTCCCGGCCCGCTCATCGCGACTCCGCTTCTGGAAAGTATGCGTACAAGGCCTCCGCCCGCCGGCGTCGCTCCGCGATCACCTCCGGGTCGCTCGTCTTCGGTGGGGGCCCCACGGTCTTGTTGATGTCGAGAAGCAAGGGCTCCCCCTGCCACATTACGTAGTCGAACTTTCCGTAGTCGAAGCCGAGCGCCTCCCGACGGGCGAGGATCGCGGGATCTGGCGGGATATTCTGCACGCGGACCTGGGTGGAGCCGTTCACCACGGGCCGCCGTGCGCCCATCCGGGTGCAGCTGACGTGCCCCCCCAGGAAGACCATGGCTCGGACGTGGTATAGGCCATCCTCCAGTTCCGGCGTGAAGCGCTCGACGACGATGTCCGGATGGTCGAACAGCGGCTCGGGGACCTCGTCGACGTGGCAGATCCGGTAGTGCATGGGCGACTTGAACCACGACCGGGTCCGGGTTCCCGCCAGCCGCTCCGGGAGGCCGCCATAGTTGAGATCGGACTTCACGATCACCTGGCCGCGCCACCCGTTTCCGGGGCGCACGAGCTGTTGGCTGAATGACCGCTTTCGGATGTCGCGCGCGCGGCCGTTGAGCACGACCGGGTACCGATGGGCGAACTCGAGGTACTCGTCGGGGACGACCGACAGATCGACGTGTACGATGACGAGGTCACCGTCGACCCAGCGATCGAGGCCGTGCAACGTAACGACCTCGTGCCCGTCCTCTCTCCAGACCTCTGCATAGGCGTCGACGAGATAGCGGTTGGCCCGCCGAGCGGCCGACTCGTGCGCGAGAATGACGATGCGACGGCGCTTCATGGCCGCTCCGGTGCAAGTCGGATGCGAACCCGAGCCTCGGCAGTCTACGCGGCCGCAGCTAACCAGGCCCCGGCCCCGTCGCATCGGCGCGATCGGTCCCGGGATGCGACCGTGCAGCCCATGAGGCGAGCGCGTACAGTGCGACGGGAATCATCTCGAACCAGATGCGGTGTTCCTGCACGAGCCCGAAGGTGAGCACCCCAAGTGTGAAAACCACCGCGATCGACTTGAGCATGACCGAGCGCTGGGCGCGACTGTCGAGGAAGAAGAAGGCGAGTAGCGTACCCGCGTTGACCAGGAAGGGGTTCGCCGGGCCGATCTCCCTGAACCGCGCGAGGTTTCGCGCGAGGCGGGTGCCGGGCACGCTCTCGTGGCCCGTGGTCATGGTCCACAGCGGGCTCGGGTTGGCGGTTACTACGTCGATGGCCGCCTTCAGTGTGACACAGAGGGCGATGGCGGTGCCGAAGCGGAGTGCCCGGCTCCGGATCGAGGTCGGCGCCAAGAGAAAGGCCACGCACAGGACGGCCACCGTCTCCTTGAAGCCGGTCCCCACGACGACCAGGGCGACCAGGTAGCGCCAGTGGCCTCGATCGATCGAGACGATGGCGGCCCAGAAGAAGAAGAGGGCAGGCAGGTCCCATGGATAGACTCGGGGGTCCCCAAGGCCGGGCATGTAGCCGAACGACACCGCTGCGTAGGTGCCGAACAGGAAGAGCAGCGCCTGCTCACGACGCCAGGCCACGAGCAGCAGGCCGATCGCCGCGAACCATGCCGCGGCATACGCGCCGACTGCGGCCTGCAGCGACTGTCTCGTGAGCTCCGCGCGACCCGAGACGAAGCAGAGGGTGGTCGCGGTCGCGAGAGTGTTCGAGAACAGCCGCGGCTTCCACTCCTGGCGCAGGTCGTAGCTCCCGAGGCCCTCGGAGAGCGAGAGGAACGTCCGCGGCACGTCCCGATGGGTGAGGGCAACCACGCGCGCCTGATGGTAGACCAGCCCGCAGAGCCCGAGCAGGACAGACGAGAGGACGAGGAAGCGTCGAGCCGGGCGGCAACCACTGTGCGAACCTACCGCGTCAGTCGCACTCGCCTGCGGCATTGAACCGGATCGTGCCGTAGCTGTCGATCCGGTAGTCCGGCGCCAGGCCATTCTCCGGCGTGAACCGATCCGGACCGTACACGCAGTTCGTCGGGGACGTCGTGATGCCCTTCTGCACGAACGTGGTGCCCACCGCCGCGAACGTCTCGTAGCAGAACGCCGGGAAGTCCACTCACAGCTGGGCCTCGTCGTCCTCGTAGGCGAAGGTGACGTTGTTCTCGAACCGGTTGCCCCCCGGGTCGCCGAGGTTCCCCAGGTCGTGGTCGATGCACGCCCGCGTGTACACCCCCGAGCCCCGCTGGTCCGAGAACGTGGTGTCGCGCACGTACAGCGTGCCCGTCGCCGCCGCGTCGATGTCGATGCCCGCGTCGCCGTTGCCCGACACGACCACCTGGGACAGCTCGAGGGCGGTCGAGCCCACCAACTCCACGCCGTGGCGCAGCGCGTTCGTGATCTCCGCGTGCTCGATCTCGAGGACGCCGCCGTCGAGCCCGACGTTCGTGCCGAGGCCCCCGGTGAGGAGGACGGGCACCGCCTTCGTACCCAGCACCGTGACGGTGCCGCCGCCCACGTACAGGTTCGTGAGGTCCGTGGAGAGCCCGAGGCCCGCCCCGTTGGCCTCGAGGCGGCCCCCGCGCCACGTCACGGTGCCGCCGACGACCGCGAGGCCGGCCCCGTCGTGGCCTTCTACGACCGCGTCGGTGGCATC
>CAYMSU010000689.1:0-2803 GCA_964393165.1 uncultured Enterobacteriaceae bacterium
GCCGACGACAAGGCCGGCGCGTACGGCATTCAGGGGCTGGGAGCGGTGCTCGTGGCCGATGTGCAGGGCTCCTACACCAACGTCGTGGGCCTCCCCCTCGAGCAGGCCCTCGCCACCCTGCAGCGCTTCGGCCTCGAGCCCGACCGTGGCTGACGTCGCGCAGCGCCTCGCCCACGTGCGGGAGCGGGTGCACGCCGCCTGCACCGCCGCGGGGCGAGATCCGGCCGAGGTCACCCTCGTCGCCGTGTCCAAGACCTTCCCCGTGCCCGTCCTCCAGGCCGCCGTCGACGCGGGCCAGATCCACTTCGGCGAGAGCTACGCCCAGGAGCTCCGCGACAAGCCCCCGGCCCTCCCCGATCACCTGCGGTGGCACTTCCTCGGCCGGCTGCAGTCGAACAAGGCGAAGTACGTGGCCCCCGTCGCCCACCGGATCCATGCGCTCGAGTCGGTGGCCCAGGTCGAAGCCCTCGTCCAGCGTGCCCCCGGGCCGCTCGCGGGCCTCGTGTCGGTCCACCTGGGCGACGAGGCGTCGAAGGGCGGGGTGCTTCCAGCGGCGGTGCTCGACCGCTGCGCCGAGCTCCACCGCATCGACGGCATGGACATCGTGGGCCTGATGACGCTGCCCCCGTTTCGCGAGGATCCGGAAGACATGGCCCCCTTCTTCGAGGAGCTCGCCGACCTCGCCGCGCGCGGGCGCGACCGAGGCTTGCCGCTGACCGAGCTGTCGATGGGGATGAGCCACGACTTCGACGTCGCGATCCGCCACGGCGCCACGTGGATCCGCGTGGGCACCGCCATCTTCGGCCCGCGGAGCTGAACATCAGCGCGGGTCGAGCGGCCCGGGCGTCACCGCATTCTCGGGCCACCGCAGGGCCACCTGGGCCCGGATCGCCGCCTCGTCCCGCACATCCGCCGCCCGCACCACCGCCTCGGCCCAGTGCATGCTCTGCGTGCTCGTGTCCTGGAACTCGGCCACCTTCGGCTGCTGGGTGTGCGCGTAGCGCGACAGCGCCTCGTCGATCGAGGGGGCCTCGAGGAGGGCCTGGCTGAGCACCTGCGCGTCGTCGAAGGCGAAGAGCGTGCCGAACCCCTGCGAGTAGTGCGTGGTGTGCGCGGCATCCCCGATGAGCACCACGTTCTCGTGGACGAGCTCGGCGCACCGCACGGTGGGGAACCTCGGCCAGACGGACCCCGGGCTGCCGAGCACGGGGTGCCCCTCGAGCTCCTGCGCGAGGATGCGCGCGACGTCAGCGGGCGTGGGCTGCACGCGACCGAACGTCGCCTGGGAGACCTCCACGATCAGGGTGCTGCGGTCTTCGGCGTACTGGTAGGCCCACGCGAGCATGGGCACGTCCTCGTCGCGCACCATGATGGTGAGCTTGCGAAAGACGCGCGAGGTGCCCAGCCACGCGAAGTGGTTCGCACCGTAGGTCACCGACGGCGCGAAGGTGGTCGCCAAGCGCTCGCGCAGCGCGCTCGACGCCCCGTCGGCGGCGACCACGAGGTCGTGCTCCGCGGGGTCGACCCGATCCGCGGGGGTCTGCCACCGAAGGGAGACCCCCAGGCCCTCCGCGCGGCGCACCAGTGCACGGATCAGCTCCCCCCGGGACATGGCGACGAGGTGCCCAGCCGCGGGGTTGGGCAGGTCGACGAGGGGCGCGCCGCGAAACCACAGGGCCCGCCCCTCGAGCGCGGGGCCCTGGATCAGCGGCCCAAGCTCGAGCGGCGCGAGGGACGGCGCCCGCAGGGTGACCCCGTACCCGTGGACGTCGCCGACCGCGCGGCGATCGACGACCGTGATCCGATGTCCCGCGCCCGCACGCGCGAGAGAGATCGCAAACGCGAGACCGGCCGGCCCCGCTCCGACCACGACGACCGAGTGCATGGCTACACCCCCGACGAGAGCGTACCACTTCACAACCAGCGCAAAAACCTGGGCGCCAGGCCCGCTTTGACGCTGCGGGGATCAGTTGTAGTCGCGCCCCCCGATCATGCGGGGCAACAGCAGGCAGAAGGTGGCCCCGACACCGAACAGGACCCCCGCCGAGACGCGGCGGAGGACGGACCACTCGTCGGGCGCCATGGCAAACGCCGCCAGCTCGCCGAGCACGATGAAGGCGAGCGTCCACAGCCCAATCTCGGGGCGCACGACGAGCCCGTACAGCGACGCCTGCAGGTTCGGACGATCGGGATCGGGCTCGTTGGACACCTGCGGCCTCAGAACCGGAACATGACGTCGAGCTCGTGGCCCGGCTCGTCGAGCTCGAGCTCGCGGGTCTGCCGGGTCTTCGGCTGGCCCGGCACCATCGCGCTCACCCGGTAGCTGCCGGGAGCCCCGGCGTAGTCCTGGGGCGTCATGCCGATCGCCTTCCCGTCGACGTAGACGAGCACCTTGCGGTTGCTCCGGATCCGGAGGATCCCGGGCGCCACGGGGGCCGGCGCCGCCCGGGGGACCGGCGCGACCACCGGGGCCTCGGCCATCGGGGCCTCGGGAACCGCCGCCGCCCCCGCGGGCGCCGGCGCCGCCGGCTCGATCGCCACGGGCTCGGCGGACGCCTTTGGCCGCAGCCCGGCTGCCTTCTGGGGGTCGGCCGGCTGGGGGGGCTGGAGCACCGCCAGCCCGACCACCACCACCACGGCGAGCGCAAACGCACCGGCCGCGACCACGCCGAGCGTGCGGAGCAGGTTCCCCGCGCCACCTTGGCCGCGACTCGCCGAGGTCGGCCGGGGACCCCGCTGCCGCGCCTGCTCGCCCGCCCACGCCACCGGGTCGAATCGCTCGGAAGGGGCAGGCGTGTCGGGG
>CAYMSU010000690.1:0-2801 GCA_964393165.1 uncultured Enterobacteriaceae bacterium
CCAGACGGGCGCTCCCGGGTATGCATCGGCGAAGAAGAACGTGAGCGCGACCCTGCCGGCTACGTCGAGCGAGCCAAGCGGTCCATGGCCGACCACGTCGACGCGATGGTGATGCTCGGGGAGGCCGGCGCGCACGTCTTCGACTACGGGAACAACCTGCGCGCCATGGCGGTCGACGGTGGCCTCCCGGAGGACCGGGCGTTCTCGTTCCAGGGGTTCGTGCCGAAGTACATCCGTCCACTGTTCTGCGAGGGCAAGGGCCCGTTCCGATGGTGTGCGCTGTCCGGCGACCCCGAGGACATACGAGTGACCGATCGGGCGCTGATCGAGGCGTTCAGCCACGACGAAGCCCTCGTCCGGTGGCTTCGCCTCGCGGGGGAGCAGGTCCAGTTCCAGGGGCTCCCCTGTCGGATCTGCTGGCTCGGCTACGGCGAGCGGGCCCGGGCGGGTGCCATCTTCAACGAGCTCGTCCGCACCGGCAGGGTCCGGGCGCCGATCGTGATCGGGCGGGATCACCTCGACTGCGGTTCGGTCGCCTCTCCCAACCGGGAGACCGAGGCCATGCTGGATGGCAGCGACGCGGTCGCCGACTGGCCCATCCTCAACGCGCTGATCAACGCCGTGAACGGCGCGAGCTGGGTGAGCTTCCACCACGGCGGCGGGGTCGGGATGGGCTACTCGCTGCACGCCGGCATGGTCGTCGTGGCGGATGGCACCGAGGCGGCGGCGGCGCGCCTCGAGCGGGTGCTTACCTCGGATCCCGGCATGGGCGTGGTACGTCACGTAGATGCCGGGTACGAACGTGCGATCGAAGTAGCTCACGAGCGGGGCGTGCATGTCCCCGGGCTCGGTGGCCGGTCCTCGAATTGAGCCTGGCGGCCCTGGCGTCTAGCGCAGGCGGTCCTGGGTTCGTGCAAGCCGCACGTCAAGAATCATGAGGGGGGTCGCGGCAGAAACCTCGCGCAGTGTATAGATGTTTGGGCGTGGTCAAGGTGGCGGTACTCCCATCACGCAGTGACACCAGGCGTCATCGCACGTCACGCTGCTGAAGGTCTGACCGTCGAGGGGCGTCCGACACGCGACCATACCGGGGGATTCCATGCCGAAAGCGACGCTCGCGACACACTCGCCGCCAGTTCTGGACGACGAGCAGATCAAGGCGCTCGCCGCAAGCGACGAGCGCGCAGCCGCCGAGGTCTTGATTCGCAAGTACCGGGATCCGCTGTTCCACCACGCGGCGTGGATCCTCAAGGACTGGCAGGAGGCCATCGACGTCACGCAGGAGGTCTTCATCCGGGCGATGCGGGAGCGTCGCTTCTTCGACGAGGGCTTCAACATGAAGGCCTGGTTGTACCGGGTCACGAGCAACCTGTGCTTCAACATGGTGCGAGACCGCAAGCGGCGCGCGGCCATCTTGGAGACGGTGCCGCGGAAGACGTCCGACGAGGCCAAGCAGCCTGATCTCGTCTTCAAGGGCGAGCAGCAGGCCCGAATCTTGTCCGCGATGGAGAACCTGAGCGCCAACCACCGGCAGATCCTCATGCTCCGGTACTACAGCGACCTGTCCTACGCCGAGATCAGCGATAACCTCGGGATCAAGCTGGGGACGGTGATGTCCCGCCTCAGCAGGGCGCGAAGTCAGCTGATCGAGTTCCTCGACGAAGAGGATCTGCCGGACGACCCCACCATCA
Organism: uncultured Enterobacteriaceae bacterium; assembly: GCA_964393165.1. GTDB lineage: Bacteria > Myxococcota_A > UBA796 > UBA796 > DRPG01. The sequence continues at coordinate 1,692 of CAYMSU010000690.1, forward strand.
GCTGATCGCCGCGCCATCGGGGACCTGCTGCGTGTCAGCCGCTTGCGCACCGATGAGGGACTGAGCCGGACGGGCGTTCGGCCACGGTCCTGCTACAGTGCGGTACGGGGCGGGGGAACGACGGGCTTGAACCGAACGGCGCGAGAGACCCACGCGACGCGGGGACTCCTGGCACACTCCGAGCAGCGCTTCACGGGCCGGCTCAGCGTGGGGCGCGCCGGGCTGCAGGTCTCCGCGTACCTGCTCGATGGCGAGCTCGTGGCCGCGACCTGTCCGCACGATGACGCCCAGATCGTCCGCGTCCTCGCGCTCCGTGGGCTGATCGACGCCGACGCCCGGGCGGACCTGGAGGCTCGGGTTCACCAGGGCGGTCAAGTCTTCGGCGACGTCCTCGAGCTCGCGGCGGGACCGGTGCTCGACGGAATCTTGCGTGACCGGTTCATCCAGAACCTCGCGGAGTTCGTGTCGAGCGCACTGCAGCCGCGCGCAGAGCCGCAGCGCGCGGTGTTCGTCGACAACATCCAGCTCGGGCACGACACGCGGGAGCTCGTGCTCGCCACCTGCGACGACTACGACGCGGCGATGGAGGTCGACCCCGATCTGTGGGTGGTCCGGGGCGACGAGTCGCCCGGGCGGGGGCCGGCGCGCACGCTGCTCGTGTCGAAGCTGTCGGCCCGTCCTCGCACCATCCGCTCGATCATCCAGGAGGCGCCGCTCGAGCCGCTTCGGGCCCGGCTGGTGATCGGCGAGCTGATTCGCACCGGCGTCGCCGAGATCGCCACCGAGCACGAGCAGGAGGCGCCCCGGCCGGTTTCCGTGGGGCGCTCCACCCTGCCGCCGTTGCGCCCGCCAGGCCAGGCCGGGCAGGCGGGGCAGGGCATGCTGGCAGTGGCCGAGGTGGCGGAGTCCGGGCTCCTTCCTCTCGATGCGCACGCCCCGCTCAATCTCCCACCATCCCCACGGCGGAGGCCGCCGGTTTCCACGCCGTCGGTCCCCACACCCCCGATCCCCACACCGCCGCCGCCGGGCGACGCCTCGCCGGAGCGCACCGTCCCCCGCGGGTCCGCGGCCCCCACCGCGGCCCCCACCGCGGCCCCCACCGCCGCCCCC
>CAYMSU010000691.1:0-2800 GCA_964393165.1 uncultured Enterobacteriaceae bacterium
CCCGCGCACGATCTCCGGCCCGAGCGCGTACTTGCGGACCGCGGAGGGGGCGTCGGTCGAGGTGGGCGCGTGCACCGCCTGCACCCCCCGAGCGGCCATGCCCGCGGCCAGGCGGCTGCCGATCCCCACCACGTTGACGCCGCCCCCAGTCAGCACCGCCGAGAGCACCCGGACCTCGTCCGACGACGCAAGGAACCCGTCGACCGCGTCGAGGATCTCGCTCGTGAACTGCTCCACCGCCGCCTCCACCGCGGCGTGCGTCAGCCCGTACTCCTCGGGCCGCGCGGGCCCGATCCCCCCGTGCACCGCGGCGTGGAAGTGCTCCCGCTCCGCAGGGCTGCCCTCCACCCGGGCCCGCTCCTCGGGGGAGGCCGAGTCGAGGATCCGGGCATCGAGCAGCCGGATCCCGAGCCGACACGAGGTCGCCGGATCTTCCTCGAACGCGCCGCCCTCATGGTGCACCAGGCTCGCAAGGGCGAGGTCGGTGGTGAACGCGCCGATGTCGATCAGGAGCACGGCCTGATCGGGCTGCGCGAGCGCCCGCAGGACGCGGGTGTCTCCGAACATGGCCGGCAGGTTCGGCGCACCCGCGCGCGTGCGGGGGTTCCGCCCCTCGGTGAGCACGCCGATCAGGTTCGCCTTCGGCTCCGACAAGGTGATCGTGCCGTCGTTCATGAACCCCACGCTCCGCATGATCTGCTCGAGGCGGGGGGCCAGAGGACTGTCGAGGACGAAGTCGGGCACGCACAGGGAGACCTGGGCGTCGCCGATGACCTTCTGACCGAGCATGCGCGGGATCTGCTCGTCGTGCAGCCACTGAAGGAACCGCGTGGCGACCTCGAGCGCGCGCAGGGCGGGCACACGCTCCCGGAGCAGCGCCTGCGTCTGCGGATCGGCGCCCTCGAGGATCTGCAGGTCGATGTCCGCCTGCTCCCCGAACAGGTCGGCCTTCCAGTTGTCGTGGACCTCGACCCGGGCGCCGGAGCGCAGATCCGCGGCATCGGGCCCGAACACCCAGGCGTCGGTCGCGCGGTTGCGCGCGGCCACCGACGGGACACAGAAGTGGTGCTCGTCGAGCAGCTCGGGGTCTTGAAGCAGGGCCGCCTGGGCGGCGGTCTCGGAACGGTAGGCGACCTTGGTGAACGACGCACCGAGGTCGATGCAGAGGCTGTGGGACATGGAGGGATCACTCGGAGGGTGGGGTGGGAACGACGGTGGCCTTCCTGAGGAGGAGGTCGGCCTGGCCGTCGGGGTCGGCGAGCGCCCACCCCGGCTCGACGATCTCGGCCGCGTCGCCGGGGAACAGGCTCTCGGGGCTCGTGTGCTGGCGCGCCGAGAAGGAGACGCGCTCGCCCTCGGCGCCGAGCTGTCGGAGGCCGAGGGACGTCATCGCACGGGCGAGCCCGCGACGCACCTCGGGCTCCTGGGCCCGGCTCCAGCTTAGCACCAGCTCCTTGGCCCGGGCGCGCTCGTACGCCCGCGGGTCGCTGCCCTGCAGCAGATCCCCCCACAGGGCCGTGGCGCAGCGCTGGATCTCCTGCTGCTCGGCAGCGCTGGCGACCGCCTTCCAGGCCGCGAGCAGCCGGGGCTGGTACAGCGGCGAGGCCTCGGCCACACAGTCGCCCCGCTCGGAGGCCGACAGGTGGCGCACCAGGAACCGGATGCCCTCGGCGGTGAGCGAGACGTGCCGCGCCGAGCCCGAGGGCGCCGGCACCTCCTCCAGCAGCGACCCGACGAGCGCGTCGAGCAGGGCCTCGGTGCCCCGCCCCCGCGCGCTCCGGAGCAAGCCGCCGGCCCGCGCGGGCCCCCGGGCCGCGCGCGGCGCGAAGAGTCGCGCCGGCCCGTCGACCTGCGAGGCTCGGCGCAGCACGGCCACGAGCTCTTCCTCAGCGGGGCCCGCGACGGAGGGTCGGTCCATCACTCGCCAAGCATAATTGATATCGCTCGATCCACGAGGAGAAGGGTGTGTCGATCGAGCTCGTCGTCGGGATTGGGGTGGCCTTGGCCACCGTGGCGCTCCTCGAGCCGTGGAGTCGGTTCGTGCACGGGGCGGTGTGGCACGGCTGGATGTGGTCCATCCACCGCACGCACCATCCCTCGGAAGGCCGTCCCCAGCAGGGCCTCGAGGCCAACGACGGGTTCTCCCTGGCCCACGCCGTCGGCGCCATCGTGGCATTCGTCGTCGGCTGGTCATACCTCGAGGGCATCGCTCTCGGGGTCGTGGTGGGGGTGGCGGCGGGCTTCACGCTGTACGGCACCGCCTACTTCGTGATCCACGACGGGCTCGCCCACGGGCGCCTGCCCGTGAAGTTCCTCGACCGCTTCCGAGCGCTGCGGCGGATCCGGGCCGCCCACGACGTCCACCACAAGACGGGCGGGCCGCCCTTCGGGCTGTTCGCCGGCCCGGCGGAGCTCAAGCGCGCGGATCGGCGGCGCCGCGCCGCGCGCAAGGCGGCGGCCGCGGAGGGAGCGGTCGCCGAGCGCTGACCCTATACGAGCGCTCGTCGTGATCCGTTGAGCAGGGAGCGACCCGAGGACTCCCATGCCCTTCTTTCCCGAGATCGGTCGAGCCGACGTAGTGATCACGCCCGTCGATGCCCTCGCCGGGGGCGCGCGGATGCGGCGCAGCATCCAGACCATGCGGCATCCCGACTTCCCCTCCCCCACCGACCCGGGCAGTCGCATCCGACCTGCGCGCAAGGCCCAGGTGCCGCGCTCGGCGGTCCCCCAGTACAGCCGAGCGGCCGTGGCCGAGGGCCGCGTCCTGCGCATCGACGCGCAGACCTACGCCCGCGTGTAC